>NZ_CP102578.1:6327826-6636630 GCF_042230915.1 Archangium gephyra | reverse complement strand
GGACTACGGGCGGTTCGTGCGCTGGCAGAACGAGCTGCTCGCGAGCCCCGAGGGAGAGCGCCTCGGGGCGTATTGGAAGCAGAAGCTCCAGGGGGCCAACACGGTCCTGGAGCTGCCGCTGGACTTCCCCCGCCCGCCGCTCCAGACGTACCGGGGAGCGATCGCCACCCTGCGCCTGGACCGGCGGTTGACGGAGCGGCTCAAGGAGGTCGCACGGGGAGCGGGAGCGACGCTCTACGTGGTGCTGCTGGCGGCCTTCGAGGCGCTGTTGCACCGCAGCACCGGCCACCGTGACTTCCTCGTCGGCACGCCGACGGCTGGACGCCACGGGCGCGAGTTCGAGGGCACGGTGGGTTACTTCGTGAACCCGGTGCTCCTGCGGGCGCGGATCAACCCGGAGCAGTCCTTCCAGGAGCTGCTTGGTGCGGTGCGCGCGGACGTCCTGGAGACGTTCCAGCATGACGCCTATCCGTTCGCGCGGCTGGTGCAGGAGCTGGAGATCAAGCGGGATCCGAGCCGCCCGCCGCTCATGCAGGTGATGTTCGGCCTGCAGAAGGCCTTCGTGCTGCCGGAGCTGACGCCGTTCTTCACGCCCGGGGCCCCGGCGCACCCGGTGTCGCGTGGGGGGCTCGTGCTCGAGCCGCTGCCCCTGACGCAGCAGGAGGGGCAGCTGGATCTCACGCTGGACATGGCGGAGATCGAAGGCGAGCTGTTCGGCTGCTTCAAGTACAACGCCGACCTGTTCAGCGCGGCCACCATGGGGCGCATGGCGGAGCGTTTCCGCACGGTGCTCGAGTCCGTCGTGGAGGCCCCGAACCGCGCCGTGGGGGAGCTGTCCGTCATCCCCGCCGCCGAGCGGACGGAGCTGGTGTCCCGGCCTGAGCACGGCGAGCCCTATACCGACGTCATGGAGGCCATTGCCGCGTCCGTGGCCCGTCAGCCCGATGCACCGGCCCTCACGTGGCAGGGCCAGACGTTGAGCTACCGCGAGCTGCTGGAGGGGGCGGCGGCCATTGCCCGTGAGCTGGAGCTGCGCGGAGTGGGGGCCGAGTCGCGCGTGGGCCTGTACCTGGAGCGCACGCCTGACCTGGTGGCCTCGGTGCTCGGGACGCTGCTGGCCGGTGCGGCCTACGTCCCGCTGGATCCGTCGCTGCCCGCCGACCGCCTGGCCTACATGGTGGAGGACGCGCAGGTGCAGGTGGTGGTGAGCGCGCGTGACGCGCGGCTGCCGTTCCAGACGGAGGCCTCGCGCCTCTTCGTGGAGGAGGTACTCCCGGTGTCCGGGGACGTGGTGCCCCGGCCCGGCAACACCGAGCGGCTCGCATACGTGCTCTACACCTCCGGCTCCACTGGACGTCCGAAGGGGGTGGCGATTCCCCGCCGGGCGCTCTCGAGCTTCGTGGGAGCCCTGCTCCAGCGGATTCCGCTGCGCGCGGAGGACACGCTGCTGGCCATCACCACCCTGTCCTTCGACATCTCGGTGGTGGAGCTGATCGTCCCGCTGGTGGCGGGGGCTCGCATCGTGCTGGCCACGCGGGAGCAGACCCGCTCGGGTGAGCAGCTGGTGGCGCTGGCGCGCGCGGAGAAGGTGACCCATCTCCAGGCAACGCCCACCACGTGGCGCATGCTCATCGAGGCGGGCTGGAGGGGCGAGCCCTCGCTGGTGGCCCTGTCCGGAGGCGAGGCGCTGCCCGCGCAGCTGGCGGAGGCGCTCTGCCAGCGGGCCCGCGAGGTGTGGAACCTGTACGGCCCCACCGAGACGACCGTGTGGTCGATGGTGGCGCGCGTCGAGCGGGGGAAGCCGGTGTCGCTCGGCTCGGCGCTTCCCAATACGTACGTGATGCTGCTGGATGCCCGGGGCCAGCTGGTTCCTCGCGGGACGCTGGGCGAGGTGTGCATCGGAGGGCAGGGCGTGGCGCGCGGTTACGTGGGCCGGCCCGAGCTGACGGCGGAGCGGTTCATCCTGGATCCGCTGCTCCCGGGTTCCCGGATGTACCGGACGGGAGACCTGGCGCGCATTCGTCATGACGGGACGTTCGAGTACGCGGGCCGCATGGATGACCAGGCGAAGATCCGCGGGCACCGCATCGAGCCCGGCGAGGTGGAGGCGGTGGTCGTGCGGCACCCGGACGTGGTGCACGCGGCCGTGGTGGTTCGCGCGGGCGCGGACGGAGAGAAGCGGCTGGTGGCGTACGTGGTCGCCCGTTCCGGGGCGGCCCTGGGGACGACGGACCTGCGCGCCTTCCTGGCGAAGGCCCTGCCCGAGTACATGGTGCCCGCGGCCTTCGTCTTCCTCTCCGAGCTGCCCGTGACGCCGAGCGGCAAGGTGGATCGCAAGGCCCTGCCGGATCCCACGCCGGTCGCGCTCGAGTCGTACGTGGAGCCTCGCACCGCGCTGGAGAGCACGCTGTGCGACGTCTTCCGCGAGGTGCTGGGCGCCAACCGCGTTGGCATCGACGACAACTTCTTCGAGCTGGGCGGTGACTCCATCTCGCGCCTGCGCGTGGTGGCGCGGGCGGCGGAGCGAGGTGTGCGTCTGACGGCGAAGCAGGTCTTCCTGCACCAGACGGTGCGGGAGCTGGCGGCCTCGGCCGCGGGTGCGGAGACGGGCACGCTGGCGGGCGAGGAGGTCCGCCACACCGAGCCCTTCGCCCTCTGTCCGCTGCCGCGCGAGCAGGCCGAGGCGCTGCGGGCCTCCCTGGCCGGGAACGTGGAGGACATCCTGCCGGCGACGGCGATGCAGCAGGGCATGCTGTTCCACGTGCTGGCCGGGCCTCGCTCGGACATGTACGTCCAGCAGGTGGCGTGTGACCTGGTGGGGACGTGGGACGAGGCACGGCTCGCGGACGCGTGGCGCACGGTGGTGCGGCACCATGGCGCCTTGCGCACCTGCTTCCGCTGGGAGGGGTTGGATCAGCCCGTGCAGGTCGTCCTCCGCGACGCGGAGCCCGAGGTGGCCGTGCGCGACTTCCAGGGGCTCGTCCCCGAGGAGCGTGAGCGCGCCCTCGAGACCTGGCTGGCGGAGGAGCGTGCCCGGGGCCTGGATCCCGCCCAGGCGCCGATGATGCGGGTCGCGCTGCTGCGGAGCGCGGCGGACCGGGTCCGGCTGGTTTGGACGTTCCACCACACGGTGCTCGATGGCTGGTCCCTGCCCCTGGTGGTCAAGGACGTGCTCGGAGCCTATGACGCCGCGTTGGCGGGGCGCCCCGCGCAGCTGACGCCCGCACGGCCGTTCCGCGATCACGTCGCGCACGTGGCGGCCCGTCCCCAGGAGGAGCGCGCCGCGTTCTGGCGCCAGTCCCTGGAGGGGTGGGGCGGCCCCGTGGCCTTCCCGGTGAGCAAGCCCTCGGAGGTCCAGGAGCCCGGGTACGGCCGGCGTGACTTCACGCTCGCTCCCGCGCTGACGGCCCGCTTGCAGGAGGTGGCCCGGTCCTGCCGGGTCACGCCCGCCAACGTGGTGCAGGCCGCCTGGTCGGTGGTGCTGGCCAAGCGGGGCATGTCGAAGGACGTGCTGTTCGGTGTCACCGTCTCCGGCCGCTCCGGTGGGTTCGCCGGCTCCGAGTCGATGGTGGGCCTCTTCATCAACACGCTGCCGCTGCGCGTGCGGATGAAGGAGGGGGGCACCCTGGCCGAGCTGCTCACCCAGGTGTCGGCGCAGCACCTGGAGCTGGAGCAGCAGGCCGACACGCCGCTCGTGGACGTCCAGGCGGCGTCCCCTGTCCGGGGGCAGGCCGCGCTGTTCGAGACCATCGTCGTCTTCGAGAACTACCCGCTCGAGGGCGCGCTCGACCGGAGCGGCAGCGCGCAACGGATCGAGAACGTGCGGGCCGTGGAGCGCAACAACTTCCCGCTCACCGTGGTGGTGATGCCGGGCGAGTCGATGCACGTCTCCATGGCCTTCGACACCGCCCGGATGAGCGGGCAGGACGCGGAGCAGCTCTTCCAGGGGCTGAGCGCCGTCCTCTCGTCCTTCGCCCAGGACGTGAACACCCGGCTCGGCGCGGTGTCGCTCCTCTCGCCCGAGGAGCGGCACAAGCTCCTCGTCGAGTGGAATGACACGGCGCTCGACTACCCGGCGGTGTGCATGCACGAGCTGGTGCAGGCCCAGGTCCGGAGGACTCCGGAGGCGGTGGCGGTCATCTCCGGCACGCGGACGCTCACGTACGCCGAGCTCAACCGCCGTGCGAACCAGCTCGCCCACCACCTGCTGCGGCTCGGCATCCAGCCCGAGACGCGCGTCGGCCTGTGCGTCGAGCGCACCGAGGACATCGTCGTTGGCCTGTTGGGCATCCTCAAGGCGGGAGGCACCTACGTCCCGCTGGATCCCGCCTATCCCCAGGAGCGGCAGGCGCTGATCCTCGAGGACGCCCAGGTGCCGGTGCTGATCACCCAGCAGCGGCTCGTCCCGGAGCTGCCGGCCTGCACGGCGCGCCGGCTGTGCCTGGACACGGACTGGCCCACCATCGGCGCCGAGAGCACCGAGGATCCCCAGCACACGACGGCGCCGGAGAAGGTCGCCTACCTCATCTACACCTCGGGCTCCACGGGCAGGCCCAAGGGCGTGATGATCGAGCACCGCAACGCCGTGGCCTTCCTCGTCTGGGCCACGCGCGTCTGGGCGCCCAAGGACCTCGCGGGGACGCTGGCCTCGACGTCCATCTGCTTCGACATCTCCGTCTTCGAGATCTTCGCCCCGCTGTCCGTCGGTGGCCGGGTGATCCTCGCGAGGAACGCGCTGGAGCTGCCGGAGCTGCCCGCGGTCGGGGAGGTGACGCTCCTCAACACCGTGCCCTCGGCCATGGCCGCGCTGCTCCGGGCCGGTGCCGTCATCCCGCCCTCGGTGGGCATCGTCAACCTGGCGGGAGAGGCGCTCTCGGGGGCGCTCGTGGATCAGGTCTACGCGCTGGGGCACGTGAGGGAGGTGTACAACCTCTACGGTCCGAGCGAGACCACGACCTACTCGACGTACTCGCTCGTGAAGCGCGGGGAGACGCCGAACGTCGGGCGTCCCGTCGGGAACACCCAGGTGTACGTGGTGGATCAGGACCTGCAGCCGGTTCCGGTGGGGGTGCCGGGCGAGGTCTACATCGGCGGTGCCGGAGTCTCGCGAGGGTATCTGGGCCGCCCGGAGCTCACGGCGGAGCGGTTCCTCCGGTCTCCCTTCGGCCCCGGGCCGGACGCGCGCATGTACAAGGTGGGGGACCTGGCGCGGTGGCTGCCCACGGGCGAGCTCGAGTACCTGGGCCGCCTGGATCACCAGGTGAAGCTGCGGGGCTTCCGCATCGAGCTGGGGGAGATTGGCGCGGTGCTGGCGCAGCACCCCTCGGTGCGCGACGCCGTGGCGGTGGTGCGGGAGGACGCGGGGACGGAGAAGCAGATCGTCGCGTACGTGGTCGCGCGCGGCGAGCAGGCGCCCGAGCCCTCCGAGCTCCGGAGCTACCTGAAGTCCAAGCTGCCCGAGTTCATGGTGCCCTCGGCGTTCGTGATCCTCGAGGCCATGCCGCTGTTGCCGAACGGGAAGCTGGAGCGCGGCGCGCTGCCCGCTCCGCGGAGTGGGCGGGTGCGGCAGACCCGCGAGCACGTCGCGCCCCGGACTCCCGCCGAGGAGTCCCTGGCCGCCATCTGGCGCCAGGCCCTGGGCGTGGAGCAGGTGGGCATCCACGACAACTTCTTCGAGATTGGCGGGCACTCGCTCCTGCTCTACCGGGTGCTCGGTCTCGCGCGCTCGGCGTTCGTGGTGGAGATTCCCCTGAGGGCCCTGTTGCAGGCGCCGACCCTGGCGGAGATGGCGCGCGCCATCGAGGCCGTGCGCGAGGGAACGTTCCAGGCCGACGACACGGCGGCGCGGATGGAGGCGGACGCCGTGCTCGAGGCGGAGATCGATCCGGGGAAGGTGCCGGCGGCCTCCCCGGGGGCTCCGCGCACCCTTCTGCTGACGGGCGCCACGGGCTTCCTCGGTGCGTTCCTCCTGGAGGAGCTCTGCCGCAAGACGCAGGCGCGCATCTACTGCCTGGTGCGCTGCGAGTCGGAGCAAGACGGGCTGCGCAGGATTCGCAAGAACCTGGAGGGCTACTCGCTCTGGAGTGAGGACCTGGCGCAGCGCATCGTCCCCATCCGGGGCGACATCAGCCAGCCCTTGCTGGGGCTCTCGGAGGCGGAGTTCCAGCGGCTGTCGGAGGAGGTGGATGCCATCTACCACAACGGCGCGCTCGTGAACTTCCTCTACCTCTACGACTCCATGCGGGCGGCCAACGTGCAGGGCACGAGGGAGATCCTCCGGCTCGCCACGCGGACGCGCGCCAAGCCGCTGCACTACGTCTCGACGATCTCCGTGCTGCCCCTGGGGCGCAAGGAGCCGATCCTCGAGGACGCACCGCTCGACGCTCCCACCAGCGTGGTGGGGGGCTACTCGCAGACCAAGTGGGTGGCCGAGAAGCTCGTGAAGGAGGCCTCGCGGCGCGGGCTGCCCGTCACCATCTACCGGCCCGGGCGGGTCACCGGCCACAGCCGGACGGGTGCCTGGAACACGGACGACCTGGTGTGCAGGACGCTCAAGGGGTGCATCCGGCTGGGAGCGGCTCCGCACCTCGAGCCCCTGATCGATCTGACGCCCGTGGACTACGTGAGCGGCGCCATCGTGGAGCTGTCGCTGCGCCCGGAGGCACTCGGCAAGACGTACCACATCGTCAATCCGCACCTCATCGGCGCGGACGTGATGTGGGGCCACATGAATGCCTTCGGCTACGGGCTGAGCACCCTGCGTTACGACGAGTGGCTCGCCAGGCTCTCCTCGACGGCCGGAGCCGACCGGGAGCTCAGTGAGCTGCTGCTGATCCTCCAGCAGATTCCGCTGGAGGATCGGGGCGTGGGAGGGCCGCGGATGGTGGTCTGTGACAGCCGCCAGGCGGTCGAGGCCCTGCAAGGGACGGAGACGTCCTGCCCGCCCGTGGACCTCGGCCTGGTGTCGACCTATCTCGGCTCACTGGTGAGCCGGGGGTTCCTGGAGGCGCCAGCGGACCCGGGACGCTAGAAGCTGATCGCGGCGCTCACCGACAGCGAGGTGTCGGTGGGCAGCTTCCCCTGGGCCGGCTCGCTGTCGTAGAGGAAGAGGAAGGTGGTGGCGATCGACAGGGTCTGCGTCAGCCGCACGGACAGCTGCGTCTGGCTGTTGATGAGCAGGCGCGAGCCCTCGATGAGGCTGGGCAGCACGCTCAGCTCCTCCAGGAACGCGACGTCCTTGGCGATGCCGTAACGGAAGGCCGCGCCGAAGCGGGGGCCGCCGAGTGACACATCCGGCAGCTCCAGGCGCGTGGGGTAGTACTGGAAGCGCGTCTCCCGGGCGTAACGGAAGGCGATGTCCGTGCGCAGGAAGGCATCGCCTCCATCGGCGCGCTTGGTGTCCAGCCAGATGATGCCGAGTCCCGCCTCGCCGGCGCCGCGGAACTCCACGCTCTTCACGTGGTCCGCGTCCACGGCGCCCAGCAGGTAGCCGCTGATCTTCTGGGTGAAGCGGCGGTCTCCGCGCAGCTGCAGGGCCGCGTTGAGCGCCGTCACCTGCGACACCGTCACCACCTCTCCCTCCAGCCCGGGGGGACGGCTCTCACCGTAAACGCCCGAGGCCTTGACGGAGTAGATCCAGTTCTCCGTCTTGCGCTCCGCCGCGATCAGGCCGTTGAAGGTGACAGTGGAGGCATTGCCGGTGATGAAGATGAGGCCCAGGCCCACGGTGACGTCCCAGACGTCCTTCTTCGCGGCCTCCTTCTTCTCGGCGGCCGTCTCGGGCTTCTGCTCGGCGGGGGGCTGCTCGGCGGCGGGCGCCGTGCGGGCGATGCCGCGGGCGAGGCTCTCGATGGCCTCGGCCATGCGGGCGTTGGCCTCGGCGGCGCGCTCGGCGGCGGCGGCGGCGCGCTCGGCGGAGGACGCGGCGCGCTCGGCGGCGCTGGTGGCCTCCTCGGAGGTGGTGGCCCGCGCCGGCGCGGAGGGCTGCGCCGGGGTGGCGGGCTGCGCGGGAGCGGGGGCCTGGAACGTCAGGAAGGCGGACAGAAGGGCGTGGACAGGAAGCACGGCGGACTCGCGGAGTGGATGGGGGACCTCAGGCGCGGCGTCTACTACCAGGAGCACGCCGAGCGCAAAGTCCTGTTTCCATCAGTTGGCTGTTTGAAGTGCACGGGCCGGGCCAGCACCCTCCTGCGTGGAACCCCGCGAGAGGACGGGCCTCGGGCCCGGGAACGGACGCCAGGGCAGCCCGCTGACACTCCGGATGACATGTCAGCCCGGCTTCTGACGTGTCAGCGAGCGGTTCAGCGCGCCTTCCGGATGATGCCCCGGCAGCGCCAGTCGAAGTAGTTGACGAGGATCCAGAAGTTCTTGAACGCCGGGTTGCGCGTCTGCTTGTGGTGGTAGCGGTAGTAGATCTGCTGGGCGATGACGGCGAGGCGGAACAGGCCGTAGACCTCGTAGAAGGCCCAGTTGGCTGGCTTCAGCCCGGTGCGCTCGAGGTAGTAGGCGACCACCTCCTCGCGCCGGAGCATGCCGGGCAGGTGCGTAGGCTGGCGGCGGGTGATGCGCATCAGCCAGGGGTCGTCGGCGTGCACCCAGTAGGCGAGGGTGTTGCCGAGGTCCATCAGCGGATCTCCCAGGGTGGCCATCTCCCAGTCGAGCACGCCGATGACCTCGGTGGGGCGCTCGGGGTGGAGCACCACGTTGTCGAAGCGCCAGTCGTTGTGGATGACGCAGGTGGAGACGTCGCCGGGGGTATGGGCCGCGAGCCAGTCGCGCACGGAGCGGAAGCTGGGGACGTTCCAGGTGCGGGCCTTCTCGTAGCGATCCGACCAGCCCTCGATCTGCCGCCGGGGGTAGCCAGCGCCCTTGCCGAGCGACTCGAGCCCCACGGCGCGGTAGTCCACCCGGTGCAGCTCGATGAGTTTGTCGATGACGTTGAGGCACAACTGGCGGGTCTGCGCCGCGTCCAGCCGCAGCCCGGCGGGCAGGCGCGAGCGGGGGATGAGGCCGGCGATGCGCTCCATCACGTAGAACTCGGCGCCGATGACGGCCGGGTCCTGGCACAGCCCGATCATGGTGGGCACGGCGGGGTAGACGGGCTTGAGCGCCTTCTGCACCGTGTACTCGCGCGCCATGTCGTGCGCGGACTTCGCCTTGGTTCCCGCGGGAGGCCGCCGCAGGATGAGGTCGCGGTTGGCGTACTCGAGGCGGTAGGTCCAGTTGGAGGCACCGCCCGCGTACTGGGTGACCTTGGGGGTGCCCTCTAGCGAGGGCACCTGGGCCTTCAGCCATGCATCCACGGCGGGGACGTCGAGCTCCTCGCCCGCGCGCACGGCCCTGGCCTCATCGAGAGCGGGAGTCATGCCTGCTGCGTCCCTCCGAGCCCGCGCATCCGGCGGGTGCGCTTGCGGATGATCGAGGAATAGAGGCCGCGCGGGAGGAGGCGCTTCATCAACCAGGCCTGGCGGCCCTCGGAGTGGGGGAGGACGTAGAAGTCGCGCCGCTCGACGGCCCGGAAGATCCGATCGGCGATGTCCTCCGCGGTGATGGGCGAGCGCTCGAGCAGCTTGCCCATGGCCGTCCGCAGCCCGGAGTTGGAGGTGCGCAGCGACTCGGTGAGGTTGGTCTTGAAGAAGGACGGGCAGACGAGGCTGACGCCGATGCGGTCATCGGAGAGCTCGTTGTGCAGTGTCTCCGACAGCGAGACGACGGCGGCCTTGGTCGCGTTGTAGCTGCTCATCATCGGCACATCGAGCAGCCCGGCCATGGAGGCCACGTTGACGAAGTGGCCGTGGCCCTGGCGCTTGAACAGCGGCGTGAAGACCTTGCAGCCGCGCACGACGCCCAGGAGGTTGATGTCGATGATCCACTGCCAGTCGGCGAGCGGGACCTCCTCGATGGCACCGGCCTGGGCCACGCCGGCGTTGTTGACCACCACGTCGACACCGCCCCAGTTGGAGGCGAGCCACTCGGAGGCCGCGCGCAGGTCCTCCTCGCGCGTCACGTCGCAGCGGAGGTAGTGCGCATGCGAGGTGAGGGAGGAGAGGGTCTTCAGGGTCTCCGCGCCCCGGGTGTCGTTGACGTCGGCGATGCAGACACGCCAGCCCGCCCGGGCGTAGCGCAGGGCGATGGCCTGTCCGAGGCCGCTGGCGCCGCCGGTGATGAAGATGCGCTGGTCACTCATGATTCCCGGCTCCTGGAGAACCCGCGCTTGGAGAGCTCGATGCGGGCGATGAGGCCCTTGTGGACCTCATCCGGTCCATCCGCGAGCCGCAGGGTGCGCGCCTGGGCGAAGAAGCTCGCGAGCGGCGTGTCCTGCGACACCCCGGCGCCACCGTGGATCTGGATGGCGTCATCCACGACCTTCTGAAGCACGTTGGGCGCCACGACCTTGATGGCGGAGATCTCACTCATCGCGCCGAGGGCGCCCAGCTCGTCCAGCTTCCAGGCGGCGTAGAGCGTGAGCAGACGGGCCTGATCGATGGCGATGCGCGCCTCGGCGACGCGCTCGCGGTTGCCGCCGAGGTTGAGCAGCGGCTTGCCGAAGGCGGTGCGGTTCATGCCGCGGTCGATCATCAGATCGAGCGCCTGCTCCGCCGCGCCGATGCAGCGCATGCAGTGGTGGATGCGGCCGGGCCCGAGGCGTCCCTGGGCGATCTCGAAGCCCCGTCCCGGGCCCGCGATGATGTTGGAGAGTGGCACTCGCACGTCGCGGAAGTGCACCTCGCCGTGGCCGTGCGGCTCGTCGTAGTCGCCGTACACCGGGAGCATGCGTTGGATCTCCACGCCCTGGGTGTCCAGCGGCACCAGCACCATCGAGTGCTGATGGTGGCGATCGCCTCCCTCATTGGCGGTGCGGGCCATGAAGATGATGATCTTCGCCCGGGGGTCACCGATGCCGCTCGACCACCACTTCTTCCCGTTGAGCACCACCTGGTCGCCCTCGACGACGGCCGTGGCCTGCATGTTGGTGGCGTCCGAGGAGGCCACATCGGGCTCGGTCATGCAGAAGACGGAGCGGATCTCCCCGGCGAGCAGCGGCGTGAGCCAGCGCGCCTTCTGCTCCTCGGAGCCGTACTTCCAGAGCACCTCCATGTTGCCGGTGTCCGGGGCGTTGCAGTTGAAGACCTCGGGAGCCATGAAGCTGCGGCCCGTCTCCTCGGCGATGGGTGCGTACTCGAGGGTGCTGAGGCCCGCGCCGAGCTTCGCGTCGGGCAGGAAGAGGTTCCACAGGCCCTCGGCCCGGGCGCGAGCCTTGAGCTCCTCCATGACGGGGGGGATCTTCCAGCGCCGCCAGTCACCGCCATGGCTGGCCGAGCGGATCTGCGCCCAGTACTGAGCCTCCACGGGCTGGATGTGCTTCTGGATGAAGCGCCGCACGCGCTCGCGGTAGTCCTTGGAACGGTCACTCGGCTCGAAGTTCATGGCAGGCCCCTTGTTTCGCCGCCCCATCCTGCGGCCGGGCCCCTTGATGAAGCCAGTGAATGTTGGTCATGTGTTGCCATGAATGAGGCTCATGAATCAGCGAGGCTGTCCCAGCTCGACCTCAACCTCTTCCGGGTGTTCGACGTCGTCTACCGGGAGCGGAACTTCACGCGGGCCGCCGAGGTCCTGTTCCTGAGCCAGTCGGCGGTGAGCCACGCCCTGGCGCGCCTGCGGGAGCAGCTCGATGACCCGCTCTTCGTGCGGCAGGGGCGCGGAGTGGCGCCCACCCCGCTTGCCGAGCGTCTAGCCCCGGGGATCCAGGAGGCGCTCTCGCTCTTCCAGCAGGCGGTGGCGCGCACCCGTCACTTCGACCCCCGGCGCGATGCGGGCCAGGTCATCCTCGCGATGAACGACGAGCTGGAGCCCTCACTGCTTCCTCGGTTCGTCTCGCGGCTGCGCGAGAGTGCCCCTCAGGTCCGGGTGGCGAGCGTGCGGCTCGACCGGGCCAGCCTGGAGAGGGACCTCGCGTCGGGGAGACTGGATCTGGCCGTGGACGTGGCGCAGCCGACCGGCGCCGAACTGCGCCACACGGTATTGATGCGTGACACCTTCTGCGTGGTCAGCGCGCGGCGGCGGAGGCTGGATATCGCGGCATATCTGGCGGCGCGGCACGTCACCGTGTCCTCTCGGCGCACGGGTCTGGCCCTCGAGGACCTGGGGCTCAGCCGCCTGGGCTACCAGCGGGAAGTCGCCGTGCGCTGCCAGCACCCCGAGGCGGCGTACCGCATCGTCGCTGACTCGGACCTGCTCCTCACCATGCCGCGGCGCTACGCGGCGGCGCTCAATGCGCCTCTCGGCAACCACCTCCTGCCGATGCCGGTGGCGCTCCCGCCCGTGGAACTCCACCTCTACTGGCACCGTCAGGTGGACGGCGAGCCCCGCAGCCAGTGGCTGCGCGCGGAGCTCCTGGCGATCACAGAGGGACTGCGCGCGGAGGCGAGTCCGGAGAGGGCCCGCCGCCAGGGGAGGGGGCGTCCGAGGTGACGCCGGCTTAGAGATCGCGTGAGGCGTTGTGACGCACGACGCGGAAACCCTCCTCCTCCGAGGGAGGCACGTAATACTTCGTCACCTCGTGGAAGAGTGCCTCGCTCACTTCGCCCCAGAACAGACCTTCGGGGCGCTCGGCGTTGCGCTGGCGCAGGCGCTCCAGGCACAACGTCTCCGGCACGTCGAGGACATGCAGCACGTGGTCCGCCCCCGCGGGCTCGAAGATGCTGCGCACCCAGGCGCGATCGCGTGCCGTGTTCCCCGCGAAGTCGAGCACCACCGAGGCCCCCACGCGCAGGATGTCGCGCAGGTGCGGCACCAGCAGCTTGCGGCAGCGGGCGGCGGCGCGCACGTAGTCCTGCAGCGTCTTCACCTCGCCACCGAGCGAGGCGATCCACTGGTCCTCGCAAATGAGCACCGCGGGGACCTCGAGCGCGAGCTTGCGAGCGAGCGTGGTCTTTCCCGCTCCCACCTTCCCTGCGACGAAGTGCAGCACCGGACGCGTGTTGCTCATGCCTTCAGCGTCTCGCGCGGCCCAGCTGGGGTCAAGGGACAGGATCCGACCGGAGGGAGGGGCAGACAGGTTCCCGCGTCCCGGTGGCGGAGGACTCCCGATGCCTATTGTCGGGGAGCGAACCGCCCCTGGGGGCGGAGGAGATCTCCATGTCCTTGCCGTTACGTCTGGCCGGTGCGGTGCTGGTGCTGGTGCTCGCCTCCTGCACGAGCATCAAGACGAGCACGAACTACGACCCCAACTCCGTGCAGGCATTGGACTCGTACCGCACCTACGCCTGGTTGCCCATGAAGGAGGGGGCGGATCCTCGCATCTACAACCCCATCATCCAGGCGCGCGTCCAGCTGGCGGTGGACCGGGAGCTTCAGGCCCGTGGCTACCAGAAGGTGGAGGAGGGCCAGAGCGCGGACTTCAAGGTGGGCTGGCACGGCGCCATCGACGAGAAGGTAGACGTGGACTACATCAACAACTTCTACGGCTACTCCTGGGACCCCTGGTACGACCCCTTCTTCGGCCCGGTCGCGTACGGCGGGGCGGGGCTGGCCGCCCAGCCCGTCGTCCGCGAGTACCGCGAGGGGACGCTCATCCTCGATGTCGTGGATGGCGACTCGAACAAGCTCGTCTGGCGCGGTACGGCGGAAGCCGAGCTGTCCGAGAACATGGACGCGAAGAAGAGCCAGAAGCTCATCAACAAGGCCGCTGATGAGCTGCTGGAGGACTTCCCGCCCGAGCCCCGGAAGCAGTAGGGGCCAGGCCGTCAATCCGAGGTGACGTCCACGCCGCCCTCGCGCACGCGCCAGCGCGTGGTGGTGCAGCGCTGCGCGAAGTGCGCGTCGTGCGTCACCAGCAGCAGGGCCCCGGGGTACTCGTGCAGGGCCTCCTCCATGTGCTCGATGGAGGGCAGGTCCAGGTGGTTGGTGGGCTCGTCGAGCACCAGCGCCCAGGCGTGCTGCCCGAGCCCGCGCGCGATGAGCAGCTTGCGCGCCTCCCCAGGGGACGGCTGCTCCGTGGCGAGCAGTCGATCCGGATCCACCCCGAGCGCGGCCACCAGGGACAGCACGCGGCCCTTCTCCGTGGGAGGCAGCTCGCGCACCGACTCGAGGGCCTCCTCGGCCTCGTCCGCGCTCAGGTCCTGCGGCACGTACAGCACGCGCTCCAGTGGCACTCGCGCCTGTTCGAGCAGGGCCCGCAGCAGGGTGCTCTTCCCCGCGCCGTTGGGACCCTCGATGCGGATGCGGGCGTCCCTCGGCACGTCGAGCCGCAGCGGACCGAACAGCTCCACCTCGCCCGCGCACAACCGGGGCACGTCGAGGCTGAACACCAGCGCGTGGGGCGGGCGCACGTAGTCGACGAAGATGGAGCGGCCGAGCGTCTTCTCCACCTCAATGGACTCGACGGCACTGGCGGCGCGCTCGGTCTCGCGGCGGATGAGGGTCACGCTGCGGCCCAGACGGGCATCCGCCCAGTTCACGAGGTTCTTGGCGCCCAGGGTGCGCGCGTCGCTGTCGTACTTGTCCCTCATGCGGCTGCCCGTGTTGCGCGCGGCGGAGGCGGCCTCCTGCTCCCGGCGCGTCTGCGTAAGCCGCTGCTGGAGACGGCGGTGCTCCTCCTGGGCCTGGTGCCGGGCGCTGCGGCGGCCCTCCAGCTCGGCTTCCCAGGCCTCGCGCGCGGCGGTGTAGGCCCCGGGCCACAGGCGCACCGTGCCCCCGTGGACGCGCAGCGTGGAGGTGGTGAGGGCCTCGAGCAGCTCGCGGTCGTGCGAGACGACCACGCCCACCCCGCGGAAGCGGCGCAGCGCGGAGATGAGCCACTCCCGGGCCTCGGCGTCGAGGTGGTTGGTGGGCTCGTCGAGCAGCAGCACGTCTGGCTCGCGCGCCAGGGCGGCGCCGATCTGCCAGCGCTTGCGCTCGCCGGGTGACAGCGTGGGCCACCGCTCCAGGGCGGTGGGATCCAACGCGAGCTGGCCCAGCATCCGCCTCGAGCGCGAGTCATACGCCTCCGAGAGCGCGGTGATGTCGGGGGTGATCTCCTCGACGCGCTGCGGGCAGAGGTGGATGAGGGCCGAGGGCGGCTCGAAGCGGAGGTGTCCGTCCGAGGGCTGGAGCTCGCCGGAGATCAGCCGCAGCAGGGTGGATTTGCCGGCGCCGTTGGAGCCGACGAGGCCGGTCCAGCCCGCGGGCAGGTGGAACTCAGCGTCGGAGAAGAGGGGAACGGCGTCGGAGAACGCGAAAGAGACGCGGTGGGCGCGAACGAGTGACACGAGGTACTCCGGAATCGTACCGGGCACGCACGAGGGGCCCGGGGGTTGGCTGGGGACAGCGCCGACGATTCAGGAGTGGATCTTCAATGGAGTACGAAGCCTCGTGTTCGAGGGGGCCCGGAATTCCGGGCTCGGACTGCAGCGCCCGGAACTTTTAACCACTGACGGGCCCCCGCGCAATCCCTGACGCGCTCGTTCTAGCGAGCGGGCACGGTCGCGGCGGCCGCCTGCGCCTGCCGGGCGAGCCGCCAGGCGCCAACGGACGCGGCCAGCGTCGACATCGTGGTCAGCAGGAGCGCCAGGGCCACGTTGTGCAGCGACTCCTGGAACCCGTAGTACAGGATGGCCGGCCTCGGCTCGCCCTGCATCTCAGCGTAGAAGCGCAGCATGGTGATGATGCCCGTGGTGAAGCCCAGGCACCCCGCGAACAGCGTGAATAGCCCCAGGGCGATCATCAATGGAACGTAGCGGGACTCTGGACGGCTGGCGTACCGCAGGCAGGTCCCCAGCAGCGCCAGACCCGCGATGAGCGTGGGGTACATCCCCCAACCACCTGCGATGAACGCATCCGAAATGGACATGTGCTCTCCTTGTGAATGAGCAACCCCTCGGACAATGGGGCGCGCGAAAGGTTCCAACCCGCGAACCGAGAGACCCTCACCCCGTCCCTCTCCCAGGGGGAGAGGGGATGGTGACGCATCCGCGCGGAGTGCTTCGCGCGGATTGTTCCGCCGAGGCTGCTCCGGACTACTCCTCGGAGGGGAGCGCCGGGCGGTTGCGCACCGGCACCGCGGGCGGCTGGGTCTGCAGCGTGCGCGAGAGCGCCTGGGCGCTCCGGGCCGCCGCGCCCGACGCGGGCTGCGACTGGGTGGTGCCCTCCTTGGCGAACACCTCCTTGAGCATCGCGATGCTGCCCAGCGCCGTCGTGGCCTCGTAGGGGACGAACATCTTGTTGTCGCCCTTGCCCAGCTCCTGCAGCGTCTCCATGTAGCGCAGCGCCAGCACCTCGGGCGTCGCGCCTCCACCGGAGTTCACGGCATCGAAGACGAGCCGCGTGGCCTCGGCCTTCGCCTCCGCGTCCAGCAGCGTGGCGCGCTTGCGGCCCTCGGCGCGCGCCACCTCCGCGTCACGCTCGGCCTCGGCGCGCAGGATCCGCGAGATCTTCTCGCCCTCGGCCTGGAGGATGGCCGCGGACTTGTCTCCCTCGGCCTTGGTCACCTCGGCGCGGCGCTCGCGCTCGGCCGTCATCTGCTTGGCCATGGCGTCCTTGATGGCCGCGGGCGGTTCGATCTCGCGCAGCTCCACCCGCGTCACCTTCACGCCCCACTTCTCGGTGGCCTCGTCCAGCACCATGCGCAGCTTGGTGTTGACCGTCTCGCGGCTGGTGAGCGTCTGGTCCAGCGTCAGTCCGCCCATGATGTTGCGCAGGTTCGTCATCGTCAGCTGCTCGATGGCCAGCGCCAGGTTCTCCACCGCGTAGAGCGCCTTCGCGGCATCCACGATCTGGTAGTAGATGACCGAGCCCACCTCCATGGTGACGTTGTCATGGGTGATGGCCTGCACCGTCTCGAAGCCCATGACCTGCTCGCGCAGGTCCACCAGGTGGCTGCGGTAGTAGCGGTTGCCGACGCGCATCTCCATGACGCGGGGCGAGTCGAAGAACGGGATGAGGATGTTCGGTCCGCTGGTCGCGACGCTGTGAAACTTTCCCAGGCGCTCCACCACCATGACCTTGGCCTGGGGAACGATGCGCAGGCCCTTGACCATGGCGAACACCACGGCCACCGCACCAATGACAAAGAGGGCAGTACCCATCTAACGACCTTCCTTCTTCTGTTTCGGAGACACTTCCAGGGATGCGGCGGGGCGCCGCACCCAGAGCTTCAAACCTTCCACCTGCTCGACCACGACGAGCTCGCCCGCCGCCACGCCGCCCCCGAGGGAGCGCGCGGACCAGAGCTCTCCGTTGATGCGCACGGTGCCGCCGTGCCCCTCCACGAGGGCCTCGGTCACCACGGCTTCATGGCCCACCATCGCCTCCACGCCCGTCTTCATCTTGGACGCGTTGCGCATGAAGGCCTTCTTGAAGATGGTGCGCGAGCCGGCGAAGAGTGCCAGCGACACGGCCATGAAGACCAGGAGCTGGAAGTTGATGCCCAGCCCCAACGCCGCGATGAGGGCGGCAGCCAGTGCCCCCACGGCGAACCAGAGCACCACGAAGCCGGGGAGGGCCATCTCCAGCGCTCCCCCGATGATCGCGGCGAGGATCCACAACTGCCAGCCATGGATGTCCATGAATGCTCCTGTTCTGGCTGGAGCTTGCCACCTTGGAGACGCGGTGCGCCAGGACCGTCGTCCCGGGGCCGACATTCCCCGCCCGCCAGAGAGGACGGCGGGGTAGGCTCCGCCGCCGTCGAAGCCCCGGAGGAGTGCGCCACGGGCAGCCCGGGGACAGGAGGCACGTGATGGCCGGAAGAGTCGAGGGCAAGGTGGCACTGGTGACGGGCGCGGCGTCGGGGCTGGGCAAGGCCGCGGCGGCGATGCTGGTGCGCGAGGGCGCCCGGGTGGCGCTCACCGACCGCAACGAGGCCGGTGTCCGGGAGGTGGCCGCGTCGCTGGGCGAGTCCGCGCGCGCCTGGGCGCTGGACGTCACGAAGGAGCCGGACTGGGCGCGGGTGGTGGACGAGGTGGTGGCCACGTTCGGCCGGCTGGACGTCGTCGTGAACAACGCGGGCATCGGCGTGTCCAAGGACATCGAGTCGCTTTCACTGGAGGAGTGGCGGCTCGTGCACGCCGTGAACCTGGACGGCGTGTTCCTGGGCTGCAAGCACGCCATCCGCGGCATGCGCCAGAGCGGCGCGAAGGGCTCCATCATCAACATCAGCTCGGTGGCGGGGCTGGTGGGGGTGGACACGCTGCCGGCGTACTGCTCGAGCAAGGCCGGGGTGCGCCTGCTCACCAAGTCGGTGGCGCTGCACTGCGCGCGCAAGGGCTACGGCATCCGCTGCAACTCCGTGCACCCCACCTTCATCGAGACGCCCATGGTGGATGACCTGGCCAGCCTGACGGGTGATATGGCGGCGGGGAAGGCGCGGCTCGCGCGCATGATTCCGCTCGGCCGCATCGGCGAGCCGGACGACATCGCCTACGCGGTGCTCTACCTGGCCTCGGACGAGTCCAAGCTGATGACCGGCTCGGAGCTCGTCGTGGACGGTGGCACCACGGCGATGTGAGCCGCCTTCAACCCTGGAGCACCCCATGCCCTTCCTGGACGTCAATGGCACCCGTCTCTATTACGAGGACACCGGCGGCTCGGGAGAGCCCATCGTGTTCAGCCACGGCCTCCTGTGGAGCGGCCGGATGTTCGACAAGCAGGTGGCGGCGCTGAAGGACCGCTACCGCTGCATCACCTACGACCACCGCGGCCAGGGCCAGAGCGACGTGTGGAAGGTGGACGCCGTGGACATCGAGACGGTGTTCGCGGACGCGGTGGGCCTCATCGAGAAGCTGGGCGTGGGGCCGTGCCACTTCGTGGGGCTGTCCATGGGCGGCTTCGTGGGGATGCGGCTGGCGGCCCGGCGGCCGGATCTGCTGCGCTCGCTGGTGCTGATGGAGACCTCGGCGGACCCGGAGCCGGTGGAGAACGTGCCGAAGTACAAGAGCCTCAACTTCGTCGCGCGCTGGCTCGGGCTGGGACTGGCCGCGGCTCCGGTGATGAAGATCATGTTCGGCCGCACGTTCCTGGAGGATCCGGCGCGCTCGGCGGAGCGGGAAGAGTGGGCGCGCCGGCTGAGGGAGAACCGGCGCGACATCTGGCGCGCGGTGAACGGGGTCATCCGGCGGCGGGGCGTGTCCGTGGAGCTGACGAGCATCAGGACGCCGACGCTGATCATGGTGGGCGAGGAGGACGTGGCCACGGTGCCGGCCAAGGCCGAGCGCCTCCACGCGGCCATCGCGGGCTCGAAGCTGGTGAAGATGGCTCGCGGTGGGCACACCTCGACGGTGGAGGCGCCGGAGCTGGTGAATCCGCCGCTGGTGGGCTTCCTGGAGGAAGTGTCCTCGGGGAAGTGGCAGGTGAGCTGAGCAGGGACCTGGGACCGAGCCCCGCCCGGGAGCGGGGGTGGAGTTGGCGCATGGGAGTGTTGACCCTGGTGCGGCATGGGCAGACGTCCGGCGAGTGGCACGACCGGGACCGGCTGTCGGAGCTGGGTGCGCGTCAAGCGGCGCGGCTGGGCGAGGTGTGGGCGGCGTCGGAGCACGCGTTCGAGGCGGTGTACGTGGGGCCGGCCCGGCGCCATCAGCAGACGTGCGAGGCGGTGAGGGCGGCCTACCTGGCGCGAGGGCTGAGGTTCCCCGAGCCGGTGGTGCTGCCGGAGCTGGACGAGTACGCGGCGGAGCCGCTGTTCCGGGTGCTGCTGCCGAAGCTGGCGGAGCGGGACGAGCGGGTGCGGGAAGTGGTGGAGTCGGGCGGACTGGAGGGGAGGGACGGAACGCTGCGGCTGTTCCGGCTGTTGGATCCCCTGGGCAGGGCGTGGGCGCGGGGCGAGCTGGAGGATCCAGCGGTGGAGCGCTGGAGCACGTTCGTGTCGAGGGTGGAGGCGGGGCTGCGGAAGATGATGCACCAGCCGTGGAGGAAGGCGGAGGTGGCGGCGTTCACCTCGGCGGGGCCGATGGCGGTGGTGACGGGGCTGACGCTGGAGGCGAGCCCGGAGAAGATCTTCGCGCTGAGCCTCATGGTGTGGAACACGGCCTGTACGGACTTCCTCTTCTCGGGAGACCGCATCTCGCTGCGGAGCTTCAACGGGACGCCGCACCTGCTGGAGCCCGAGCTCCAGACGATGCGCTGAGACGCTGAGACAAGGACGGAGCGAAGAAGGGGAGGGCTCAATGAGCACGCCGGAGTGGCTGGACCGGACGCGGGCGGTGCGTCCCGGGGAGGAGTTGGACGCCGCGTGGCTGGAGAAGTACCTGGCGGACAAGGTGCCGGGCCTGACGGGGCCGCTGGGGGTGGAGCAGTTCCCGGGAGGGCACTCGAACCTGACGTACCTGCTGCGGATGGGCGAGCAGGAGCTGGTGCTGCGCCGGCCGCCATTCGGAGCCAAGGCGATCAAGGCCGGGCACGACATGGGCCGGGAGTACCGGATCCTCAGCGCGCTGCTGCCGGTGTACCCGAAGGTGCCCCGCCCGCTGGTGTTCTGCGCGGAGACCGAGTCTCCGATGGGGGTGCCCTTCTACGTGATGGAGCGGGTGCGCGGGGTCATCATCCGCGCGAAGCCTCCGAAGGGCGTGGAGCTGACGCCGGAGCTCATGCGGAAGCTCTCGGAGAACTTCGTGGACAACCTGGTCGAGCTGCACGCGGTGGACTGGCGCGCGGCGGGACTGGGGGAGATCGGAAAGCCGGAGGGGTACCTGGGCCGGCAAGTGGCGGGGTGGACGGAGCGCTACGGCAAGGCGAGGACGGACGACATCCCCGAGATGGAGCAGGTGGCGAAGTGGCTGGCGGGGAACCTGCCGGCGGAGCTGGCGCCGACGCTGATCCACAACGACTACAAGTACGACAACCTGGTGCTGGATCCGGACCGGCTCCCGGGCATCCGCGCGGTGCTGGACTGGGAGATGGCGACGATCGGCGATCCGCTGTCGGACCTGGGGATGGCGCTGGCGTACTGGGCCGAGGCATCGGATCCCGAGGCGCGGCGGGCGCTGCCCTTCGGGCCGACGATGCTGCCGGGCAACCTGACGCGCGAGGAGCTGGTGGCGCGGTACGCGGAGAAGAGTGGCAGGGACACGAGGGGAATCGCGTTCCACTACGTGCTGTCACTCTTCAAGGTGTCGGTGATCGCGCAGCAGATCTACTCCCGGTTCAAGCAGGGCCTGACGAAGGACGAGCGCTTCGCGGCGATGATCGTCGGGGTCCAGGTGCTCTCACGGACGGCGGCCCGGGCCATCGAGACCGGAACCCTCCGCCCGTGAGCGGACGGCCCTTCATCCCGGCGGAGGCCCCAGGAGTCCCAGGAGGGCCCTGCCGAGGAGGTCGCGCGTGACGGCGGGAGACCAGGCCATCAACGGCCCGCTCATGGCGTCGCGGACGTAGCGCTCGATGGGGCGGCTCTTCAGGTAGCCCGAGCCCCCCGCGATCTCCAGGGCCGCGGTGGCGATGGCGATGGCGGCCTCGTTGGCCACGATCTTGGCCTGCATCTGCAGGAAGGGGGAGTCCGGAGCGCGCTGGTCGGTGGCGGTGGCCGAGCGCATGGCCAGGGAGCGCGCCGCTTCCAGCCGGGTGCTCATGTCCGCCACGGAGAACTGGACCCACTGCAGCTCGGCGAGCGGCTTGTTCTCCGGGGGCAGCCGGCGCTCCTTGGCGTAGCCGATGGCGAAGCCCATCGCCGCCTCGGCGATGCCAATGGAGATCCACGGCAGCCCCACGGAGATGGCGTTGGGCTGGGTGGGATCGAGCCGCAGCCTCCGGGACTCCGGCAGCAGCGTGTCCTGGAAGTGCAGGAGCTGGCTGCGGGTGGCCCGCATGCCCATGGGATCCCAGATCTCCTCCACCCGGACGGAGTCATCCTTGTCGATGAGGAAGAAGCCGGGCTGCCCGTCACAGAGGGCGCTGGTGATGAGGTACTTCGCGCCCTCGCCGCCAGAGACGAAGCGTTTGGCCCCCGTGAGGCGCCAGCCCTCCTCCGTGCGGCGGGCCTGCTGCAGCGGCATCAGGAACTGGTTGCCGCTGGTGGGCTCGCCCAGGGCGTTGCCGAACCAGGCGCCACGGCGGAACTCCGCCTCCATGAGGGCCGCCTGCTCCGGGTCCACCAGGGCCCGCAGCGCCACCGCCACGCCCTGGTGCATCAGCCAGACCGTCCCGAAGGAGGCATCCCCGCGGGACAGGATGCTGACGATCCGCCCGAAGGTCAGCCAGGAGGCCCCCTCCAGCAGCGCCGTATTCAGCGGCGAGCGGTTCATGGCCTCCCTGCCCTCCACGGGGAAGGTGGTCTCGCGATCGTGCTTCGCGGCCTGCTCGGCCAGCAGCACCTGGATTCGCTCCGCTTCCTTCAGAAGATCCGCTTCCGTCATGGCTGTCTCCCCTCGCGGGCCATCCTACCGGCGGCGTTTGCGGCGCACGAGGACAACAGCGCCCACCATGGGCAGCAGCAGGAAGCCAAGGCCCACCGTGGCCACCGTCCGGAGCCGCCAGGTCCGCCAGGGCATGGCGAGCTTCTGGTTGCGCAGCCGCTCGAAGTCCGGCTCCGGGCAGCTCTGGCCGAACATCATCTCGTCGGAGATCAGCGCGCCGTTCTTCACGTAGGTGCTCCAGAGCCGATGGGTCCGCTCCGGCTCGGTCCTCGAGACGAAGCGCGCGGCGTGGCACAGGAGCGCGGCGTACGCTTGACTGCGGGGAGGCACCAACTGCGCGGCCTTCTCGGCGAGATCCGCCGCCGTGGAGCGGTAGTGGAAGCGCAGCGTGTGCGGTGGGGCGTTGGCGGTCAGCCGCTCACGCTCCGCCTCCGAGTTGAGCGGCAGCTCCCCCAGGATGGCCCGCGCCGGGGAGCCCTCGGAGACCCGCTGCATCTCGGCATTCCACTCGCCTACGTCGAACTCTCCTGCCACCCAGCTCCAATCGGGAGCCACCTCGGTGCCCATCAGCTCCATGCCGGCGGAGCGGGCGAGCCGTGCCGCCGAGAAGAGCGCCTGGGCCTCATCCAGATCGCGCCACGCGGACCGCGCCTGCTCGAGCGCCTCCACGTACTTGCGCGCGGGCTCCTCCCAGGCCGTGCCCCGGAAGTACTCCAGGGACTCCTGGCCCCGCCCGCTACGCATCAGGCGCCGCCCGAGCAACAGGCGGAGCTGGGCGTTCACGTCCTTGCGCTCGTTCTCCTCCTGCCACAAGCCGGGCTCGGGCTTGCACTGGAGCTCCGGGCTGGAGGCATGGGCCGCGATGAACCGCTGCAACTCCTCCACCGTCAGCACGCGCTCCGCCACGTAGGCGATGTCCGGCCACGAGCAGGTCTTCAGCACGCGCTCCGCCGCCTGCGGGATGTCCCCGCGCAGGAGCGCCAGGAGGGTGCGTTCTCCCTCCACGTGTGCCCTTGGACGCACCGGCTGCAGCCACTCCCTGACCGCCCAGTTCTCCTTCTCCGGGAAGCCCTCCGAGGCCTCCGCGAGGAACTGCTCCGCCGCCGCCTTGTCTCCACGGCGCAGCGCCAGCTTCGCCTTCACCCAGGCGGCGAGCGGGGTCCGCTCCTGTCCCGCGAACCGCTCGGCGAGATCGAAGCGTCCCGCGCGCCACGCTCCCGCCGCCAGCCGGTCCGCCCCGGCCAGCCCGGGCACGGCCGCGAGTGCTTCCATCAGCCGCGGCAGCGGCGTGGGGGACTCCGCCTCGTCCACCCAGAGCGTCTCATGCCCGCGCGTCCAGGCGTAGGTCGCCATCAGGCGCTGCCCCACGGGGTCCCTCAACACCTGCTGCATGCGTGCCTCGTCCCGGGCGATTGCCCGCGCCACGAACAGCAGCGAGGCCGCTCCGCTCCCGCTTCCGTGAGCGGCTTGCTCCGCGTAGAGCCGGATCGCCCCCGCATCGTCACCCTCCCGCAGGAGCTGCCGCGCCTCCTCGCCCAGGCTGGCGGCTGCGAGGCCCAGGGGATCCTCGAAGCCTTGGCGGGCCAGTTCGCGCACCTCGGCGAAGCGCCGCGGTCCCTCTTGCTCCGTTCCCGCGCCCGCCATCCGTCCCAGCATGAAGGCCGCGAAGGTGGAGAACCGGCGGCGCTCCCCGGCGGGCAGTGCGAGCACCTCCAGGAAACGGGCCCGGGCCTCGTCCCAGTTCCCCTCGTGGAACGCCTTCGCGCCGGACTGGTACAGCTCCGTCTCGCGGGCACCGCCGCCCGTCCGGGCCCCCTCCGGCTCCTCGCCGCTCTCGACCACGGCGAAGGCCTCCGCCGGCTTCGGCAGCAGGTGCGAGGCCTCGTGCAGGAAGGCGCCGTCCGGCAGCTCCGCCAGCAGACGGGCCCGGTCGCCCAGCAGCTCGGGCGGGAAGTCGGGGCCACAGGCGCGCGCGCGGCGCACGGGCGTGAGCACCACCAGGAAGACCAGGAACGTCAATGCACTACGGAGCAGCAATGGCCACCTCGGATCCCCGCACGAAGCCGATGATCCGGCGCTCGCCCGCGCGCAGCCGGGGAGGCGTGCGCGCCACGAGCGAGGTTCCCCGCGGGGCGTAACCACTTACGCCATCGAGGACCTCGAGCTTGCCGGAAAGGGTGAGGCGCGCGGGGGCGGGGGCGTCCACGCGGCCGGTGTTCTCGATGACGATGTCCAGCGTGCCTCCGCCCGCATCCACCAGGCGCGGGAGCAACCGCGGATCGAGCGCTTCGCCCCGCACCACCGCCGAGAGGGTGGGCAGGCTCCAGGCCTCCGGATCTCCCCGGTGGCCGAGCCGGAACCAGACGAAGCCCGCGACTCCCTCCACGGGGCGCTCGCGCAGTCCGGCCAGGAAGCGGGCCACCTCGCGAGGCTCCGCGGACAGGGGCGTCCCATCGCGCAGCTGCACGCGGTAGGTGGGGAGCGCCACGTGGAAGGGCCGACGGGTGGCCCGAGACCAGGCCTCGGTGAAGCTCCGGGCCTCCTCGGGGGTGAAGAGCGTGGGGGCGCGCACGGCGTGCACCTGGAGCACGATACCGTCGGGAATGGAGACGAGCCGGGCGAGCGCTGGCGAAGTGCTCCACGTGGGCAGCGCCGTGAGGGAGAGCGTCAGGTCTCCGAGTGCCGCCCGCTCGCGTGCCAGCCAGTCCGCGTAGGCGGGCAGTGCGGCGGTGGCGCAGTCATGGTCCAGCTCGATGCCTCGGACGCGCACGCCCTGGGCCCGCCAGGCACGCGCGTGGGTGGCGACCTCCTGGAGGGAGATGCCCTTGAGCGGTGCCGTACCATCCACCCGCATCACCGCCACCACCTCGCGGCCGCTGCGAGCCAGGGCCGCCACATCCACCGCGACATCCACCGGCGTGCGCGTGGGCCCGGACCGCTCGCGCGCCAGCACCCGGAGCGCTCCGAGTTCGGGAGGAACCTGCGTGACGGCCTGGCTCAGCTCCGGGCTCCAGTCGCGCTGCCAGACGTAGGACTCGTGGACGAGGGCCTGGGGTTGCCGCGAGTCCCCCCGCGAGCACGCGAGGCCGAGCGCGAGGAGCAGCACGCCCAGCCACCCCCAGGTGCATCGTCGTATCGAGGACACCCGCGAATCCTAACCCGGTTCTCGCGGACCCACTCCCTCGCCCTTCGGGAGAGGGCGGGGGTGAGGGTATCGAGAGCCCCGGGTTCCCCTCGTGGATCAGACGTCCCGAGTCCCCATCCGTCCTCACACTCCGCAAGAAGGTCACGCGGAGGGATCCCACTTTCAGAGTGACGTGACACGGCGGGTAGAGTGAACGTACCTACCGGGGCGGGCCTTCCGCCTGAACGGCTGCTCAGTAGGTTGGCGAGCGTGTACGCCGAGCTGGTTTGCCGGTCGAATTTCTCGTTTCTGCGCGGGGCCTCGCACCCCGAGGAACTGATCCAGGCCGCGGCCGAGCGGGGACTGTCCGCCGTGGCGCTGGCGGACGGGGACGGCCTGTACGGGGCGGTGAAGGCCCACCTCGCGGCGAGGGACGCGGGCATCAAGTACCTGATCGCCAGCGAGCTGACGCTGATGGATGGCCCGCGGGTGGTGGTGTACGCGCAGGACGCGAGGGGCTACGCGAACCTGAGTCGGCTGATCTCGAAGAGCCGGATGCTGCACCCCAAGGGCGAGGCGGGCCTGCCATGGCGCGAGCTGGCGGAGGGCAACGAGGGGCTCCTGGCGCTGCTGCCGTACCCGGTGGAGGCGGCGCAGGTGGCGCCGCTGGCGGAGTCCTTCCGGGAGCGTTTCTACGTGGGCATGTGCCGCACGCTGTCCTCGGGAGACGAGGCGCGGGTGGCGAAGGCGAAGGCCCTGGCGAAGACGCTCGGGGTGCCGCTGTGCGCGCACAACGACGTGCACACGCACCAGCGGAGCCGCCAGCCGTTGCAGGACGTGCTCACGGCCATCCGGTACAAGACGACGCTGGGGCAGCTCGGGACGAGGCGGCTGCCCAACGCGGAGCGGACGCTGAAGGGGCCGGAGGAGATGGCCCGGTTGTTCGCGGACTGCCCGGAGGCGCTGGAGCGCACGCTGGAGCTGGCGAGCCGCTGCAACGCGACGCTGGACGGGCTGCGCTACCACTTCTCGGAGCAGGATCTCCCGCCAGGGCACACGACGGCGACGTGGCTGCGCGAACTGACGTACCAGGGGCTCCAGGTGCGCTACCCGGGAGGCGTGCCGCCCGAGGTGGTGAAGCAGATCGAGCACGAGCTGAAGCTGATCGCGGCCCTGGACTTCGCGGGGTACTTCCTGGCGATCTGGGACATCGTGCGGTTCGCGCGCTCGAAGGGGATTCTGTGCCAGGGGCGAGGGAGCGCGGCGAACTCGGCGGTGTGCTACGCGCTGGGCGTCACGGCGATCGATCCGGTGCGGATGGGGCTGCTCTTCGAGCGCTTCCTGAGCATGGAGCGCAAGGAGCCGCCGGACATCGACGTGGACTTCGAGCACGAGCGGCGCGAGGAAGTGCTGCAGTACGTGTACGAGAAGCACGGCCGGCACCGGGCGGGGATGGTGTGCGAGGTCATCTGCTACCGGGGACGGCTGGCGCTGCGCGAGGTGGGCAAGGCGCTCGGGCTGTCGTTGGATCAGGTGGACCGGCTGGCGAAGGTGGCGGGCGCGCACGGCGAGATGTCGCTGGAGTTGCTGAAGGAGGTGGGGCTGTCGGAGGAGGACCGGCGGGTGCGGCAGACGCTCGCGCTGGCGCAGGAGATCGAGAGCTTCCCGAGACACCTCTCCATCCACGTGGGCGGGTTCGTGATCACGCGCGAGCCGCTGGTGGAGATGATCCCCGTGGAGAACGCGGCGATGAAGGGCCGCACGGTGGTGCAGTGGGAGAAGGACGACCTGGAGGCGGTGGGCGTCCTGAAGGTGGACTTGCTGGGGCTCGGGATGCTGACGGCGCTGGCGAAGTGCCTGGCGCTGATCAAGGAGCACCACGGGCGCGAGCTGACGCTGGCCACGATTCCGGCGGAGGATCCGAAGGTCTACGAGATGCTGTGCAACGCGGACTCGATCGGGGTGTTCCAGATCGAGAGCCGGGCGCAGATGAACATGCTGCCGAGGCTGAAGCCGCGGTGTTTCTATGACCTGGTGGTGGAGATCGCGCTGATCCGGCCGGGGCCGATCGTCGGGGACATGGTGCACCCGTACCTGCGGAGGCGGGAGGGGAAGGAGCCGGTGGAGTACCCGTCGGAGGACGTGCGGCGGATTCTGCAGAAGACGCTGGGGGTGCCGCTCTTCCAGGAGCAGGCGATGAAGCTGGCGATGGCGGTGGCGGGCTTCACGCCAGCGGAGGCGGACGGGCTGAGGCGGGCGCTGTCACACAAGCGGGCGGAGGAGCGGCTGGGGCCGTTCCACCAGCGCTTCGTCGAGGGAGGCGTGGCGCGGGGGTACACGCCCGAGTACGTGGACACGCTGTTCCGGCAGTTCCGCGGGTTCGCGCACTACGGCTTCCCGGAGAGCCACTCGGCGAGCTTCGCGCTGCTGGCGTACGCGTCGTCGTGGCTGAAGTGCCACTACCCGGCGGCCTTCACGGCGGCGCTGCTGAACTCGCAACCGATGGGCTTCTACGCGCCGCACACGCTGGTGGCGGACGCGCAGCGGCACGGGGTGAAGGTGCTGGGCGTGGACGTGAACCACTCGGGGTGGGACTGCACGATGGAGGAGGGCGGGGCGCTGCGGTTGGGGATGCGGATGGTGCGAGGCTTCCAGGAGGCAGCGGGGCGGAGGGTGGAGGCGGCGAGGCAGGGCACGCGCTACGCGAGCGTCGGGGACCTGGCACGGCGGACACGGGCGCCCCGGCACGAGCTGGCGCGGCTGGCGTTGTCTGGGGCGCTGGGGAGCATCAGCGGCTCGCGGCGGGACGCGCTGTGGGAGATCCAGGCGCTGGGACCGCTGGAGGAGAACGACCTGTTCTTCGGGATGGCGATGGACGGGACGCAGGTGGAGCTGCCACAGATGAACGTGGCGGAGCGGGTGAGCAAGGACTTCGAGACGGTGGGGGTGTCGCTGGAGAAGCACCCGCTGGAGCTGTTGAGACCGGCGCTGCGCAAGCGGGGCGCGGTGACGGCGGCGGGGCTGGAGCGGGTGCGAGCGGGGGCTCGGGTGGCGGTGGGAGGGATGCTCATCTGCCGGCAGATGCCGCCGACGGCGAAGGGGTTCTGCTTCCTGTCGCTCGAGGACGAGACGGGAATTGCGAACCTGGTGGTGGCACCGGACGCGTACGCGCGGTTCCGCAAGGACATCCACGGCGCGCTGTTCCTGGTGGGGCAGGGGACGCTGGAGAAGACGGGGAAGGTGCTGAACGTGAAGGTGCAGCAGCTGGAGCCGCTCGCCTCTACGCTATAGGCGTAGGGCAGGGGAGATAAGCTCATGCGCCGATACGACCACGCCCATGATCGCGTTGTATTGCTGGGCCTCGTTTTGGTCTGTGCATTCCAGTGGGCATGCGCGACCATCGTTCAAGGCGGCATACCTCCATCTGCATTCGACTTCAGAAACGTCGTGCCTGTCAGTCAGAAGGACCCGAGCGGCTGGAAGGCCGCCAAGGTCAAGATTCTTCTGGGTCGGCTTTCCTCGGCGTTTCCGACAGCCGCCTACTGCGACATCGAGGTGGGGATCCCTGAAATCAACTTTCGTGGTCCGGTTCCCGACGGATTCGCACAGCTCGAAGCTGCGGCGGCTGCGGATGCCGCAGCCCGAATCGTGTTGTCCCAGGGAATTCCCCCCACCTCCATCTTGTGCCGTCGCTTTCAGGAAGAGATGGAACGCATCCTCAGCGCGGCCATCCCGGGGGTTCGCGTCACGAAGTTTCTGACGCCGAACGTTCCTCACAAGACCTTCCCCTGACCGGATGAGCAGCGGACATGGTTTCCAGTCCCATGCGTGTAGGCCCTGGAATCGGCGTTCCATTCCGGGCATGAGGAGACTCGCCGCATGGATACGCACTTCACTGTCGATGAGCTACTGGCGCTCGTGCATCGCTTCTATCCCTCGAACCTCGAGGGTAACGATCCCCGACACGAGACCTCGGAGGAGTTCCAGCGGTTGCTGGCCGCGCGCGAGGCCGCCATGGCGGATACCCCTCGAGCGCAGGCCTGGGACTCCTTCTTCCGGCGTCTACGCGATGCAGTGCCTGGGAGCCATGTCGAGAACTGGTCCACGCTTCGTTACGACGCTTGTTGGAGGTGCCGTGTCTATCTTCCGGGGACCTCTCCGACCTCTACAGAGGTAAAGGCCGTTGTTGGTCTCGTGAGCATTCTTGCTCCGGTGTTCGCCATCTATGCGTCCCACCAGACCTATGAGGGCCAGCGGGTTTCGAATACTCGCCTCTTCTTTCCCCCGATGCCCACCGAGTTCCATGAGCAAGAGGCCATATTGGATGGGCTCATCCGCTCTTCGTTCGGCTTCGAGCGTTTGCCGAACGAAATCCTCTTCACTCCTGTTTCGGACCTCCAGGTCGGCAACAAGGCACCCGAAAAGGTGCAGCTCATCGACTGCCTCTTCACAGACAACCGTTGGTAACGGTTCCGAAGCCGCTCAATGGACGACGAGCCGGGCGCGCTGGGCGGCCGGGCGCACGCGGGCCGTGGTCCCCGCGTTGAAGGCCAGGAAATCCTCCTCCATTCCGTCGCTGAAGATGACGCCCCCGGCCGGCATTCGTGACTCCACCTCCAACTCCTGCTGTGCGCTGACAAAGCCAGCCACAACGCTGGCCGCCGAGTGCCGGCTGATGAAGGGCTCGCGCACCACGAAGGCCAGCCGCGGGTCTTCCCAGGTGAGCCGCCACGGCTGGCCAGGCTGTCCACCCGTCACCGCCGTGAGTCCCTGGGCGAGCGTGAACACCGAGGATAGCCATCCGCTCGATCCCGCCCCCGTGGAGACGATGATGCCGCTGGAGGACTGGGACTCGGCGCGGCGCTCGTAGTGCAGGGTGTAGCGGGCGGAGACGTGGGTGCGCGCCCCAAGGAACAGGTCGTTGAACCCGAGCAGCCGCTGGCCATCGCTCAGCACCACCTCGGCGAGCGTCACCTCGCGGAAGCGGGCCTGAGCCTCCAGCACGTGGCGCACCGCCACCCTCGCCTTGTCGACGCCGAAGGGCAGCAGCACGCCGTCGAAGCGCTCGGGGTCCGGGTTGACGCCGACGATGGGCTGCGAGCCCACGTACTTGGCTACGTTGGCCACCAGGCCGTCCTGGCCCACCGTCACTACCAGCTCCTTGCCGGTGAAGAGGAAGGTGGGCACCAGCGAGCGATCCACCTGCTGCACCGGCAGGCCGAGCTCCAGCAGCTTGTGCAGCGCATCGAGCGAGCGGCGGTAGGTGTCATCCTCCCGCGCGTAGTCCTCGAAGTCCTGTCCGGCGTGCTCCAGGTAGAAGCGCGCCTGCGAGCGCGTGTTGAAACGCTCCACCAGTTCGGCGAGCCGCGTCTTGCGGGTGACGAGGACGATCTTCTCGTACTCAGCCATGGCGACCCTGGTTGCCCGACGGGGCCGAGAGCAGCGAGCGCAGCAGGTCCGGGGATACGTTCAGCTCGCCGATCTTCCCCGCGTTCTCCGCCATCTCGCGGAAGGCGAGCGCGATGTTCAGCTTGGGGTCGCTCCCTCCGCCAGCCGCCGCCATGAGCACCTTCCAGTCCATGTCCCGAACCGGGGCGAGCGTCTTCTCCAGCGCGTAGGCCTTGGCCTCGGCGGCCTTGCGCTCGTTCTCGCTCCAGCGCTCCATGAAGGAGGCGCGCTGCTCCTCCACGGCGATGTCCGCGGCGATCTGCGCCTCGCGGATCCGCCGCTTGCCGGCCTCCACGGACAGCTCGGTGGCGATCTCGCTCTCCTTGATGCGCCGCTCCTGCTCCACGGCGGCGTTGCGGCGGGCGTAGATGGCCTCGTCCGCGCGCCGCTGGAGGGCCTCGCGGGCCTCGGCCTCCAGGGCCCGAGCCATCTCCGGGGTGGGGCGCGCCGACAGCAGCGCGAAGCCCTGCACCTCCACGCCGAGCATCCGCACCGCCTCCGTCTCACGCAGCCCCGCGAGCACCTTGCCCTCGATGGTGGCCGCCTGCACGAGCACCTCGCGCAGGGGCATGGACTGCACCACCGTGCGGGCGCGCACCTGGGCGATCTGGACGAGCCGCTCCTCGAGTTTCGAGGGGTCTTCCGAGGCGTACTCGCCCGAGGGCTTCACGGAGTAGTCCAGCAGCCCGGCGAGCAGCTTGGGATCGGCCACCCGGTAGGTGAGCTGGCCCTGGAGGGTGACGGCCTGGAAGTCCTGGGTGACCTCGTTGAAGGCGAAGGGGACGTCCGAGCTGGCGAGCGGTACGGCGACCACGGTGGTGGTAGGCGCCCAGTAGAAGAAGGAGAGGCCCGGCCCCTCCCGCTTCACCCGTCCATCCTTGAACTGCATGACGTACGTCGTCGGAGGCGCCTTCATGTACCGGATGCTCATGGCCCGACTCTCTTTGTCTTCGTGTTTTAATAACACCAACATAGTGTCCATTGAACACGAATGCAACAGGGAATAGCTCTGTGGATGCTCCCTCTCCCTCTGGGAGAGGGCTGGGGTGAGGGTGTATGGCCCCACGGGTTGTGCCGCGCGTAACCAATCCGGCCCTCTGACGGAGCCGTCGGCTTGACAGTGGGACTCGTGACCACCTGACATCGGGACGCCCACGTAAAGAGAGGCCCAGCATGTCGATTCATCATCCCCCCTCGAGTGAGCGGCGGTGCTCGCGAGTGGGGGCGTTGGCCCTGGTCGCGCTGGTACTCCTAGGGGCATGCACCACGGGTCTGCCCTCAGGGGGACGGCTGCTGGCGCAGCGCGAGCAGCCACCAGGGATGCGCCAGTCCTCGGAAACCCGGAAGTGGACGGAGGCGGCCCGGGGCGAGGCGGACCATGACGCGCTGCTCTTCGCCAGGTTGCCCACGGACTTCGGGCCGGTGCGAGTCGGTGACGCGGAGTTCAAGGCCGCACTGTCGAGGATGGTGCTGGACATGCCGCTGCGGGTGGCCTCCTCGGCTCCTGAGAGGCGCGGCGGCGGGTGGATGCCCGGCACCGGGGGCTCGGGCGGGGAGGCGTGGCAGGCAGAGCTGACCCGGTCCTACATGCGTCACTGCGAGCAGCGCGGAACGCCGGGCGACTGCTTCACGCGGCTCGAGGACGGGCCCTTCCTCCAGGAGGACGACAAGCGAAGCATCGCCATGGCCCTGGCGGTGGGCCCGGCGCTGGAGGGCGTGGATGCGGAGGTGAGGGCCATGCTCGATCCGACGCGAGTGCTGGCGACGCTCAGCATCTCCATCACGGCGTACATGGCGTTGGTGGCGGCACCGGATCCGGTGCTGACCAAAGGCGTGGCGGCTGGGGCCGCGTTGCTCTTGTGGGGTTACCTCGGGTTCGAGTTCTTCGATCTGATCCGGGCCTACAGGCGACTCTCCGAGGAAGCGGCGCGGGCCACTACGTTCGCGGAACTGCGCGAGGCGGGTGAGCGGTTCGGCCGCGTTATTGGTCCCAACAGCGTGCGCATTCTCGTGCTGGTGGGGACGGCGGCGGTAGGGGAGACAGCGGCACTCGTCTCCAAGGCGCCGAAGCTGCCGGGCTTCGAGCAGGCCTCGCGCACCATTGAGTTCAACACCGGCTGGAGCCTGATGGATGCGGCGGTTGGGGCCGAGCGGGTCATCGTGTCCATGCCCGAGGGGACGCTCCGGGCCGTGCTGCCCATGACGGCCGTGGCCATGACGGCCCGAGGCGGTGGGGACAAATCATCTGGAGGCGGGAGCGGGACACCCAAGGAGGGCAGGGTGCTGCCGAATGGGCACCGGGCCTTCAAGTCCTTCGATGACTTCAAGGACTTCATGGGCCCCGCAGGCGAGGGAAAGCAATGGCATCACATCGTCGAACAGCGCAATGTGAACGTTGAGCGGTTCGGATCGGAGGCCATTCATAATACCGAGAATGTGATTGCAGTGGACAAGGCAAAGCATGATGCAATAAGCGCCTTCTACTCCTCCAAAGATCCTCAGGCCGGTGGCATGGTGGTGCGCGAATGGCTCCGTACGCAATCCTATGAGAAGCAACGCGCTTTCGGGTTGATGGTGTTGAGGCAGTTTGGAGTTGCCCCATGAAGAAGTTGGATGTGCGGAAGATCCCAACGGAGCAGCTTGTCGAAAAGACCAGAACCCTCTCCGCAGAGAGGATGCGCGCCATCTATGCAGGCAAGCCAAAAGATGGAAACCGCATGTTCGATCTTCTCGTTTCGATTCACAGGGAACTGCGGGCAAGGGGTATAGAAGCGCAGCGGAGATTGTTGGTGTTACTCGATGATCCAGACCTGGGAACTCGTTGTTGGACTGCAACGGCGGTCATGGAGTTTGCGCCGGAAGAAGGGGAACGGGTGCTTGCCGATCTCGCACGAAGCGCTGGTGGGCTGGTTGGATTTTCCGCGGAGTGGGCATTGGAGGAGTGGAAGGCGGGAACTTTGAAGCCAATTTGATGTGGCGTGGTTAAAGGGCGAGGGACTGGAACAATGAATCCCAAAGTGCTTGTCGAGGTTTTCGCCGAGCATGCTGCGGCACAGAGTGACGCGATTTTTCGTGGGGACGCCAAGACAGGAAACAAGCATGCCAGGCGCTACTTGAACGCGGTCGACAAGTTGCTCTCGCTTGGTGATACAGGACGGGATGCACTGGCCTCGTTACTTACTCACCCGCGAATGGACGTCCGAGTCAAGGCCGCAGCATATCTGCTTCGCTATCGGACAGCCGAGGCCAGGGCTGTATTGGAAGAAGCAGCCAGGAGCGAGGGCCTGATCCCCTTCATTGCTTCTGAGGTATTGAAGAACTGGGAACAAGGGACCTGGGCACTTGACCCGGAGTAGGTGCGCGATGACGCGCGCTCATTCGAGGCGAACCACCGCTTCGAGCGTGGACTACGCCGCACGGCTCTCCGCGCCGGAACTCCCGCTCCATGCGCCCTGGAGTTTCGAGGGGAGACACAACACGACCCGGATCCGGCTCTCCCTCCAATAGTGCGAGACCCTCGGGAGCCGCGTGAGCTCCTGGGTCAACCAGCTCCGAGCCAGTGGGGGCACGCACCTCAAGGGGCTGATCAGCGGGATTCATGGCGCGCTCCATCATCATGCGGAGGCCACGGGGCGCACGCCGGAGTTCGGGGTCTACATTCCCTCGGTGCTCACGGAGGGGCTCACGGTGCTGCTCGACGTCACGGTTCCTCGGCCGGTATGGCTGGGTCCCGTCAAGGGAGTGCTCGCCAACGAGGAGTGCGAATTCGAGGTGGAGGAGCTGGTCCAGACGTGGCTGCGCCAGCGCTTCGTGGAAGAGTCCGCGGTGGCGGAGCGGGTGTTGGACCACGTCATCGGGCGGTACATCGCTCGCGAGTAGCGTCTCTCCCATCTGCCACGTTCTGACGTGAAGCCCGGTCTGGCGTTAAGGTACCGCCATGGATCGTCTCCTCCGAGGCGCGAAGCGGATGTTGCTCCTGGTGTTGGTCACCGTGGTCATCGCGTACGTGGGCCTCTGCGTGCTGGTGTTCCTCAACCAGCGGCACCTGGTGTTCCCAGTGCCTCCGGGGGCTCGTGAGCCCTCGCTGCCCGGAGCCACGCTCCTGCGCCTCCCGGGACCCGAAGGGTCGACGGTCTACGCGCTGCACGTGCCCGCGCCAGCAGGGGCGCCGACGGTGGTGCACTTCCACGGCAATGGCGAGCAGCTCGCGGACGGGGCGTGGCTGGCGCAGCGCTTCCAGGAGGCGGGGCTCGGCTTCTACGCCGTGGAGTATCCGGGTTACGGGCTCGCGGCGGAGCAGGGACCCTCCGAGACCGGCATCTACGCGGCGGCGGAGACCGCGCTGGAATACCTGCACCAGAAGCTGGGCGTGCCTACAGAGCGCACGGTGCTGCAGGGTCAGTCACTCGGCTCGGGCGTGGCGGTCGAGATGGCGAAGCGGGGCCACGGCTCGCGGCTGGTGCTCATCACGCCCTACACCTCCATCGTGGACCTGGGCGCGAGGCTCTTTTCGTGGTTGCCCGCGAGCCTGCTCGTAAGGGATCGGTTCGACAGCGCGGCCAAGGCGCCCGGGTTGAAGCTGCCGGTGCTCATCGTTCACGGGACGCGGGATGAGGTCATCCCCGCGGACATGGGGCAGCGGCTGGGAACCCTGTTCCCGAACGCCACCGTACGTTTCCTCAAGGACAAGCGTCACAATGATGTTTTGGATCAACCAACTGTCTTGCTGGAAGTAATGGGGTTCGCGCAAGGTAGAGTGCCGCAGGTGGATACGGATCAGGCAAAGCCTTGAAGGCTCTTGATCAGGAGACCAGGATGGATAAAAAGCAGGAGTGGTGCTTTGATTAAAATGTTTCGTGGCATCAGCGTCCCGATGGCGGATGCGCCAGAAGCTAAACGCCGTATCATGGCATCAGGGCTATCGGGAGATGAGGGTGGAAGTCGTTGGAAGAGCGTATGGCTTTCCAGGCATTTCAATGAATTGTGGGAGCATCCATCGCTTTTTCGTGAGGTGACGCAGCGCGGCGTTAATGAGTCAGCACTATTTGCATGTGGAGAAGAGGGGGGGGCAAGCTATTACGCATGCGCACATCATGCAAAACCAGGAAACACCGGGCTTCTCATCGTCTTTCTCGCACCAGAGGAGAGCATTGCAGTAGATTGCCGTGACTTCCTTTGTCCCGCATTTCAGCTTTGGGATAGTCGTAATAAGTTCAGCCAGGATGCTGTCGGTTCAACGCTCGCACGTCTGTATGGGGATGCGATTCTTCCTTATTTCAGGCGCGCGGCGGCGACAAAGAACCAGCAGGAGCGCATTACGCTTTGTAACCTTGCGAGTTTCGATCAAAAGGTGGTTCATGCCCACTATGCCAACAGTATTCCGTTCAGGGGACGCTATGGTGTAACTTGTGCCTCATCTTTTATTGTTCGAGCACCCATTCCTGCAGCAAGCATCCTCGACGTGTGTTCAGCACGGGGTGAGGTGATTCCTGTGCCGCAAGTTACGCTCGACGATGTCAGATAGGACTACTCGATCACTTCGCGCGCTCCCCGAGGAGGATTTTCCCTCGGAGTTCCACGGCAGACTTCAAAAGAGGAGTGATTTTTATGAGTAAAAAGAAAAATCGATACCAAGTCGAAGAAGATCCGGTCAAAAGGATTGAGATCGTGAAGAAGGAGAACAGAGAAGCAAAAATCGAGGAGATGAGCGACAAGGGATTCTTTTTGTACCATGAAAAGGAACAAGACCCCAAAACGCTCATCATGACATTTATGAGTAGTGCTTGAGCGATGTAGGAGGGGCAGGGCTCTCCTTTGATGCAGAGGCGCGGAGCGGAGCGGCTGAAAAAAGCCGCTGCCGGGAGATAAAGGCTGTGAGCAGCGCCACCGCGCTGGCCGTGAAGTCTATCGAGGCATATGAATTCCTGGGCCGGTGCGTGGAAGCGTGTTGTGGCGAGATGCTGACTCGATCAGTTGCCCAAAGCCCCAACTTCCCGCGTGTGTCTCCAGGCCAGCACAGTCTCTACGCACCGGTTCGGCGCACAGCCCGGCTGTCGCCCGTCAGTGTCCATGCCTTCCTCTCTGCGCCAGCACGCTCTCCCAACAGGGTATCCACCTGACCTGTGCATGGGACTGCCACGTTCTCCGGTTTCACATAGGTAGGCTGACAACTGTGCTTGGGAGCCCTATGATGCTTCGCGCATGCTCTCCATTCTTGTCATGGCCCGTTTTGGACCCTGGACGTTGCTTCGAGTCGAGGACCTGCTGTCAGACAAAAGCAAGTGGGAGCACTGCGAGCGGTGTGATGAGCACATCCGCTACGTCCATGTGTGCCAAGTGGATGGCGAATTTAAGGAGTGGCGTATTGGCAGCACTTGCGGTCCGACGCTGATTCAGGTTAGCGATGAAATTTGGGACGAGGCTGCGAAGATCGCGGCTCGGAACCTGAAACTCCTGCATCGGGCGCTACGGCTGAAGCCCCTTGAACAGCAGCCTAACTCCTGGGGCGTGACACGCCTTGGCGCCGACTGGGTCGATAAAATTATAGACAGTCTCAAGGCTGGTCAGACGGACAAGTACACTCTCCAGAAGGGACAGGTCGCTAGGCACAACGACCTGCGGGCGATCCAAGCTAGGCTGAGGCTCGCAGAGAAGTTCCACGCCCTACATGCCTACAAGATGGGTACGGGGCGCTGAGTGACAACCTTTGGCCGCAAGAGCAGTCTCCGTCTGGGGCTTCCCTCGGTAATAGCGTTGATGTGATCAAGTGGTAAATAGGATGCTTCAAAGATCCAATGGTTGATTACGACACCAGCAGCCGCGCGTCGTCCAGGTCCATGTCGGCGATCAGGTCCACGCCGTTGCGCATGAGCCGCCGCGCCGCCGCCATGACCCTCGGGCCGTGCCCGTTGTCCAGGCACCACTGCGCGTGCTCCACCAGCAGCGCCAGCTCGTAGGTGCGGCCCAGCGTCAGTGAGAAGCGCCTCGCCCCGGCCTCCACTCCCGCCGGGTTCTCCATCGCCTTCATCACCCACGCCCGCGCCTTCTCCAGCGACTCCTGCGCTGCCGCCACGCACGGCCTCAGGCCCGCGTCCTTCGCCGCCCCCAGCCGCCGCTCCGCGTCCGCGTACAGCGCCTCCAGCGCGCCCCCCTTCGCCATCGCCCTCAGCGTGTCCAGCGAGAGCACGTTCGTCGTCCCCTCCCAGATGGACAGCACCTGCGAGTCCGCCAGCAGCCTCGGCAGCCCCGTGTCCTCCACGTAGCCCGCTCCCCCGAAGCTCTCCACCGCCTCCGACGTCACGTGCACTACCTGCCGCCCCGTCGTCAGCTTCGCCAACGGCGTCACCAACCGCTGCAGCAGCAGCTCCTCCTCCGTCGCCGTCCTCGCCTCCATCTTCCCCAGCAGCTCCACCGCCCGGAACGCCAGCAGGAAGCCGCCGTGGAACTCGGCCTCCAGCCCCGCCAGCGTGTCCACGTGCAGCGGCTTCTCCGCCAGCGGCGCCCCGAACTGCACCCGCCGCTTCGCGTAGTCCCTCGCCAGCGCCAGCGCCCTCCTCATGCTCCACGCGGCCCCCATCGCGTTCCACGTCCGCGTCACGTTCAGCATCCACGCCATGTTCCGGATGCCGTCCGTCAGCCCCGCCACCGGCACCGCCAGCGTCCCGTCCAGCGTCAGCTCCGCCGTCGGCACCTTCCTCGTCCCCAGCTTGTCCTTCAGCCGGTTGATCTGAATCCCGTTCAGCCTCCCGTCCGCCCCTCGCGTCTCCACGTAGAAGATCGCCAACCCCTTGCCCCCCGGCCCGTTCCCCTCCGGCCTCCCTAGCGTCAGCGCCATCTGCGCCGTCGTCGCCGAGGTGAACCACTTCGTCCCGTACAGCCTCCACCCCTCGGGCGACTGCCTCGCCGCCGTCTGCGTCAGCCCCACGTCCGAGCCGCCCGTCCGCTCCGTCATCCACTGGCCCGACGTCCAGAACGTCTTCGGGTCCCTCGACGTCAGGTGGGGCAGGGCGCGCTGGCTCAGCGCCTCGTTCCCCAGCGACAGCAGCGTCCGCGCCGCCCCGTCCGTCATCGCCAGCGGGCACGAGTAGACGTCCAGTGACGGCTGCACCAGGTAGTTCAGGACGAACTGGTGGATGCGCGAGCGCTCTCCGTTCTTCTGCTCGTACGCCACCGCCACCAGCCCCCGCTTCGCCGCCAGCGCCTCCGCCTCCTTCCACAGCGGCGACACCTCGATGTGGTCCACCCGGTGGCCCCACGCGTCCCACTGCGTCAGCTCCGGCTCGTTCGTCCGATCCCTGAGCTGGAACTCGTACAGGGCCCCGCCTCCCAGCTCGCCCAGCTCCCGGAACTCGTCCTCGAGCCCCGTCCGCATCTCCCGCGGCAGCACCCGGTCCAGGTAGCTGCGCAGCAGAGCGTCGTCGTCGTACTGGTTTCCAAGCCTCGGCGGTTCCTGGAAGAAGCTCATACCGGGGAAGCTAGCACCGGGCTGGCCCCACTTCCTGCTAGAGTCGGTGGCCTCAACCCGGAGCAAACATGGCCGAGCAGCGGAGGCCGGGGGGCAATCCCCCTCCATTCGACTCCCCCGAATTCGAGACCGACACGAGCCGCACCATCACCCCCCGGGAGTCTCCCGCGGTGGGCAATGTGCTCTCCGCGCCGCCCCGGCCCCGGGTGCCCACCGGGCAGGGTCCCGCGGCCCAGGGCGGTCCCCCGCGGCCTCCCGCCCCGGGCGCTCCCCCCGAGCGCCGTCCCGTCGGTCCCAGCCCCTTCCTCGAGCGCCGCGCCCCGAGCCCTCCCAGTCCCGAGGCCCGCCGCGTCATCTCCAACCTCCCCACGGAGCAGCTGCCCCCCGTGCCCGCGGAGCTGCGCCGCCAGGCTCCTCCCATGCCCAGCATGGACCTGGCCGCGGTGCCCATGGACAAGCGGTCCGCTCCGCCCGTGCCCAGCATGGAGATGGCTCCCGTCCCCATGGAGCACCAGCGCCGCTCGGCCCCGCCGGTGCCGTCCATGGACCTGCCCTCCGTCATCGTCGAGCAGCGCCGCGCCGCCCCGCCCGTCCCGACGTCGGAGCTGCCTCCCGTCCCCGTCGAGATGCGGAGGCCCACGTCCGGTGCCCCGATCCCGGGCGCCGAGCGCAGGATGACCGGCACCATGCGCCGCGCCGCCATCGCCGAGGGGGGTGGGGGCGCCCCCAGCGCCACCAGCATGTGGCCCGCCCAGCCGCGCACGCTCGCCGAGTCGGGCCTCACCGCCACCATGGTGGAGGAGCTCGTCCTCAAGGCCATCTTCTTCGCCGGCGAGATGCGGGGCATGGACATCGCCAACCGCCTCAAGCTGCCCTCCACCATCATCGATGAGGTCGTCGAGGGCCTGCGCCGCCAGAAGTACATCGACATCCGCGGCGGCGGCGGCTCGGGCGTGGGCAAGTCCACGATGATCTACCAGCTCACCACGTTCGCCACCGACGTGCTGCGGCAGATCCTCGATCGCAACCGCTACAACGGCCCCGCTCCCGTCACCCTCCAGGAGTGGATCGACTCGGTCAAGAAGCAGACCGTCCGCGGCAACCGCATCACCCGCAACCGGATGGAGGATCAGTTCGGCGACCTCATCATCCGTGACTACATCTTCGACGGCATCGGCCCCGCCATGAACTCGGGCCGCGCCATCTTCTTCTACGGGCCTCCCGGCAACGGCAAGACAGCCATCTGCCAGGGCATGGTCAACTGCTTCGATGGCGAGATCTTCATCCCCCACGCCATCCTCATCGACGACTTCATCGTCCGCATCTACGACAGCATCCTCCACAAGCCCATCGAGGACGACGCCAACACCCCGTCCTATGACCGGCGCTGGGTCCGCTGCCGCCGGCCCCTCGTCGTCGTCGGCGGTGAGCTCACCCTCGAGATGCTCGACCTCGTCTACTCGCCCGAGGTCAAGTACTACGAGGCTCCCTTCCAGATGAAGGCCACCAACGGGATGCTCCTCATCGACGACTTCGGCCGTCAGAAGGTCTCCCCGAAGGACCTCCTCAACCGGTGGATCGTCCCGCTCGAGAGCGATGTGGACATGCTGACGCTCCACACCGGCAAGAAGGTCCAGGTCCCCTTCGACGTCTTCGCCGCCTTCTCCACCAACCTCGACCCCAGCGATCTCGTCGACGACGCCTTCCTCCGCCGCGTCCGCTACAAGCTCGAGGTCCAGCCCCCCGATGAGGAGCTGTTCCATCAGATCTTCGAGGTCATGTGCCGCAAGCGCGGCGTCCTCTACGACGCCGACATGGTCCAGTACCTCATCGATACCCACTACAAGCCCATCGGCCGCCGCTTCGCCGCGTGCCAGCCCCGCGACCTGCTCGATCAGATGATCGACATGGCTCACTACCGCGGCCGGCCTCCGCAGCTCGATCAGGACCTCATTGATGCGTCTGTTCGCAGCTACTTCGTCCGGTTCGACAAGGAGCGCGGCGGAGGGCGCTGAGCGAAGCGGGGAAGGCCGTAGACCCTCACCCTAACCCTCTCCCAAAGGGAGAGGGGATGGGGCGAAGGGTCCCCAGGGGCTGGGCTCGAGCCACTTGCGCACCTCGTCCACCGGGACGTTCGACAGCACGTCCACGATCGACAGGCCCACCACGAAGCGCTCTCCCTTCCTCCCCTGGTCGTACGCGGGGTAGCGGAACTTCTGCCACAGCAGCCGCACCCCCGCCTCCCGGAACGGTCCCGGCTTCAGGTACAGCGAGCCCACCGCCGAGTAGTACGTCTCCATCCCCAGTTGCGTGCAGTACGACGCCAGCCGCCCCGTCTTGTCCGGGTGCGAGCGGTCCAGCTTCGACGCCAGCTCCACCCGCGGTTTCACGCCCAGCGGCTCGTAGAAGAGCTCCATGCTCGCCAGCAGCGTGCGCAGCAGTGAGCCGGGGCCCCGCTCCTTCGCCGCCTGCGCGTAGAAGCCTTCCAGTCTCGGCAGCACCTGGCTCCGGAAGTAGGGCCTCCTCCCGTACAGCATCGTCAGCGTCGCCAGGTGCTTGCGCGTCCACGGTTGGGCCGTGTCCACCGCCAGCTCGGAGATCCGCGTGTCCCGGTGCGCTCCCTCCAGGGGAATCGTCAGCCACTGGAACGCGGGCTCGGCCGGCGGGGGCAGGGGAGTGCCCGGCGGCAGCGCGACTCGCGCCCTGCGCTGCCAGCCCCTCCTCAGCCACTGCACGTTGTCCAGCACCAGCAGCGTGTCCGCCCTCGCCACCTGCTCGTAGAAGTCCAGCCACGGCAGGTAGTGGGGTTGCTCCGCGACCAGGACTCCAGACCGCTGCTCAGTCACGGGCCGCAGTGTAGGGGTCAGATGCGCAGGCGCGCCACCACTCCCGCCTCCAGGTCCGGCTTCCAGGGGCCGGTCCGATCCTCCAGCGCTCCTCCCACTCCGTACGCCAGCACGGGGCCCACCCGGCGCACGCCCGGCGCCACCGGCTTGCGCACCAGCACCAGCTTGAGGCGCTCCGCCAACACCGGCAGCTCGCTCCCCATGCCCGCGCCCACCGGCAGCGTGCTCCCCAGCCGGTGCGTCCACACGTCCACGTAGCCCGCCAGCAGCAGCTCCCGGTACGTGGGCGCCCCCAGCAGCCCCAGGTTCGCCGGCGTGTTGAAGTCCCCCACCAGCACCACCGGCAGCGGCTCGCCTCGCAACGTCCGGATCAGCTCCCCCGCCTGCGCCACCTGCACGCGCAGCCCGTGCTCGTCCGGCGCGGGCTCCAGGTGCGTGCTGACGAAGCGGTACGTCCGGCCCTCCACCTTCGCCGCCACCGAGGCCCAGCCCCTCGGCAACGCCACCGGCTCCTGGCCCGGACGCGGCACTTCGCGGCGTGCCACGTAGTTGCCCGCACGCGCCTCCTTCACCTCCACGTCCGCCCGCGCGAGGATGACGTCGAAGTCCGTCAGCCGCACGTTACCGGGCGCCCGCGCGACGCTCGTGCGCAGCGGCATCTCCACGTCCGCGTTGCTCACCCGCGCCACCTCGCGGTAGTGCAGCCCGCGCACCGCCAGCTCACCCAGCAGCACCGGCAGCATGTCCACGGACACCGTCTCCGCGGGCCGGGCACCTCCGAAGAGCGCCTCCCCCGTGAGCCGCAGCCGCGCCTGCATCACCTGCTGCAGCCCGACGAGGTGCGGCCGGGCCTGCTGAATCTCCTCCGCCAGCTGGCTCGCCCGGGCCTGGAGATCCTCCGGGCGCAGCGACTCCAGCAGCTCCGCGGCACGTGCCGGCTCCTCCTCCCACCGGGCCTCCAGCACCCGCTCCAGGTGCCTCCCGCCCGACAGGCTGCGCGTCATCACCGCGAGGGCACCCCGGTCGAACAGCTGGGCACGCTCGGCCTCGGCGCGCTCCTCCCGTCCGTCCACCACCTGGGGCAGTGTCGCCACCTGACAGGCGCCGAGCGCCACCATGCACAGCCCCACCGCGATGCCGTTCCTCATTCGTGTCTTTCCCCCCGGACCGACCCCGCCCCGGCAACCCGTGCCCGCCTGCTCGCCACGGGCAACCCGGTTGAGATAGGGCGCCCCTGCTCGGACGCCAGGGGGCCAGGCCCCGCCGTCCACCCGGGCGACCACCACTGAGCACGTCGAGGTCGCACAAACGTTGGACACGTGGCAATAATGCGGACCGCCCGCCCGCTGACCGGGCGGCCCATGGTGCCCCTTTGCGCCTTCCACCACTCCCTCCCGTGGCGCGAACGGGGATAGGCTTCCGTCCAACGGAGAGCGGTTCTCCCCGAATCGGGCGCTCATGGTGGACCGGAAGGGCCTCGATCTAGCAATCTTCTGTTTCCTAAGAATCCGCTCCTGCCTCCATGCGCTTTCTCCTCCTCAGTCGCGACGGTGACCACCCCATCGGGGCAGAGCTCTCCCGGATGGGACACGAGGTCGTGGTCGCCTCGGGACCCGAGGTCACGGCCGCCACCATCTCCCTGGTGGACGTGCTCGTCGTCGGGGCCGATCAGGTCCGCGAGAAGTCCGAGTGGTTCAACCGGCTGCGCGCGCAGATCCGCGCCGCCGAGGTGTCCGTGCTCGGCATGGCGGCCAGCCTCACCGACGACGACATCACCCCGCTGATGGAGATCGGCGTGGATGACTACCTGGTGGCGCCCTTCCACCCGGTGGACGTGCGCGCCCGCATCGCCCTGTTCGAGCGCCGCTGCTACGCCTTCATGCGCCGGCAGTCCCACGAGGAGTCCGCGCGCGGGGAGATCGAGCGGCTGGCGGCCATCATCCAGACGCAGAACGACATCGCGCTGGCGGGCCTGGATCTGGACGTGGTGATGCGGCTCATCGCCGAGCGGGCGATGATCCTCTGCGGCGCGGGGGGCGCGGCCGTGGGCATCATCGAGGGCGAGGAGATGTTCTACCGGGTGTGCACGGGCTACTCGAAGCAGTTCGAGGGCGCGCGCCTGGCCATCGCCAGCACCATGGCCGGCACCAGCGTGCTGCGCGGCGAGGTGATGCGCACCGACGACACCGAGCGGGATCCGCGCGCCAACGTGGACGCGGCGCGCCGGCTCAAGGTGCGCTCCATGCTCAACGTGCCCCTCAAGCGCGACAACCAGACGGTGGGCGTGCTGAGCATCGCCTCCCAGGTGCCGTTCGCCTTCGTGGACTCGGACGAGCGCACGCTGGAGCTGATGGCCGGCCTGCTCGGGGCCGCCATGGGCAACGCCGCCGAGCACGCGGCGAAGCAGGCGCTGATGACGGAGGTGGCCTCCATCGTCACCGCGCTCCAGGAGAGCCAGCACCTCTTCGACTCCTTCCTCAACAACAACCCGGCGCTCGCCTACATGAAGGACGAGGCCGGCCGGCGCGTCTTCGTCAACGAGCCCTTCCGGCGCTTCTTCGGGCTGGCTCCCGGCCTGGACGTGAGCACCATCCCCGATGATCAGCTCATGCCGGCGGAGACGGTCGCCCTCCTGCGCGAGCAGGACGAGCAGGCCTTCAAGTCCGGCCAGCCCTCCGTTTCCGAGAGCATCATCCCCACCCCGGAGGGCGAGCCGCGCCAGTTCCTCACCTACCGGTTCATCGCCCGCGACAGCTCGGGCCGGCGTTTCCTCGGTGGCGTGTCCTTCGACATCACCGAGCGCAAGGCCGCCGAGGAGGCGCTGCGCCGCTCCGAGGAGAGCTTCCGCGCCCTCATCGAGGGCTCGCCCGAGGCCATCTTCGTGCACCGCGGTGGGCCGCTGCTCTACGTCAACCCGTCGGCGTGCTCCTTCCTGCGGCTCAAGGCCAACGAGCTGGTGGGCCGCTCGCTGCTGGACTTCGTCCACCCGGAGGATCGCGGTGCCGCCGCCGGCGCGCTCGATGGTCTGCCGGGCCGGGGCGCCTCCAACCGCGTGCGGGAGATCCGCTTCCTGCCTCCCGGCGGCGGCCTGCTCACGGCGGAGATCAGCAGCCTGCGGCTCGTCTTCGCCGGCCAGCCCGCCACGCTGGTGAGCGCGAGAGACTTGACCGAGCGCAAGCAGATCCAGGCGCGACTGGTCGTCGCGGACCGGCTGGCCTCGGTGGGTACGCTCGCCGCGGGCGTGGCGCACGAGATCAACAACCCGCTCGCCTTCGTCATCTCCAACCTGTCCTTCCTCACCGAGGAGCTGCACACCATCACCGGGCTGCTGCCCGAGGGGCGGCTCACCGAGGTGGAGGAGGTGCTGGCCGAGACGAACGAGGGCGTCAACCGCGTGCGGCTCATCGTCCAGGACCTGAAGACCTTCTCGCGCGGCGACGAGGAGCAGCCCACGGCGGTGGACTTGAGGCGCGTCATCGACTCGGCGCTGGCGCTGGCCCGCGGCGAGCTGCGCCACCGCGCCACCGTGGTGAAGGAAGTGTCCGAGGTGCCGCTCGTGGAGGGCAGCGAGGCGCGCTTCGGCCAGGTGGTCCTCAACCTGCTCATCAACGCCGCCCACGCGATCACCGCCGGTCAGCCGGACAAGAACGAGATCCGCGTCATCCTGCGCGCCGAGAGCAACCACGCCATCATCGAGGTGAAGGACACCGGGTGCGGCATGCCGCGCGAGGTGTTGGATCGCATCTTCGATCCCTTCTTCACCACCAAGCCGGTGGGCGTGGGCACGGGACTGGGCCTGTCCATCTGCCACGGCATCATCACGGGCTTCGGCGGGGAGATCACCGCCCACAGCGAGCTGGGCCGGGGCAGCACCTTCCGCATCAGCCTGCCCGCCATCCGCAGCAAGCTGAAGGCGGGGTAGGGCCCCTCAGCGCGAGCCGCGGCGGAAGAGCGGGAAGAAGTCCCGAGGGGCCTTCTTCTTGCGCACGCAGCGGGTGTCCGCGCTCATGTAGCAGGCCGAGAAGCCCCGCCGGCGCTGGCCCGTGCGGCTCTGCCCGGAGCGGTGCCACACGTAGTTGTGGAGCAGCAGCACCTCGCCCGCCTCCACCGGCAGCGGCACCGCCAGCCGGTCCGCCCCGCGCGCCGCCACCTGGTCCGGCGGCACCACGCCCCCGAGCGCCGTGGCCAGCCCCCAGCGGTGGCTCCCCGGCACCACCTCCACGCAGCCCCCGTCCAGCGGCGCGTCGTCCAGTGCCGTCCACAGCTGCAGCTCGGGATCCTTCGTGAGGCCCCACAGCTTGCCCCCGTCCTGGTGCCAGGGCAGCTCGCTGCCGCCCCGCTGGCCCTTGTGGAAGAGGATGGCCCGGTAGAGGCAGAGGTCCCCGGGCATGAGCGCCCGGGCGAGCCGCTCGAAGAGCGGGTTCTCCATCCACTCGAGGAAGCGCGGATCCTTCTCCAGCTTCTCCAGCTTGCGGTAGTCCAGCGACGGCCCCTGCCAGCCGAGCCCCAGCGGTGCGTCCTCGTAGCGGCCCGTGGGCGCGTCCATCTGCCAGAAGAAGCCCGGGTAGCTCACCCGGCCCAGCATCAGATCGTCCGCGCGCTCGCGCAGCGTCTCCAGGCCCTCGGCGCTGAGCAGCCGGCCCAGGCGCGCGTAGCCGTGCTCGGCGTAGTGCGCCAGCGGCCCGGCGATATCGAAGGTCTCCGCATCCACCGCCAGCATGCTCACCTCGCGTACGTGGCGTCCGTGCCCAGCCACTCCCGGGAGAGCTCGTCCACGCGCGAGGCCACCTCCGGGGGCAGCGGCTTCGCGCAGGCGTCCAGCGCCGCGTCCAGGTGCTCCACCGTCGCCGGGCCCGCCAGCACCGAGTCCACCCCGGGCCGGCTCGCCAGCCATGCGTAGGCGAGCTCCACCAGCGTGAAGCCCGCCGCCTCCGCCACCTCCCGCAGGCGCGCGGCCTGCTCCAGGAGGCGCTCGGACCAGTAGCGGCGCTGGTAGAAGCGGTTGCCGTCGAAGCGCGAGCCCGTGGGGATGGAGCCGCCCGGCACATGGCGCCCGGAGAGCAGTCCTCCGGCCAGCGGGTTGTAGACGGTGGTGTGGATGGGGTAGCGCCTCGTGAAGGGCAGGTACTCCACCTCCACCTGGCGCACCAGCACGTTGTAGAGCACCTGGGACAGCACCGGGCGGGGCATGCCGCGCGCATCGCACAGGCTCCGCAGCTCCAGCAACTGCCAGGCCGCGTGGTTGGACACGCCCCAGTGCCGCACCTTGCCGGCGCGCACCAGCCCATGCACGGCCTCCAGCGTCTCCTCCACCGGCGTGGCGGCATCCGGGGCGTGCAGGTAGAGCACGTCCACGTAGTCCGTCCCGAGCCGCTTCAGGCTGTCCTCCAGCGCACGCACCACCTGCGCGCCAGAGAGGCCCTCGGGTTTCCCCCGGACGCGCGCCAGCCCCACCTTGGTGGCGAGCCCCACCTCCGCCCTCCGGCCACGCAGCGCCTGGCCGAGCAGGCGCTCGGCCTCGCCGTTGCCGTACGAGTTGGCCGTGTCGAAGAAGGGCACGCCGCGCTCCAGGGCCCGGGCGATGATCCGCTGGGCCTCGGGCGCCGGGGTGCGGGCCCCGAAGTTCATGGTCCCCACGGAGACGGCCGCGGGCGGCGCGCCGGGCCCCGAGGGCCGGGGCTCCAGCCAGCGTGTGAGGGGAGGGGAGGGAGCGGTCTGACTCATGGGGTCTGACTCATGGAATGAGGAGTAACGATACCCACTAGTGAACGCCGGACCTTGCGCCGGAGAGGGAGCGGCCGAATGGTGGGAAGGAACATGCCCTACCTGCGCCTCACCCGCTTCGTCACCGCGCCCGATGGCACCCGCGTCGCGTACCACACGCATGTGGGCAATGCCCCGGAGAATGAGGCGGAACCCGCGCTCGCCTCCCGCCCCTCGGTGCTGCTCACCAACGGCATCGGGACGTCGGAGAACTTCTGGCGGTACATCGTCGCGGACCTGGAGCAGGACCACCGGGTGGTGCACTGGGACTACCGGGGCCACGGCCGCAGCCAGCTGTCCGCCAATGGTGACTACGCGCTGCGCGTCCACGTGGATGACCTGGAGCGCGTCACCGAGGAGATGATGGTCCGGGGCGATGGGCGCCCGCCCCACCACGTGGCCTTCTCCATGGGCGTCCGGGTGGTGCTGGAGCTGTACCGGCGCCGGCCGGAGCTGGTGTCCGCCATGACGCTCATCGGCGGCAGCCCCGCCTCGCCGGATCCGAGCGCCTGGTTCATCCCGTTGCCGGGCGGACACACCACCCTGGGCCGTGTCTTCAAGACGCTCACGCCGCTGGTGCCCAAGGTGGCGCCGCTCGTCCACCAGGTGCTCGCCTCGCGGCTGGCGTATCCGCTCGGACGTGTCTCGGGCCTGCTGAGGGCCCGTGCGCCCCGCGCGGACATCCTCGAATTCCTGCTGGCCCTGCGCCGGATGGACCCGGAGGCCTTCTGGATGATGGTGCGCGGCCTGTTGGACTGCCCTCCGTGCTGGGACGTGCTGCCGGACGTCCGGGTGCCCACGCAGCTCATCGCCGCGAAGAATGATCTCCTGGTGCCCCTGCGCGAGATGAAGCGGATGCGCACGCGGATGCCGGCCGCGGAGTGGGTGCTGGTGGACGACGCGGGCCATGCGGGCCTGGTGGAGGCGGGCACGGAGATCGCCGAGACCGTGCGCGCCTTCCGTCAGCGATGCGGGGTGGGCCCGGCCTACCCGGTGCAGACGCACTGAGCCGGGGCATTCCGCCCTGGGTGGAATGTCGTGAGTGTTACTTGAATGACCTCTCAGGCATGATGGGCGCCGCTCCGGTCCCCCGCCTCCCGCGGGGAGCTGTCCATACCGGAGCAGGTATGCCCCATGCTGCCAGCCCGTCATTTCGGAGTCGTTGCCTTCACCGCGTTGCTGCTCGTGCTCACGGGGTGCGGTGACGGGGAGGAATCAGCCCGCTGCGGCGATGGCGTGAAGAATGGCGCCGAGCAGTGCGACGACGGCAACACGGTGAACGGTGACGGGTGCGAGAACACCTGTACGCCGACTCCCGGGATGGGGCCGGCCTGTGGCAACTCCATCCTGGAGGCCCCGGAGCAGTGCGACGACGGCAACACCGTGGGAGGCGATGGGTGCGAGCACAACTGCACCCTGCCGAGCGTCGACGCGGGCTCGGACGCGGGGACGCAGACGGACGCGGGCTCGGACGCGGGGACGCAGACGGACGCGGGCTCGGACGCAGGGACGCAGACGGATGCGGGCTCGGAAACGGACGCGGGGACGCGGACGGACGCGGGCTCGGAAACGGACGCGGGTTCCTCGGGGCCTGCTTGTGGCAACGCGATCGTCGAGCCACCGGAGCAGTGCGACGATGGCAACACCGTGGGGGGCGACGGGTGCGAGCACAACTGCACCCTGCCCATCATCGACGCGGGCACGGAGGTCGTGGACGCGGGTACCCATGCCGATGCTGGCTCCATCGGGGACGCAGGCACCTGGACGGACGCGGGTACCGGGACGGACGCGGGTACCTCCGACGCGGGCACCGAGACCGATGCGGGGACCTGGGACGCGGGTACGTGGCCGGACGCCGGCACCTGGACGGACGCGGGCACCTCTGACGCCGGCACCTGGACGGACGCGGGCACCTCTGACGCCGGCACCTGGACGGACGCGGGCACCGAGACCGATGCCGGGACCTGGGACGCAGGCACGTGGCCGGACGCGGGCACGTGGCCGGACGCGGGCACTTCCGACGCGGGCACCGAGACCGATGCGGGGACGTGGGACGCGGGTACGTGGCCGGACGCAGGCTCCTCCGATGCCGGCACCTGGACGGACGCGGGCACCGAGACCGATGCGGGGACGTGGGACGCGGGTACGTGGCCGGACGCGGGCTCCTCCGATGCCGGCACCTGGACGGACGCGGGCACCGAGACCGATGCCGGGACCTGGGACGCAGGCACGTGGCCGGACGCGGGCTCCTCCGATGCCGGCACGTGGCCGGATGCGGGTTACGACGCAGGCACGTGGCCAGACGCGGGCTATGACGCAGGAACGTGGCCTGACGCGGGTTACGACGCAGGAACGTGGCCGGACGCAGGCACGTGGCCGGACGCAGGCACGTGGCCGGATGCGGGCTCCGATGGTGGTAGCTCGGAGCCGGGTCCCGATGGAGGCATGGGGACGATCATCGAGTGCCGGAGCACCCCGTTGCCGCCGCCCACGTCGGGAACGTGCTCGGTGACGCCGGGCAGCGCCAGCCGCCTCATCACGGGCGTCATCCTCGCGTCGGACAAGGTCTACAACGGTGGCCAGGTCCTCTTCGATCCCGCTGGCGTCATCCAGTGCGTGGGCTGCGATTGCTCTGGCGCGCCCGAGGCCGCTTCGGCCACGCAGGTGGTGTGCCCGGACGGCGTGGTGTCTCCGGGCCTCATCAACCCGCACGATCACATCACCTACCAGGGTGCCCCCTATTCCGGCTTCACCTCGGAGCGCTACGAGCACCGCCACGACTGGCGCACGGGCAGGGATGGCCACACGAGGATTTCCACCACCTCCTCGAGCGGTGCGGCCATCCGCTGGGCGGAGCTGAGGCAGGTGATGGCGGGTACCACCTCCATCGCGGGCTCTGGCGGCCAGAACGGGCTGCTGCGCAACCTCGACAAGCCGAGCACCTCCACGAGTGGAGGCAACCAGGAAGGTCTCGGGGCGGGCGCCACCGGCCTCAACTACGCGACCTTCCCGCTGGGGGACAGCTCCGGCACCGAGCTGACCAGCGGGTGCGCCTATCCGTCCATCGATTCGCCGAGCGCCATTCCGAGCGACTCCGCCTACCTGCCGCACATCGCCGAGGGCATCGAGACGTCCGCCCTCAACGAGTTCCTCTGCACCTCGGGCATCAACCCCTCCGGGCGGGATCTGGTCGGCCCCCGGACGGCGATCATCCACGGCATCGGCCTGCGCGTGCCGGAGATCCGGCTCATGGCCACCGAGGGCGCGAGCCTCGTCTGGTCGCCGCGCTCCAACGTGTCCCTCTACGGCGACACCGCCCAGGTGGCCGTCTACAAGCGGCTGGGCGTCAACGTCTCGCTGGGCACGGACTGGCTGCCCACGGGCTCGATGAACCTGCTGCGCGAGCTGCGTTGCGCGGACTACCTCAACAGCATCTATTACAACGCCACCTTCAACGACGCCGAGCTGTGGTCCCTGGTCACCCGCAACGCGGCCCGGGCCACGCAGACCGCGTCGAAGATCGGTGAGCTGAGCCCTGGCAAGGTCGCGGACATCGCCATCTTCCGGCTCCGGTCCTTCGCGCACTCGCCGCACCGCGCGGTCATCGCCGCCAACCCCGAGGACGTGGTCCTCACCCTGCGCGGAGGCAAGCCCCTCTATGGTGACTCGGCGCTGCTCGAGGCGCTCGGCGCCACCGGGTGCGATGCGCTCGAGGTGTGCGGGGCCTCGCGCCGGGTGTGCCTCCAGTCGGAGACGGCGGAGTCGCTCGCGACGCTCCAGAGCCTGAATGCGAGCTCCTACCCGCTCTTCTTCTGCTCCGGGGAGCCCACCAACGAGCCGCTGTGCACGCCGCGGCGCGCGTCCACCGATTCGCGCTTCCCCGGCTCCGTGAATGGCTCGACGCTGTACTCGGGCCTCCCCGAGTCAAATGACATCGATGGGGATGGGGTGCTCGATGTGAGCGACAACTGCCCCAACGTCTTCAACCCCGTGCGCCCCCTGGACAATGGCGTGCAGGCGGACTCGGACGGAGATGGGGCAGGCGACACGTGCGACGTGTGCCCGCTCGAGCCGTTCTCCACCACCTGTGCCGCGCCGTCCTCCGGCGACTCGGATGGCGACGGCGTGTCCGATGCCGTGGACAACTGCCCCGCTGTGTCCAACCCGGGCCAGGAGGACGGCGACGGTGATGGCATGGGCAACGCCTGCGATGTCTGCCCCGTGTCCAACCCCGGCGGCTCGGCGTGCCCGGTGAGCATCTACACGCTCAAGACCCCGGTGGGCGGTACCTGGTCCTGGGTGGGCCAGCGCGTCAAGCTCGAGAACGTGCTGGTGACGGGCGCGGGCACCTCGGGCTTCTTCGTGCAGGTGCACCCGGACGAGCCTGGTTACTCGGGCTCCGAGTACTCCGGCCTCTTCGTCTTCAAGACCGGCCACGGCGTCAACGTGGGCGACCGGGTGGATGTCGGTGATGCGCTCGTCACCAACTACTTCGGGCAGCTGCAGCTCAACAACCCGGCCAGCCTCGCCATCCGGAGCATGGGCAACCCGCTACCCGCGCCCGTCGAAGTGGGGCCCTGGGACGTGGGGAGCGGTGGATGGCTCGCGCAGGCGTTGGAAGGTGTGCTCGTCCGCGTCCGCGGGGTGGAGGTGACGCAGCTCGAGCCGGCGCCCGGCCCGGGTGACTCCGTCCCCACCTACGAGTTCGTGGTCAATGGCGTGCTGCGCATCAACGACTTCCTCTTCCGCCCCACCATGCCGGCCGTGGGCGATCTCTACGCGTCCATCACCGGCGTGCTGGAGTGGCGCAACGGCAACTCCAAGCTGGAGCCGCGCTCCAGCGGGGATCTGGTGGGAGACACGGTGCCGTTCCTCGTGGAGCTCGGCCCGTCGGACTGGACCTTCGTGAGGGATGGCTACTCCGGCCCCACGTTCCCCGGGGAGATCCTCGTGAAGCTGAACCGGCCGGCCGAGGTGGACACGTTCGTCGCGGTGACGTCCTCCAATCCGGGGGTGCTCATTCCCATGGGCACCGTGCGCATCCCCGCGGGGCAGAGCTCGGCGCCCTTGTGGGTGAACGTCGATCTCTCCCAGGAAGGGGCGTACACCGGTTACACGTGGCTGACGGCGACGCTCGATGGCCTCTCGAAGACCGCCACGCTGACGGTGCTCGCCGCGGACCAGGCCTCCTATCTGTCCCTCATGGGGTGCGAGCGCACCTCGGTGGAGCAGGGCGGGATGACCCAGTGTGTCGTCGTCCTGGATGTTCCGCCCGAGGCCGACACGGTGGTGTCCCTGTCGTTGTCACCCGAGGGGATCGGCGTGCTGCCCTCCGAGGTGGTCATCCCGGCGCGTCAGGTCGCCGCCCTGTTCACGTTCACCGGCTCGTCGAGCTCGAGTGGTTCCGCGACGATCCTCGCGACGCTCGGGAGCCAGACGCTGTGGGCCTACATCGCGGTGCTGGCGCCCCCCACCACGGACCACGTGGTCATCAGCGAGTTCGCTCCGCAGGGGCCGGGTGGGGCGGCTGACGAGTTCATCGAGCTCTACAACCCCACGGGCGAAGAGGTGGACCTGTCCAACTGGAAGGTCCAGTACAAGAGCGGCACGGGGACCTCCTACTCCTCGTACGTGCTGCCCGCGGGCTCGCGCATCGCCCCTCACGGCTTCTTCCTGGTGGCGTCGGCCGGGTACACCGGGACCGTGAGCAGGGACGCCAACTGGGGCACCTCGTTGAACCTGGGGGCGAACCCGGCCAATGGTGGCCACGTGCGGCTCGGCAGGCCGGGCATTGGCTCGTCGCCGACGGATACCCTGGCGGTGGACACGGTGGGCTACGGGCCGGCCAACGCGCCCGAGGGCAGTGCCTTCCCCACGTTGCCCGTCGTGAACGGCAGCTTCGAGCGCAAGGCCTGGAGCGATTCCACGGCCGAGTCCATGGAGGCGGGCGCCCATTCCTTCCACGGCAATGGCTTCGACTCGAACGACAACTCCCAGGACTTCGTGCTGCGCTTCAACCGCGGTCCGCAGAACCGGGCCAGCCCGTCCGAGCCGTGACCTGACTCCCCTCAGGGCGCCGAGGCCGGCCGCTGCTCCCGCCGCGGGGGTGGCGGCTTGCGTCCCACCCGGCGCGCGGGCTCGGGCTGGAGCCCGTGCTGCAGCTCTAGGAAGACACCGTTGGTCCACCCGAAGCCGGCGACGTTCTCCTTGTAGCCGCCCCCCGTGATGTCCACCTGCGTGGAGCGCGTCACCATGTTGTACTTCTCCCGGATGGTCTTATCGCGGCGGAAGTTCTCGGCGACCATCTCGATGAACTTCCGGGAGAGCCGATCGCCGTCCTCGCCATATCCGTAGCGGCGCAGCCCCTCCACGGTGAGGAGCTGGATGGGCGCCCATCCATAGGGGTAGTCCCATTGGGTGTGTGACTCCTGGCGGCTCATCGCCACACCGCCGGGCTGCTCGAAGCGGGAGAGCTTGCCCGCCACGGCCCGCGCCTGCTCGGGGGACGCCAGCCCCGCCCAGAGCGGGTAGAAGGTCGTCGCGTACTCGTAGGTCGAGCGCTTGCCGGCCACGAAGTCGTAGTCGAAGTACATGCCTCGCTCGGCATCCCAGAGGTAGCGGTCCACCAACTGCCGGCGCCGCGCGGCGCGCTCCTTCCACGTGCGCGCTTCGGCGGTGCGGCCCAGCAGCGTGCTGATGCGCTCCAGGTCCGTCTCCGTCTTGTACAGCAGGCTGTTCAGGTCCACCGAGGCGTAGTGGTGCGTGCTCGCGTTGAAGGGCCCGTTGTGGAAGGAGACGTCGAAGCCCGACTCGCGCATGCTGCGGTCGCCCTTGTAGTAGTCCTCCGTGAGGGTGAACGACTCCATGGACGTGCAGGACGTCGTCCCCACCGTCTGCTCACACACCTGCACGGTGAACAGGGGGCCCGTGTCCGCCGCCTCCCGCTTCTCCGGGTCCACCTTGCGCAGGTAGGGCTTGCCGGCCTCGGGGTTCTTCAGGAAGTACATCACCACGTCGCGGTAGTAGCGGGCGTGCGTGTCGAGCTCGGGCACCGGGCCCTCGCCGAAATCGAAGTAGCGCGACAGCCCCGTGTCCCCGGCCAGGTGCTCTCCGCGGACCCACATTTCGTAGTCGCGGACCACGTAGGGCAGGGCCTCGGTCAGCCACGCACGCTTCTCCTCCTCGCCCAGCGAGTCGTGGACCGCCAGCACCATCGAGGAGAGGAAGGGCGGCTGCGAGCGCGTGAGGTAGTACGTGCGGTTGGCGTTGAGCACGCCTCCGTAGTTCTCAAGCTCGAAGAAGAAGTTGCGCACCATGCCCTCGGCCAGCTCCCGCCGCCCGTCGCGCAGCAGCCCGCGGATGATGAAGTAGCTGTCCCAGCCATACATCTCGTTGAACATGCCGCCGGGCACGACGTACGGATGCTCCAGGAAGAGCAGCCCCGGCGGATCGATCGCCCGGACCTCCGCCTGCCCTGGCCCGTTGATAGCCGAGGGCAGACGCCGCACCTGCACCTGAGGGCATTTCTGGCGCAATTGCTGGACCGACACGGGCTCGGGCAGATCCTTGGGCAGGTAGAGCACGGAGCGCTCGGGTACCTTGGGATCCGCCAGGACCTTGCACGTGTCCAGGGAGCGCGTCAGCACATCCCAGTTGAGCGAGATATACGTGCGGACATCCCAGTAGTCGGGCAGGGACTCCTGGGGGGCCGCGCTCGCCGCCATCGAGAGTACGACGAGGAGCCCCGGAGCCCACGTGGGCATGCGTGACCGTCGAGTGCCTGCCATGGTTCCCCCTCCCGCACCTGTCCCGGTAGGACAAGCTTGCCGCTCAGGCACCTGGCGGCAACGGGGCGGGGTAGACAGGACACGCGTTCGCCATGAGACAGCGGCGTGACGCAAGACGCTTGTCTCCAGAAAACGCCCGTGGGAATTTCCGCGCCGCCCGGGAGACGGAGTCCCCATGCAATCCCAGCTGCGCAAGCTCAAGTACCACGTGGCCACGACGCTCGACGGCTTCATCGCCCGCGAGGACGACTCGGTCGACTTCTTCCCCGCGGACCTCTCGCCCGAGCACGTGATGGACTACTTCCACTCGCTGCTGGCGGAGTACGACACGGTGCTGATGGGCCGTGGCACCTACGAGCCCGCGCTGAAGATGGGGATCACGGACCCGTATCCCTCCATGGAGACCTACGTCTTCTCGCGCACCCTGAAGGAGATCCCGGATCCGCGCGTGCACCTCGTGCGGGAGGATCCCGTCGCCTTCGTGCGGGAACTCAAGTCGCGCCCCGGCACGCAGACCGACATGAGCCGCGCCGTGCGGGCGGCCCAGATGAGCGTCCCCAAGGACATCTACCTGTGCGGCGGAGGGCCCCTGGCGGCGGCCCTCTTGGACGCGGGCCTCGTCGACGAGGTCATCGTCAAGCTGAACCCGGTGCTGCTCGGGGCGGGCAAGACGCTCGCCCCGCATGTGGCCCGGAAGGCGGACCTCGAGCTGCTCTCGACCAAGGTGTACCGCAACGGGGTGGTGCTCCTGCAATACGCGGTCAAGCGCTGAGAGACGGGCAAGGATCGCCCTTGCCTGGCGCGGGATCGGAGTATTGTCCGCGCCATGGTTTCCTCACGTCCTCCCGCAGCCTCCTACGTCCTCATCGACGCCGAGAACGTCGACTGGGCCGTGTCCAATGTCGTGGGACGCAAGCCCGAGCCCCAGGACCGTGTGCAGTTCGATCGACTGGTGGCCTTCTGTGAAGACCACTTCCCCAAACCCGTGCGCTGCGTGGTGGTGCTCAACGCCCGGGGCGAGCAGTTGCCGGACGTGATGATCGGCTTCGTGCGGGCCCTGAAGACCGCCGGCTGCGAGGTGGCGCTCCTCCATGGCCGGCCCGACCAGAAGGTGGTGGACCTGGGCATCCTCAAGCTCCTGGAGGCCATCCGCACCCAGCGGCCCAAGGCCGCGGTCGCGCTCGCCAGCCACGATGGCACGGACTTCGCGGATGCCCTGCGCCAGCTCCTCGAGGAGAAGCGGCAGGTGGCCATCCTCGGACTGCGCGAGTACATGAGCCAGCGCTTCCGCGAGCTCGTCCCCGCCGGGCTGGAGATCCTCGACCTGGAGCTGAACGCGAAGGTGTTCCAGCGGCCCCTGCCGCGCCTGCTGCCGGTCCGCGTGGACGAGTTCGACCCCATGTTCTTCCTGTAGTCGAGAGGGGTTCTCCCAGCATGCACTCGAAGCGGATGCTCTGGATGGCCGGGGCCGTCGTGGTCGCGATCCTGTTCCATGCGGAGGCCGCTCACGCCACCAGCGTCATCTTCGGGACGGTGGTGGGCGCCGAGAACAAGAAGCCTGTGCCGGACGTGATCGTGACCGCGACCTCGCCCGGCTTCGAGGGCAACCGGGTGGCGCGGACGGATGGGCTGGGCCGGTACCGGATTGCCGGGCTGCCGCCGGGCAGTTACACCCTGAGCTTCGTCAAGGAATCGTTCCAACCGTACTCGCGTTCGGAGATCCGGCTGCGCCTGAACCGGACCCTCCGCGTGAACGTGGAGCTCGCCCCGCCGGATTTCAGCGGCGACGTGGTGATGGCCGTCAGGCCCCCACCGCTCCTCAACGCCTTCTCCACCACCACGGAGCTGTGGGTCGACGAGCCGTACACCCAGCTGCTCGCGGTGAACCGGCCCCAGGACCCGGGCGGTGCGTCCCGCTCCTTCGAGCGCCTCGCCGGGCTGGCGCCGGGGGTGCAGCTTGAGACGTACGGCCTGTCCATCAACGGGGCCTCTGCCTTCGAGAACAGGTACACGGTGGATGGTCTCTCCACCTGGGATCCGGTGTGGGGTGTCAATGCGCTCCCGCTGAGCGTCGAGTTCCTCCAGGGGACGAACATCGTCACCGGTGGCTTCATGCCCGAGTACGGCCGCACCACCGGAGGCTTCATCCAGGCCAGGACCCGCTCGGGCTCCAACGAGTTCCATGGCGCGCTGTTCGGCAACTGGGCACCGGGCTTCCTGGGGGGCACTCCCACGCCCGCGTCCGGGCCCACCTCGACGCTCGCCGGGCAGAACGCGGTCGCGTTCCAGGGAGACATCGGAGCCACCTTGAGCGGGCCGATCCTGAGGGACCGGCTGTGGATCTTCGCGGGGGTGGCTCCAGCGCTCACCCGCGTGGAGCACACGCGCACGCTCCAGGCCCTCGGCACGCCCATTCCCAACTCCGCACGCCATCTCTTCGCCAACCAGAGCTCCCTCCAGGCGATGGGGAAGCTGACGTACCTGTTCGATTACAACAACGCGCTCTCGTTGTCGGTCATCTCCACGTCGGCCGGCTCCGGCGGAGACGGCCAGCTCACCGTGGACCCGTTGACCGGCAGGGTCCGGGACTTCATCAACGCGAGACCGTCTTCCGCGACCCAGAGCCTGGTCGACGGCGGCTTCACCACCGCCGCCTTCAACTACTCCGGCATGTTCCCGAAGCAGGGGCTGTGGATCGACGCCAACCTCGGCTGGTCCCGCCAGACGGCCTCCCGCGGGCCCACTATCGGCGCGGGCGGTCTCTCCCGCGTGCTCTACACGGTGCGGAGGCCCGTGACGTATTTCGAGCCCACGGAGGACGTGGTGCGCGCCTGCGGCGACCCTTCCGAATCGCTCGAGAGGTGCCCCGTCCAGTTCTACGAATCCGGCGGCACGGGCCTGCGCGCCACCGACACGGTGGATCGTTACCAGGCCAATGCTCAGCTCAGCTGGACCGTGGAGTTCCTGGGCACTCACACGGTGAAGGCCGGCGTGGACGCGGAGCTCCTCTCCTACGAGCGCTACCGCGACCTCCCGGGCGCGGTGGTGATCCAGGAGGGACTCAGTCGCCAGGAGACCCCCGAGGGAGAGACGAGCCCGTACACCAGCCAGACCCTCGGCGGCTTCGTGCAGGACAGCTGGACCTTCGGCCGGTGGATCACGCTGAACGGGGGCGTCCGTTATGACGCGCAATTGCTGTACTCGGAGGATGGCGCCCTGGCTTCCACGCCCGGCCGTCCGCTCTCGCCGCGCGTGGGACTGGTCGTGGATCCGCTGGGGATGCAGCGGATGAAGCTCTTCGCCCATTATGGGCAGTACCACGGGCAGCTGCCGTTCGGCGTGATGGCGGGGCTCCCCATCGAGCGGGCGCGGATCGACCCCAAGCTCGTCGCGCCCTCGACCACCGAGCTCGTCGCGGGTGCCGAGTACAGGGTGCGGAGTGAAACGAAGCTGGCCGCCACCTATACCCGCCGGAGCCTGGACTCGGCCATCGCGCTCCTGAGCCGTGAGGCGGAAGGTGAGCCCTTCCTGGGCAACCCGGGGCTGGGAGGGGCCAGCGACTTCCCGAAGGCGGAGCGCACCCAGGATGCGGTGACGGTGGCCCTCAGCCGTGTCTTCACCGGCGACTGGCTGGCCCAGGCGAGCTACACGTGGTCACGGCTGTACGGCAACTACACCGGCTACTTCCGGCCCGTCTCCACCTGGGGCGAGCCCGCGCTCCAGCCCGACTTCCTCCTGGCTTCCCAGCTGAGCAACCGGACGGGGCCGCTGCCGGAGGACCGCACGCATACCGTCAAGGTCTTCGGCGCCAGGGCGCTCGTCATCACGCCGAAGCTGTCCACCAGCCTCGGTCTGTCCTACCAGGGCCGTTCGGGCACTCCCATCAACTACCTGGGGGGCAACGCACTGCTGGGGATGGGCGAGACCTTCGTGCTGCCGCGTGGCTCGTCCGGCGAGCGCACCCCATGGGTCCACACCGTCGACACCGACCTCCGCGTCAGCTACCAGCCCGCGAAGGGCCAGGAGCTGTCCCTCTCCCTGGAGGTCTTCAACCTGTTCAACTTCCAGGCGGTGACGCGCGTGAACGAGCACTACACCTACGCCAACGTGCTTCCGCTCGAGCCGGCGGTGGCGCCTGGAGCGCTCACCCCGGACATGGTCCGCACCGCCAGCGGCGGGCAGCTCACGGAGGGCGCGCTCGACAAGGAGTTCAAGAAGCCCATCCAGTACCAGGCACCGCGGCAGGTACGCCTGGGGCTGCGCTACGCCTTCTGAGCCGGGCGGGAGGACAGCACGTGCCGAAACCCCTGGTGGATGTGGATAGGGTGAAGGCTCCGGCCTTCTGCCTCGCCGACGAGCTGTCCCCCTTCACGTCGGCCTGGCACGCCCACCGCAAGCACCAGCTCCTCTACTCGGCGCAGGGGGCGCTGCATCTGGAGGTGGAGCGTGCGCAGTGGCTGCTGCCGCCCCAGCGCGCGGCGTGGCTGCGCTCCGGCACGCGGCACCGGGTGCGTGTCTCCCAGCCGGTGAGCCTGCGCACGGTGTACCTGGAGCCCCGGTTGGTGCGCCTGCCTCCCGAGGGCGAGTGCCGGGTGTTCATCGTCGAGCCGCTCGCGCGGGAGATGCTCCTGTACTCCACCCGTTGGGGTCCCGAGCGTCCGCTCCGGGAGCCGCTGGCGGACAGCTTCTTCGGGACGCTGGCGCATCTGCTGTCCGAGTGGACCTCGCAGGGCCAGGAGTGGCGGCTGCCGCGGGCCCGGACGCCGGAGCTGGAGCGGGCCATGGCCTTCACGCTGAAGCACCTGGGAGAGCCCATCTCCTTCGAGGACGCGGCACGCGCCGCGCGGCTGTCCGGGAGGACGCTCTCGCGGCGCTTCGAGGAGGAGGCCCAGACGACGTGGCGGCGGTTCCTCCACGATGCGCGGATGTTGCGCGCCATGGAGCTGCTCGCGGAGGAGGGGGCGCGGGTGACGCAGACGGCCTACGCGGTGGGCTTCGAGAGCCTCGCCGCCTTCACCCATGCCTTCCACGCCTTCACCGGAGAGCGCCCCCGGGACTTCCGGCGGCGAGTGAGCCCTGGACGATCAGCGGCGATCCGATAGAACGCGCGTCATCGCGCCCGTCGGCGCGCTCGTCTGGATGGGAAGGTCGACCGTATGGAATTCCGGCAACTCGGTGGCTCTGGTTTCAAGGTTCCCGTGCTCAGTCTGGGCACCGGCACGTTCGGTGGCACCAACGAGTTCTTCAAGGGCTTTGGTGAGAGCGACGTGAAGGAGGCCACCCGCCTCGTCGACATCTCGCTCGACGCCGGCATGAACATGTTCGACTCGGCGGACATCTACTCCGGCGGAGCGGCCGAGGAGATCCTGGGCCAGGCGATCAAGGGTCGGCGCGAGCGGGTGATCATCTCCACCAAGGCCACCTTCCGCGCGGGCTCCGGCCCCAATGAGGTGGGCTCGTCGCGCTACCACCTGATCCGCTCCGTGGAAGGCAGCCTGCGCCGCCTGGGCACCGACTACATCGATCTCTTCCAGCTCCACGGCTTCGACGCCGTCACGCCCGTCGAGGAGACGCTCAACGCACTCGATGACCTCGTGCGCAGCGGGAAGATCCGCTACATCGGCTGCTCGAACTTCTCGGGCTGGCACCTGATGAAGTCGCTGGCGGTGTCGGAGCGGCACAACCTGGCCCGCTACGTGGCCCACCAGGCGTACTACTCGCTCGTCGGGCGCGAGTACGAGTGGGAGCTGATGCCGCTGGGACTGGACCAGAAGGTGAGCGCCGTCGTGTGGAGCCCGCTGGGGTGGGGGCGGCTCACGGGCAAGCTCCGGCGCGGCCAGCCGATGCCGAAGGACACGCGGCTGCAGAACGCCGTGACGGCCGCGGGCGGCCCGCAGGTGGCCGAGGAGTACCTCTACAAGGTCGTGGATGCCCTGGACGAGGTGGCCAAGGAGACGGGCAAGACGGTGCCGCAGATCGCCCTGAACTGGCTGCTGCAGCGGCCCACGGTCGCCAACGTCATCATCGGCGCGCGCAACGAGGAGCAGTTGCGCCAGAACCTGGGGGCCATCGGCTGGACCCTCACCCCGGCGCAGGTGGCGAAGCTCGACGCGGCCAGCTCCACGCCCCCTGTCTACCCCTACTGGCACCAGAAGCAGTTCAAGGAGCGCAATCCCTTCCCGACCTCCTGAGGTCCATGAGGGGAGCCGCACCCGGGCCCCCTGCTCGCTCGCACAGGGAGCGGGGAACCGCATCGAGGGGCTGGAAAAGCGCGCGCCGCTCGGGCAATGAACGGGTGTGCGTATCGTCTCCTGGAACGTGAACGGGCTGAGGTCGGCCCACAAGAAGGGCTTCCTGGACTGGCTCGCGGCCGAGAAGGCCGACGTGGTCGGCGTGCAGGAGGTGCGCGCCCGCGAGGAACAGCTCCCCGAGGAGGTGCGCGCCCCCAAGGGCTGGCGCAATACGCACTTCGTCGCGGCGGAGCGCCCCGGCTACAGCGGCGTGGGCCTCTTCGCGCGCAAGGGCCTGGACGACGTGGAGACGGTGCTGGGCGTGAAGGAGATGGACGCCGAGGGCCGGCTGCAGGTGGCCCGCATCGGGCTCCTCACGGTGGTCAACTGCTACTTCCCCAACGGCAATGGGAAGGAGCGGGACAACAGCCGCATCCCCTTCAAGCTGGCCTTCTACAAGCGCCTCTTCGCGCGGCTGGAGAAGGGCCTGCGCGACGGCGAGCGCATCCTGGTGATGGGGGACTTCAACACCGCGCACCAGGAGATCGACCTGGCCCGTCCCAAGGACAACCGGGAGACGAGCGGCTTCCGCCCCGAGGAGCGCGAGGAGCTGGACCGGTGGCTCCGCGCCGGCTGGGTGGACACCTTCCGCCACTTCGAGAAGGGGACGGGGCACTACAGTTGGTGGAGCCAGCGCTTCGGCGTGCGCGAGCGCAACATCGGCTGGCGCCTGGACTACGTGCTGGCCTCGCCCGGGGCCATGGCCTACGTGAAGCGGGCGGCCATCCATCCCCACGTCCTCGGCTCGGACCACTGCCCGGTGAGCGTGGATCTGGACCCGAAGGTCCGCCGCTGATAGGGCGGGAGGCACTTCATGAACGCTCTGCTCTCCATCTATGCGTGGCTGGAAACCGGCCTGGTGGCCCTGGTGGGCTTCTGTCTGCAGGCCCCCCTGGTCGTCACCTGGCCCTTCGACAAGCGCAAGGTGATCACCGGCCGGGCCTTCCGGCTCATCGGCGTCACCGCGGCGAAGCTCAACCCCTTCTGGAAGTTCGGCATCCACGGCAACCCGGTGCGCCCCGCGTCCCGCACCGTGGTGGTGAGCAACCACGAGTCCAACGCGGATCCGTTCCTCATCTCCTACCTGCCGTGGGAGATGAAGTGGCTGGGCAAGGCCTCGCTCTTCAAGATTCCCGTGGTGGGCTGGAGCATGTGGCTGGCCGGGGACATCCCCGTGCGCCGCGGCGAGAAGGACTCTGCCCAGGCGGCCATGGCCATCTGCGCCCGCTGGCTGGACAAGGGCATGCCGGTGATGATCTTCCCCGAGGGCACGCGCTCGAAGACGGAGGATCTGCTGCCCTTCAAGGACGGCGCCTTCCGGCTGGCCATCGAGGCGGGCGCGGACGTGCTGCCCATGGCGGTGAGCGGCACGCGCCGGTCGCTGCCCAAGCACTCGTGGCGCTTCGCCACCTCGCGCGCGCTGGTGACGGTGGGCACGCCCATCTCCACGAAGGGCATGACGCTCGCGGACGTGGAGCGCCTCAAGCAGATGGCCCGGGAGCAGATCCTCGCGCTCCGGGCCACGCTGATGCCGCTCACGGGCGTCGAGGGCGGGGCGCCCTCCGAGCCGGAGCGGGCCGTCACTCCTCGGTGAAGCGCAGCTCGCAGTTGCCGTCGAGCGTGCCGCTGAGGGCCGCTCCGACGATCTTCTTGAAGAACTCCTCTCCGTTGATGTTGATGGAGAGCTGGTTCTTGTCGCCGGCGATGGTGGCCCCCTCGTCGGCCTGGACCTCTCCACCGATCGCGGTCACATCCCCCGCGATGGTGGCGCCCTTCTGGAGCTGGACGTTGCCGTTGATGGCGGTGACGTCCCCGGACACCCGGGCGCCGGCCTCCACCGTCACCTTGCCGCGGATGGCCACCACGTCATTCACGGTGGAGCCCGCGCGGACCACCACGTTGCCGTCGATGGCCAACGCGTCCCGGACCGCGTTCTTGCCGTCGATGACCAGGTCCTTGCCCTGGGAGACCAGGTCCCCCTTCTTGACGCTGATGGTGCACTTGCCGCCCTTGGACTTGTCCTCCTTCTTGGCGTCATCCCCCGCGTGAGCGGCGGCGGGCAGGGCGAGCAGGGAGAGGACGGCGAGCGCGGACAGGAGGGACCTGAGCATGGGGCGTGGACTCCGGGAGAGCGGCCGCTCGGTGCGGCACACGCTGTCCTACGGACGCCCGCCGGAATGATTGCCGGGCGTGCCACCCGCGCCGGACTGCTGACCGAGGCTGCTTAGCTGGGGATCGGACGCTCCGGGATTCAGGTCACCTGTGCGGGTCCGGACGTGTTACGACGGGGGACTGCTGAGCTGGGGTAGGGCCGTGTGGGGATTCTCTCCGCGCTGACCGAAGACCCATGGGTGGCCGAGAGCGGGTGGACGTTGGCGCAGGCGACGAAGGCGAAGTTTCCGGAGGCGGGACCCTTTCATCAGGCTCTCAAGGCGCGGGTCGAGCAGTACTTCCAGGACAGCGGGCGCCCGGCGCGCGATCTCCCGGCCATGTACGCCAAGACGGTGGCGTTGCTCGGTTGGTTCGCGGCCTCCTATGCCTTCCTCGTCTTCGTGGCGGATGGGGTGGGGAGCGCGCTCCTCGGGTGCGTGTCGCTGGGATTGGCGATGGCGGGGATCGGCTTCAGCGTCCAGCACGACGCGAACCACGGAGGCTATTCGGAGCGGCGAGCGGTCAACCGGTTGCTCGCCCTGACGCTCGACGTGCTCGGGGCTTCCTCTTACGTGTGGAGCTGGAAGCACAACATCTTCCACCACAGCCATCCCAACGTGGCCGGGCTCGACGCGGACATCAACATCCAGCCCTTCTGCCGGGTCGCGCCGAGCCAACCGCTGCATCGCGCCCATCGCTTCCAGCACTTCTACATCTGGGGCCTCTACGGGCTGCTCGCGGTGAAGTGGCAGTTCATCGATGACTTCAAGGACATGCTCTCCGGCCGGGTCGGGCTGCAGAAGATGCCCCGTCCCACCGGGCGCAAGCTGGCCGAGGCCCTCATCGGAAAGCTGTTCTTCTTCGGCTGGGCCCTGGTGTTGCCCGCCTTCTTCCATCCCCTGTGGAAGGTCGTGCTCTGCCATGCGCTGACCTCGTTCATCCTCGGGCTCACGCTGGCCAGTGTGTTCCAGCTCGCGCACTGCGTGGAGGAGGCGGCCTTTCCCGAGGTGCCGGAAGGCGGCGAGGCCTTCACGCGCGAGTGGGCGGCCCACCAGGTGGAGACGACGGTCGACTTCGCGCGCGGCAACCGGCTGGTGTGCTGGTACCTCGGCGGGCTCAACTTCCAGGTGGTGCACCACCTGTTCCCGCGTGTCTGCCACCTGCACTACCCGGCGCTCTCGGGGATCATCGAGAAGACCTGTCTGGAGCACGGTGTGCGCTACCGCTCCCAGGACAGTGTGCGCGCGGCGTTGGGGAGCCACGTGCGCTGGCTCAAACGAATGGGCCAGCCCCTGGCCGTGGAGGCGATGTGATGAACGACGAGACTCCAGAGAAGGTCCGCTTCGGGCGTGCCCAGAAGTTCCGGCTCTCCGCGAAGGGCAACGAGGCCGTGTCGGCGTATACCCTCATGGTCGAGAAGGCGCGGTCGGGCTCGGGGCGCGCGCAGTTCGACGCGGCCCGGGGTGATTGGAGCGGGCCTCGCGGCCTGTCCTCCGAGGATGGGCTCTTCCTCGTGGAGTTCGGGGTGGGGGAGCGGACCATCTCCGAGGTGACGCGCAACCTCGAGGACTGCGCCAGCCCGAAGGAGGTCAAGGCCGCGATCGAGCGGCTGCTGGAGTGCGGCATGATCGAGCCGGTGATCGTACCGCCCCCGCCCGCTCCGCCGCCGCGCCGCTACTGGTAGTCCGCCAGGCCCGGGCCCGGGTGCCGGTTGTCCATCCGACGGCACACATGGTCCGCCGTGCGATTCAGGCTGACGCCCCCCGTAGCGAAGTTGACCCTGGCGAGGGTGGGGGGGACGCAATGAGGGCTTCGAGATGGCTGTGGTTGGGGCTGCTACTCGCTCCACTGGCCGCGTCCGCTGGCGACGTCTTCGAGAATGTCAGGAACTTCAGCCAGTCCCAGGCCACTTCGCGTGAGCCCGTGGTGGAACTGGTGGGCAGCCATGTCTTCACCGCGTGGATCGACATGCGGACGGGCTATGGCGACGTCTACTTCCGGCAGAGCGAGAACCGGGGCCTGAGCTACGGCGTGCCCCAGAACCTGAGCGACAGCCACCACGCACGCGCCTCGGACGTCCAGGTGGCCCGGGTGCAGGGCAACGTCTACGTCCTCTGGGCCGAGGCGGGCATCCGCTTCCGGGCGAGCCACGACCTCGGGGAGACCTTCGGCCCCGTCCAGGTGCTGAGCGGGAGTGGCCGGGCGCCCCAGCTCGTCGCCGCCAACGGGAACGTCTACGTGGCCTGGAGCGGCCCGGGGACGGCGGGCGGCCTCTTCCTCCGGGCCAGCCACGACTTCGGCGGCTCCTTCGAGCCTCCCATCGAGCTGACGGAGCAGGCGAAGGGTGGTGACCTGGCGCTCGCGGCGGAGGGCACCACCGTCCATGCCGTCTGGGACGATGGCACCCATGTGTTCCTGCGCCAGAGCCTGGACGAGGGGCGCTCGTTCACGCCCGCGCAGGTGCTCGATGAGGGGGACGGCCCCTCCGAGGACGCGAGCCTCGCGGTACAGGGGATGGTCGTGTACGTCGTTTGGCGGGAGGGCAGCGGTTGTGGCGGTGAGATCGTCTTCCGCCGGAGCGCACCAGACGGCGCCGGCTTCGAGCCCAGCGTGAACCTCAGCCAGAACGCCGTGGACTCGGTGGATCCGCTGCTCGAGGTGAACGGCGCGTCCGTCTTCGTCGTCTGGAAGGAGAAGGTGGCGGGCCAGACGGACATCTTCTTCACGCGGAGCCTCGACGCGGGGGGCACCTTCGAGGCTCCCAGGAACGTGAGCGCGACTCCGGGCAAGTCGTCGCAGTACGCGCTCTCGTCCACCGGCGGCTTCGTCCGCATCGTCTGGCGCGACCGGTCCGAGGGTAGCGGCGACATCTTCTACCGCTCCAGCGCCGACGGAGGAGCGACCTTCGGGCAGACGCGCAACCTGAGCCAGTCTCCCGGGAGATCCACCTCGCCCGTCATCATCTCCTCGGGCTGGGCCGCCGAGGTGCATGTCTTCTGGGAGGAGGACCTCCCCGGCAACCGCGAGAGCTTCTACCGCCGGGGAGTGCTGGAGCCCTGAACACGGGCGCGGCTCAGCCGCCCACGAGCTCGCGCAGCCGGGAGGCGAAGCCGCACACGTCCTCCTCGGTGGTGTCGAAGGACGTCATCCAGCGCACCTCGGAGGTAGTCTCGTCCCAGACGTAGAAGAACGTGTGCTCCTGCATCCGGGGGATGATCTCCTTGGGCAGGCACGCGAAGACGCCGTTGGCCTGCGTGGCCCGGGTGATGCGCACCTTGGGCAGCGAGGACACTTCGCGGGCGAGCAGCGCCGCCATGGCGTTGGCGTGGCGCGCGCTCTTCAGCCAGAGGTCATCGGTGAGCAGGGCCTCGAACTGGGCGGCCACGAAGCGCATCTTCGAGGCGAGCTGCATGCCCTGCTTGCGCAGGAACCGGAAGTCCGGCGCGAGCTTGGGCTCGAAGACGACGACGGCCTCGCCCATCATCAGGCCGATCTTGGTGCCGCCGAACGAGAGGATGTCCACGCCAGCGTCGGTGGTGATGGCGCGCAGCGGGACGCCGAGCGCGGCGGCGGCGTTGGAGATGCGGGCGCCGTCCATGTGCAGGTACATGCCATGGCGGTGCGCCAGGTCCGCGAGCGCGCGGATCTCCTCGGGCGTGTAGACGGTGCCCATCTCCGTGGACTGGGAGATGGAGATGACGCGGGGCTGCACGTGGTGCTGGTCGCCCAGGCCGCGGATGCGCGGCTCCACCAGCGCCGGGGTCAGCTTGCCGTCCGGGGTGGGGATGTCCACGAGCTTGCAGCCCGTGGCCTTCTCCGGGGCGCCGCACTCGTCCACGTTGATGTGGGCCGACTCGGAGCAGAGGATGGCGTGGTAGGGCTTCAGCAGCGCGCTGAGCCCCAGCACGTTGGCGCCCGTGCCGTTGAAGACGAAGTGCACGTCCACGTGCGCGCCCAGGTGCTCACGGAATCTCGCCACCGCGCGCTCGGTCCACGGATCCCCACCGTAGGCCAGGGCGTGGCCCACGTTGGCCCGGGCAATGGCCTCGAGGATCACCGGGTGGATTCCCGCGTTGTTGTCGCTGGCAAAGCCTCGCTTCGGATTCATTCGGTCGTCCGCTCCTGTTGTCTCGTGCTCAGGGCCGGCCGTGTTGCGCCTTGCCCTGCTTGAAGATGTCCTGCTCCGCCTTCTCGCGCGGGTGGTCTCCCGCCAGCCGCGTGTCGAGCGCCAGCTGCAGCTCCACGTCCGGCCGCGAGAACACCGCCGCCGCCGCCTGCTCCAGCACCACGTCACCCGCCGCCTTCGCGAGTACCCAGTCCGCCACCAGGGGCTGGACCTTGGCCCGCGCCCGCGCGCGCTCGGCCGCTTCCTTCAGCTCCGGTTGGGCTCGCAGCACCGCCGCCACCTCCGCACCCGCGGGACCCGTCAGCGCGTGGTGGATCATCGTCGCCGTGCCCTGGATGCGCCGCTCCGCCTTCCACACCTTCGCCAGTGCCTCGGACTTCTCCGACCCGCGATCCAAAGCCACGATGGTCAACACCCGTTCCAGGTCATCACTCGCGCCGAACTGCGGCCAGAGCTTCGCGGCCTGACGGTAGGCCTCCACCAGCATGCCGGGCTGCTCCGGCTTCGTCTCCTGGAGATCCCGCTGCTTGAGCAGGACCTCGCCCAGCAGGTGCCACGCCGCCGCGAGGGTGGGCGCGTGGTTCGTCTGCTTCGCGCGCTTGAGCGTCGCCTCGGCCCAGGTCACGTATTGGGCCATGCGCTTGACCATCGTCGCGTCCAGCTCGCCCGACTCCCACTTGAGGCGGACCTCGGCCCCCATGCCGCCCTCGAAGGCCGGGAGTGTCTCCAGCCGCTTCGCCAGCGCCGCCATTCCCTTCGCGTCCTGGTGCACCCGCAACCACTGCAACTGCCGCTCCCAGGCCGCGGCATTGCCGGGCGCCAGCGTCTGCTCCTGCAGGCTCAGCTCCTGGCTGCGGAGCAGGGCGGGGTCCCCGTCCATCGCGCGCAGCACCTCCTCGCGCAACGGGCCTCCGAGCAGCACCTCAAGCAGCTCCCACGCCTCGCTCTCGCGCAGGTGCAGGGGCCTGGTGCGCACCCAGCGCTCCAGCACGGTGATGGTGCCCAGGTACTCCTGCGTATCCGCCAGGTTGCCCACCACGAGGGCGCTCTCCGGCTGCAGCCGCACCGCGTCCTCCAGGTAGCGCACCGCCGAGCGCAGGTGGGTCACGTCTCCCGTCGCCTCGTACCGGCCCCGCAGCGACATGGCCGCGTTGTTGGCGGACGTCGCGCTGTGCTTCGCATCCTGGGCCCGGAAGGCCGCGCTCTTCGCGTACGCCCGATCGGCCTCCTCCAGCCGGCCCTCGCGCAGCGCCCGCCTCGCCTGGATCTCCAGCAGCGCATCCTGGATGTTGGGCGAGCGCAGGTCGCTCTTGCGCAGCCACTTCTCCTCGTCCTCGTCGTCCGGGGCCATGCGCGCCATGAGGGAGGCCGCGCGGTGCTTGTACATCTCCTCCTTCGCGGTGGAGTACACCTCCTCGCAGAGGGCCCGGGCCTTGTCGGGACGATCCAGCTCGCGGTAGACGCTGGCCACTTCCAGCATCAGCTCCGGGTTCTTCCCCTCCACCACGCTGAGCAGCTCCTTGTCGCCCTCCTCGGCGCGGCCCAGCCGGTGGTACACCTGCCCCAGGCCCAGGTGGAAGCGCGGGTTGCCCTCGGACTCCTGGCGGATGGAGAGGAAGGCCCGCTCGGCCTCACCCAGCAGCGTCTGGCGCGCCTCGCCCTCCGTCTCGTTGGCCCGCATCAGCTTCACCATGCCCAGCATGAGCGAGGCCGGCACCACCGACTGGTGACGCAGGTACTCCCCGCGCAGCTTCTCCAGGCCGGGGTCCGCCTCCATCTGCCCGGACAGCCACTCGTTGAAGATCGTCCGCTGCTGCTCCTCGTTGTTGGAGGCCGCCTCCAGCCGCTTCCCCACCTCCGAGGGGAGCTGGCCCGCGCGCGCCTGCGAGACGAGCCGCTCCTGCAACGCGGTCGCCTCCTGCTCGTACTTGCGCTGCACGCGCTGGAAGGGCTCCAGGCGGCTGGCGACGAAGGTGGAGAGCACCGCGTCCGCCTCGGGCAGCTGTCCGAGGTCCCGGTGGCACAGGCCGAGCATCATCTGGGCATCGCCCGTGAGCCGCCCCTGGGGCCCGAGCGCCGACAGGGTGGCCATGGCCCCCTTCGCGTCCCCCTGGCCGCGCGCGAGGCTCGCCAGCGCCACCGCCAGCTCCTGATTGCCGGGAGAGGCCTTCAGGGCCTGGGCGAGCTTCGCCCCATCGCCCTCCTCGATGAGCGCCGCGTCCTTCTCGTGCGTGGCGCGAGCCGTCTCCAGCCGCGTGAGGTAGAGGGCCACCTTCTCACGGCGCGACTTGTCCTGATCCCGGTGGCTCCTCCACGCCTCCACCGGGCCGGCGGCCTCCAACCACAGCGAGGGCGCCTCGCCAAAGGTGTCGATGATGGCCTCGGCCGCGTCCAGCGACTCCTTGCCGGGGAGCTCGACGTAGAGCGCGAGCGCGCGCAGGGGCCACTCCTTCACGAGCCGGTCCGCCACGGAGCGCTTGAGCGTCACCTGCCGCTCCCGCAGGGCCGGCACGTTCCCGGTCACCCGCAGCGCCTCCTCCACCACCGTGAGCGCCGCTTGCGTGTCCTCCGGCGTCGCCTGGCCAATCTCCCGGGCGCAGCCGTCGAGCCGCTCACCGAACCGGGCCGCGGGGGCGCCGCTGATCGCGCTGAAGGGCAGGGTGCCGATGCTCCGCACCACGCGGCCCACCGCCTCCACCGTGCCGCGCGTGCAGGGGGTGGGCATGTCCGCGAGGCTCAGCCGCACCACGGCCTCCGCCGCCTGGCTCCGCGCCGACGCATCCGCGTGCGCGTCGATGAAGGTGCGGTAGCGCTTGATGGCCTGCTCGCGCGGGAGGGTGGCCTCCGCCGTCTGGACCTCCTCCAACGCCAGCCGCGCCAGCCGCTCCGGCGAGTTCAGGTACCCGTCCACGTTGGACCAGAGGAACATCCCCACGATGCTGGCGAGCACCAGCCGCTGCCACCAGCGCGTCACCGGGCCGAGCGGCTCCTGGGCGTAGAACTGGTACGAGTTGCCGTCGTCCGAGCGCACCCGGTAGGCCTTCAGCGGGAACACGGGGATGAAGATCAGGCAGATGAAGTGCGTGGCCACATAGGTGCCGTCGGGAGCCTGATCGCGCTTGCCGTACAGCCCCACGCCGCAGCCGTTGATGGTGAAGAGCGAGGGGGCGCTCTTGATGGGGCGCGGGCCGCGCTGTGCCGTGCGGGCCGCCGCCTTGAGGGCCGGCTGGCGGGTGTCCTTCACCACGCGCTTGAGGAGGCGGTCCGCCTTGTCGAAGTGACCCTTGCCCAGGAGCCACGCCGCGTACTGGAAACGGCCGAAGACCTCCGGCTCGGCCAGTCCGGCCTCGAGCTCCGCGCGCTGCGAGGCGTCCTCGCACAGCCGCACGGCCTTCTCCAGCAGGCGGCGGCAGCCCTCGGTGCTGCCCGAGGCGAGCAGGAGCGCCGCGGTGCGGGCGGCCACGTCCGCCACGCGCTTGCGCACGAGCCCCTTCAGCTCGGCCTCCTCGGCTTCCTCCAGCGCGCCGGACAGGCCGTCGAGCACCTTGTCCATGCCCTGGCGCACCATGTCCACGCGGACCTTCATGCCGTTCCAATCCGACCGCTCCGGATCCGGCTCCAGCACATCCTCGGCGAGCAACCCCGCGACGTGTCGGATGTCTTCGGCCAGCGTGTTCAACCGCTCCATCGTTCCCCCCTCCAGGGACTGTATGAGCGCGGGACCATAGGCGATACGCCGGGTGGGGAGCGAGCCCCCCGGGTGGTGGGCGCCACTCTTGCAGTCCCCACCGGGTGGAGCCCGGGGAGGGCCCTCACGTGGACATGACGACCCACCGCCGCGACCTCGCCATCTGGGGGTACGCCTTCGGCTACTTCGCCTGCTACGCGCCCTACAGCGCGCTCACCAAGGCCCTTTCACGCGGAGCGTTGGACGGGATGACGCGCGGTATCTCCGGCTTCGAGCTGCTGCCGTGGAGCACGCTCGCGTCCGGGGTAGGCATGTTCCTCTTCCTCACCGCCCGGGGCTGGTGGCAATACGCGAGCACCCGCACGGTCCTGGGTGTGCGGGTGCCATTTCCCGGCCCGTGGACGTTCCTCTCGGGGCTGTGCTCCGCGGCCATCATCGCCACCACCACGCTCGCCTATACCTTCAGCGGCACGTCCATCGTCTTCATGATGCTGCTCATGCGCGGCGGCGTGCTCATCCTCGCGCCGCTGGTGGATGTGCTGAGCCAGCGACGGGTGGCATGGCCCTCCTGGGTGGCGCTGGGGCTGAGCTTCGCGGCCGTGGGAGTGGCCACCGCGCCGGGCGTGGATGCCCGCGTCACCACGGCGGCGCTGGTGGACCTGGGCGTGTACCTGGTGGGCTACTTCATCCGGCTGCGCTTCATGAGCCACCTGGCCAAGACGGGGGAGCCCACGGCCGGCATCCGCTACTTCGTCGAGGAGCAGATGGTGGCCACGCCCGTTCTCGTGGCGACGCTGGCGGTGGCGGCGCTCATCGGCGAGGGGCCGGTGCTCTCCGACATCCGCCACGGCTTCACGGAGCTGCTCGCGCGCGGGCGGGTGGTGGAGGAGCTGCTGGTGGGCGTGCTGTCCCAGGGCACCGGCGTCTTCGGCGGCCTCATCCTGCTGGACCACCGGGAGAACTCGTTCTGCGTCCCGGTGAACCGCGCCTCCAGCATCGTCGCGGGCGTGGTGGCCACCGGGCTGCTCGCCGCGCTGCTCGGCCTGCCGGGCGCGGGGACGCGGGAGCTGGTGGGCGCCGCGCTCGTGATGGGGGCCATGCTGGTGCTCGGCCTTCCCACCGTGCTGGCGGCCCGCCGGGCGGCGAAGCGGGCCACCGCGCTCGTGCCTACTTCTCCTCGGTCACGTGCAGGGTGAGGACGGGGCAATGGGCCCGGGCGATGACCTTCTGGGCCACGCTGCCCAGCAGCAGCCTGGGCAGGCCCCGGCGGCCGTGCGTGCCCATGACGATCAGATCGAACCCGCCCGTCTCCGCGACGCGGAGGGTGGCCGCGGCCGGCTCGCCCACCTCCAGCCGCTGGGTGATGGGACCCGGGGCCTCGAGCGAGCCGATGAGCGTCGTCAGCTCCTTGCGGGCCGCCTCGAGCGCCGTCTTCTCCAGCGACTGGGGATTCCAGCCCGGCGCGGCGACGAGGAGATCCGGCGCCACGTATTGGGGCGGCTCCCAGGCGTGCAGCACCTCGATGGAGGCATTGAACGGTTTGGCGAGCTGCACCGCGTAGTCGATGACGGCCTTGGAGCCCTCCATCAGGTCCACGGGTACGAGGATGCGAGAAGGCGTGGGCATCGGTATTCCCTCCGTTGCGGTCCGGACCCCGGCGTGGGGCGGGCGCTCTGCGGCTTCATCCCTGGAAGATGCATGCCAGGGCCATTTCACGCACCCGGGGGTGTCCGCGCGCAAACTCTTCCGCGAGGGGCGGCCATGGGCGCAAGCCTTGCGTCAGACGTGAGCCTGCCCGGAGGGGAGGGGGCGAGCGCCCGGGATGCCGGAAATGAAACGGCGGCCCCGTGAGGAGCCGCCGTCCATTCCGCGTCCTCACGGGGAGGCGCGCGGGTGCTCATGAGGCGGGGATTACAGGCCGAGCTCGGCCAGGCGGGCGCGGATGGCCGAGGCCTCGACGCCCGTGTTGTAGGCGCTGCTGCTGTAGTTGGAGCCGACGCCCACGTGGTGCAGGCCGATCACGTAGTGCGCGTTGGCGGCGCTGGCGCCCGCGAGCACCGGCGAGCCGGAGGAGCCGCCCAGCGTGTCCGCGTTGTAGGACAGCTCGTTGCTGCTCCAGTTGGTGTTGAGCACGGTGCCCGGCGAGTACTTCTTGTTGGGCACGCAGCTCGGGGTGGCGTTGTAGTCGCAGTTCTGGTGGATGACGTACATGGAGGAGCTGTTGACCGCGTTGGCGCTGGCCACCGTCAGCTTCCCGTACACCTGGCCGGGCAGGTACCCGTTGAGCGCCTTGCAGGTGAGGACGGTCATGTCCTCGGCCGTCCAGGTCTTCACGAAGATGGAGCAGTCGTACCAGATGCGGCTGGTGGAGGCGACGCCGTCCTCGTAGTTGAAGGACACCTTGGCGCCCACCGCGTCCGCGCTGCTGCCGATGCAGTGATTGTTGGTGACGATCTTGTCGTTGGCCACGAGCCACGCGGTGCAGCGGCTGCCCACGGCGGGGATGGACAGATAGCCCACCGCCTTGGAGCGGGTCCGCTCGGTGCTGGTGGAGCTCAGCGAGGTGGCGGCCGTCCAGTTCACCGAGCCGACGATGACAGGGGACTCCACCGAAGCCGTGGACTCCGCGTTGGGAACGTCCTCGGGCAGCTCGGCCACACCGCAACCCGTCAGACCCACCACCAGGAACGCACGGACAATCTTCATGCTCATAAAGGGGCTCTCTCCGTCGCGCGGGGAAGTGCGCGCGGCCGTGCTGTTGGCACTTGCCGTGCCAGCCCCGCAGGTGGCCGTTTTCACTCGGGCCGGGTCCTCTCATGCCGGGCCCGGGTGGAGCATCCATGCTCCTGTTTCGGGATTACAATTGTAAACCTGTTGCACAAATCCGGACGAAACCCGAGCCGATTCCGGACCTTAGGGGCTTCGCGCGAGCGTCCTGAATCAGGACATCACGACTTCTGGGATTCGTCGTGAAAACGGACAATTCGTGCCGTCTGGCTCGGGAGCGGGGGAGCCGGGGGGGCGCTCGGTCCGACGCGCCATGTGGGGGTTGCTCCAGGTGCCTAGCTTTCCTTTTTGGCGAGGCAAGGAGGAGCCATGCGTCCACCCATCGATTCGGGCACGGTCCTCATCACCGGGGCCTCCTCGGGGATTGGCAGGGAGATCGCCCGCCAGCTCGCCCGGCGGGCGCGGACGCTGGTGTTGGTGGCCCGCCGCGAGGAGCGCCTGGAGGTGCTGCGCGACGAGCTGCTCGAGCGCAACCCCACCCTGGGCGTGGTGGTGGAGCGGTGTGACCTGGCCCACCCGGACGAGGTGGACTCGTTGTTGGACTCGCTGCACCGGCACCTCGTCCGCGTGGACGTGCTGGTGAACAACGCCGGCCTGGGGGACTACAGCCTCTACGAGCAGGAGAGCTGGTCGCGCATCCAGCAGATGGTGCAGGTGAACGTGACGGCACCCCTGCTGCTCACCCACCGGCTGCTGCGGCGCATGGTGGAGCGCAAGCGCGGCGGCATCCTCAACATCGGCTCCTGTTGGGCGAGGGCCTTCGTCCCAGGCCTGTCCGTCTATACCGGCACCAAGCACTTCCTCGATGGCTTCACCGAGTCGCTGCGGCTGGAGTTGATGGGCACCGGGGTGGTGGTGACGCAGGTGACACCCGGGCCCGTGGACACCGAGTTCAGCGAGGTCGCGGGCACCCAGGAGCGGGCGGGCAGGGCTCCCGCGTGGATGCGTATCTCCGCGGCCCAGTGTGCCCGCGAGGCCCTGGAGGGGTTTGATCGGGCCCAGCCGCTGGTGCACCCGGGCCTCGCGTACCGGTGGGTGATGCGGCTGTCGTCGCTCATGCCCCGGGGCGTGCTGCGGGCCGCGGGCCTTCCCGCCGCCCGCCAGCTCCGCCACGGCACCTCGCTGCTGGAGCCCGCACACCCGGATAGGGGCTCCCGCGTGTTGCTCGCCGGGGAACCCGAGGGGGCGTGAGCTTCAGCCGATGATCATGTCCTCGCGCTCCAGCTTGCCTTCCTGGAAGCGGCGCAGGTTGAAGCGCGTGAAGAGCTCGTCGGACTCGCCCGTGGTCATCCACCCGGCCATCCGCTCGGCCACCGCCGGCGCCATCATGAAGCCGTGCCCCACGAAGCCCGACATCTGGAGCATGTTCTCCAGGCCCGGCGTGCGGCCCAGCACCGGGTTGTTGTCCGGCGTCACGTCGTAGCAGCCCGCCCACTGGCGCAGCACCTTCACGTGCCCCAGCTGCGGCATCTGCTCCATCAGCGCCTGCGAGAAGCGCGACACGAAGCGCAGCGTCGAGCCCATGTTCAGCCCCGGCGGCTCCTTCGGATCGCCCATGCCGCCGACGATCTCCCCGCGCATCGACTGGCTGAAGTACAGCCCCGAGTCCAGCACCGACACCAGCGGGCTGAGGAACGGCTTGAGCGGCTCCGTGCTGAGGATCTCGTGCCGGTGCGGCTCGTTGGGCAGCTGCACGCCCACCAGCCTCGCGATCTCCGGGCTCCATGCGCCGGAGGCCAGCACCACCGTGTCGCAGGCGATGTCGCCGCGATCCGTCTTCACCTTGCGCACCAGGCCGTCCGACGTCTCGAAGCCCGTGACGTTCGTGAACGTCTCGACCTTGATGCCCGCCTTGCGGCAGCCGTTCGCGTAGCCCCACAGGAAGGGCCACGGGAAGATGACGCCATCCTCCGGGTTGAACGAGGCCGCCTGCGCACCCGCCATGGACAGGCCCGGGACGATCTCACGCGCCTCGTCCACGGTGAGCAGCCGCGTGGGCACGCCGTGCTTGTTGTGCAGCGCCACGTTGCGCTCCAGGCGCTGCGCCACGGCCTTCGTCTTGGCCATGAAGAGGTAGCCGCCCTGGCGCAGCCACACGTTGATGCCCATGTCGCGCGCGAACCGGCCCATCAGCTCGATGGAGCGCTTGGCCAGCTCGATGTTGGCCGACGTGCCCCACTGCATGCGCACGCCGCCGCCGTTGCGGCCGGACGCGCCCGCGCACAGGTAGCCGCGCTCGAGCACCACCACGTCCGTCTCGCCGCGCAGCGACAGGTTGTACGCCAGCGCCAGCCCCATGATGCCGCCGCCGATGATGACCACCTTCGCCTTCGCCGGCACCGAGCCCTCGGAGCGCAGCGCCGGCGGGAAGACGGCCAGCTCCTCGGGCACGCCGCCCACCGGAGGCTGGGACTCGTCCACCTGCATCGACGCCAGCACCGACATCTCCGTCGGGTAGAGCGGCGGCCGGGGCGTGAAGGGCAGCAGGCCCGCGGGCTTCTGCGCCTTCTCCTTGCACAGCAGCGCCGCCACCGCCGACAGGCAGCCCTTGCCCTGGCAGATGCCCGTGCCGAAGCCCGTGAAGCGCTTCACCGACTCCACGTCGCAGTAGCCCTTCGCCACCGCGTGGCGGATGTCGTCGGACGTCACGTCCTCGCAGGAGCAGATCAGCGTCTTGCTCATGACTGCCCTCCCGTCAGCGAACCCACGAGCGCCTCGGCCGCGCGCCTGCCGTCCGCCGCCGCCTCCGCCGCGCTCCGGCCGCCCGTCACGTCGCCGGCCACGTACACGTCCTTGGCCGCGGTGCGCCCGTCCGCGTCCGCCACCACCGCGAACACCTCGCGCGCCTCGTCGAACTCCACCTTCGCGCCGCCCTGGCGCGCCAGCTCGAAGCTCGGGCTCGTCGCCACCGCCACCAGCACCGCGTCGCAGTCCACCTTCACCCGCTTGCCCGACGCGTTCGCGTAGCTGAAGCCGCTCACCTCGTTGCGGCCATGGGCCTTGGGCTCGCTGCCCTGGGTGGCTCCGGCCGGTGCGCCCGCGGGCACCGGGCCCTTCAGGTCCACCACCGCCGCCACCTTCGTGCCGTGCTCCTGCAGGAGGCGGGCGAGCGCGTACAGCTCCGGGCCCCAGCCCACCAGCGCCGCCACCTCGGGCGCCACGCCGTAGCGGCGCATCAGCAGGCTCGCCGCCCGGCCCGCGTACACGCCCGGCAGATCGTTGTTCTCGAAGGGCAGCAGCGGCGGGTGGCCTCCCGGCGTCAGCAGGAAGCGCTCGGCGTATACCTTGAGGAGCCGCAGCCCCTCCGGCCCGTCCGCCACCACCGCGAGGAAGCGGCCCGTCTCGTCGTCATACAGGCCGATGACCGTGGCCCGCGTGCGCACGCTGCCCGGGGGCAGGGTGCCCGCGTCCAGCGGCTTGGGCGCATCCGGCTCCGGCGCGCCCGCCACGAGGCGGCCGCCGAGCACGCTCTCGCGCTCGAAGAGGAGGAAGGACACGCCCTGGCTGGCCAGCACCTGCGCCGCCGCGAGGCCCGCCGCGCCGCCGCCCACCAGCGCCACGCGCGTGCGCAGCGTCTGCACGGGCATGCGCTCGGGAGCAGGGGAGGCCGGCAGCAGTCCGAGGCCCGCGAGCTGGCGCGCCACCTTGGCCATGACCTGCTCGGCCACGGGCACGCCGGCGAACATCTCGTGGTGATCCAACCCGTTGGGGAAGAACCAGTCGATCGCCTCGAAGACGTCCACCTTGGCGGAGGGGTAGGCGTTCTGCCGCTCCAGCTTCATGCCAGCGCGGGCCGGGGTGCGGCAGGTGTAGACGTTGGGCACGCCATCCACGCGCATGAGGCAGTGGGAGCACGCGCCCGAGAAGCAGTAGGGGCCACGGGCACGGTGGTACTTGATGGAGCGGGCGAGCACGGACTCACCGGCGGCGACGAGCGAGCACGCGACCGGCTCGCCCTCCACGGCGGGAACCGTTTCGCCCTCGAGGTCCACGGTGATGGACTTGCCGCGCGCGGCGGCATCTGGGAGGCGACGCATAGGGTGCGCGGACAATGTCCCAGCCGGACCGGGCGGTCAAAGGACACCCGGCACTCCAGCCCGCTCGCTGGGTAGAGCAGACGACAGCCCGGGTGATGGGGGGTGGTACCCCGGCTTCTCCCCGGGCTGGCGCGGTGCGTCAGCGCTGGAGCTCCAACCTTGCGCGGGCGCGCAAGAGCTGCGCCTCGGGGAAGGGCGTCTCCGAGGGGAGGGCGCTGGCACATGGCGTGCTGTGAGGAGGGGATGGAACCCCTGCCTCCTGGAGGCCGCCCATGCTCGCCGGTTACTTCTTCTCGTTCATCCTGGCCGCCGTCCTCGTCGTCTTCTGTGCCCGGTGGCCCCATACGCTGGGCCGCCTGCTGCTGGGCTGGATCTTCCTGGTCGCGGGGGCCGTCAACCTCACCCTCGCGCTCGTGAACCCACTCGTGTACGTGGAGGGCTTCGGACCCACGGCCATTCCGCTCTACCAGGAGTTCATCGAGGGGCCGTTCGCCCTCAATCCCTCGCTCTTCGTGATGCCCATCGCCCTGGGGCAGGTGCTGTGTGGCCTCGGTGTGCTGTTTGGCCAGAGCACTGGGGTGCGGTGGGGCGCGGTGGGCTGCTTGGTGTTCCTCGTGGCGCTCACGGGGCTCGGCGTGGGGTGCGCCTTCCCGGCCAACCTGGCGATGGCGATCGGCCCCGCGCTGATGTTGCGCCACCGATTCCTGCACGGCCCGCTGCACGGGCTGCACCGTAAGCACCAACCGGGAAGCGGCTTTCCGGCCGGCCGCTGAGCGGGACACCCTTCAGGGGCGAGCGCCCACGAACCGGAATGCACGGTCGAGGCTCGTAGAGGAGGGGGGGCGAGTGAGCCGGGTGCCTGGCGTGAGGGGCCCAGTGCCCCTCACTGCCCGAGCGACGAGGGCGGCGGCTTGGCGCTGAAAGCAGGCGCGTAGCACTTATATGGCTGGAGAGCGCCACGTTCCCCGGCCATCTCTGTGAGGTACGCGTGACGGACGAACTCCCACCCGGCGGGGTACCGGTCGACGAGGCCGACCTCGACGCGCGCTGGGCCAACTGCTGGCATCCCCGCGAAGTCGCCGCGCGCCTCGAGGGCGTGACCGCCCCCTGGTACGTCGCCGCGGGCTGGGCCCTGGACCTGTTCCGGGGCTCGCAGTCACGGCCGCACGCCGACCTGGAGATCGCCGTGCCGGCGGGCAGGTTCGACGAGTTGCGCACCGCGTTCGCGGGCTACGAGTTCGACGTCCCCGGCAAGGGGCGCCTCTGGCCGTCGACGCCGCCGGAGCTGCTGCCCTTCAGCCACCAGACCTGGCTGCGGGATCCCTCCACGGGCTCCTTCCTGGTCGACGTGTTCCGGGAGCCGCACGACGGGGACACCTGGATCTACCGGCGGGACGAGACGCTCCGGCTGCCCTATAGCGAGATCATCGAGCGGACGGAGGACGGCATCCCGTACCTGATGCCGGAACTGGTCCTGCTGTTCAAGGTCAAGAACGGGCGTCCGAAGGACCTCGCGGACCTCGAGGGTGTCCTGCCGCTCCTCGACGCCTCCCGCCGGGCCCGCCTCGCCGGCTGGATGGCCCGGGTGCACCCGGGCCACGCCTGGCTCTCGCTCCTGGGCTGAGCAGTGGCGCCGGACCGCGCCGGGGAGCCGGGACGCGCCCGAACAGCTGCCCGGGAAAGAGGCAGGGGTAAACACCGTCGTAGCGTGCCGGTCCGGGTTGCGCCTCGAAAGATCTTGGCGGTCATCCCCGCTGACGTCCTGGCGGGTCGGCCAGGGCGTCTTCATCCAATCCACCCGAGGAGGACTCAAGGCGGCTCACTGACGCACGCCAGCGGCGGCTCAGAGGAAGGCATTCGTGGCTCAATTGCAGGTGACCGTGCCCGTGGCCACGATCAGATAGGGCCCATCAAGATAGCCCCGGAGCGTCGCCGAGGAGAAAGTCCCGGTCAGCGTGCCACTCTGGAGGGAGCAGTTGTAAGTGTTTGGATAGCTGCGTGTGAGCCCCATCGTCAGACTGAGATTCAGGCTTGGGCTTGTTGTCCCCGAGATACTGCCCGAACTCACGTTATTGAAAGCGGTGATGACCGGGACGTAATACACGACCTTCTCAGGGTAGTAGCCACTCAGGACGCGACCGGTGTCCGGCTCCCAGACGAAGCTGATGGGGCCACGCGCGTAGACGAGACTGCTCGCGCTGGAGGTAAAGTAATAAATCGAGTCGGAAGCGTAGAAGACGCAGGAGCCTGTGGCGCTCGCATTCGTACCCGCGAACAGAACCACCATCATCGACACAGCGGCCAACGGCTTGCCCATGCGCATTGCTTTCCTCTCGCTCATCTCGATGTGCGTCTGATACAGGTGGAGGAGGATATTGCCAGGGTACACCCATCACAGCCCTCCCTCGCGACCCATCTAAATGGGACCAAATGAACGCTTCCCACCTGCGGGCCCGCGCACAGGAGGATTGAACCCGCTTCGGATGACTCAAGCGCCCCGCTGCGCCAGCCATTGTCGGGCCGGCGCCGCCAGAGGGGTTGCTGGGCCTCGAGAATGCGTATGGCCAGCTCGGTGAGGGACGCACGCACCACCGGATCGCCACGTGCCCATCCGGATGTCGGGGCTGACGGGTGGGCTTGCCCCGGTTACGTGGCTCTCTTGCGGTTTGTGTGAAACCTGCACTCGGGCAGGCTCACCTCCAACCTCCATAACGTCGGAGGTCACGTCCGCACTCCTGCCGAAACGGTCACTTACCGGTCGTGCTCCAGTGCCACGGCTCGGACGGCAGGTTGCGGAAGCCATACCGTGCGGCGTTCGCCTTGAGCCACGCAAAGCCGGACGACTTGCTGGTCATGTCCGTAGGGGTGGACCTGGTGCTCGGCATCCCGCTGCCGTTCTCCGGCAACGCATGACGTCTGCGGTGCTGGAGGTGCCGGACCTTCTTGCTGGACACTTTGGGTGTCCAAACAAGGAGGACGGCATGAAGCACGTGATGCGAGTGGTCTCCCTGACGGCCCTGCTCCTCGGGGCCGCGAGCGCGGCCGCCGCGGAGGGACAGCCCGAAGAGGCTGATACCCGGACCGAGGCACAGAAGGTGGAGGACGCGCTCCAGGAGGCCTGGGACAACGCGGCCCTCGAGGCGCTGAGGGCCAGCACGGCGGCGGCTCCGGCCACGTCGGCCCGGGAGGAGCCCAGGGCCACCGGCCTCTCCGTGCCCGCCAACGAGTACACCGAGGCGCAGGCGATGGAGCTGCTGCGCACCGGGGAGCCGGAGACGGTCACCTGGGTGCTTGGCCCGCCCCTCCAGGTCCGCGGGTGCTGGTACTTCGCCACCAGCGTACCCATCGCGTCCCGGTATGGGCCGCCCTACTACCAGGTGTCCCTTCATCGCATCCCCTCACGGCATTGCGTGGCGGACGTGGTGATGCTCGGCTCGTCGTACGCGGGGGGCGGCCTGATGACGAACAAGGAGAGCGAAGGCCTCGCCCTCTCCTACCCGTCGAAGCAGACCCCGAGCGGCTCGGCACTCGTGCACGTGCGGTTGCTCGCGGTGGACCCCAGGACGCTGACGGTCTCCCGGGCCGGCTTGCTCGGCACGTACCTGGGGAGCACCTACGCCTCCGGCATGCACTTCGAGGGCAACCGCCTCCTCGTGGAGACGAACCGCTACACGGCCACCTTCCCGCGCTTCCTCACCAGCGAGGAGCCACCCATCGGGGTCATCTTCCCGTAGCCGCGAATACCCCTGGACCCCCACCACGCCCACCAGGGCGTGGTGCTGGAAGCACGGGCGCTCCGCCCCTCGGACACAAGCCAGGACGAAAAGCGCTGGACGTGTTGGCCTGCGTACGGTGTGGCGGCAGGCGCCGGGTGCTGGCGTAGCTGACGACACCCGAGGAGGTGCGCGCCATTTAGGAGCACCTGGAACGACCCACGCGGCCTGCTCAGCAAGCCCCGGCGTAGGGGCCCGCGCAGATGGCATGGTGTTGAGTGACGTCCCCCTGAGAGACAATCAAACGGTTCGGCTAGGCATGAGGTGGCTCATGCGGCCTAGTTCCTCGCGATGTTCAGATGGGTGGAGCCGCACCCGTTGAAATCCCAGGCCTCGATGGTGATCAGCAACCGGGTGCCCCTGGTGAGGTTATCGAGGGAGACCCTCGACTGGCGCGTGTTAGGCGCATTGTTATTGCAACCCAGGACCTGCGAGGTGTTGTTGTAGTTGCGGATCTCGAGCACTGTATCGAAGCTTGAGTTGACCGTGGAGAATCTGTAGGAGCCTGTCGCAGGCACCGTCCAGATATAGGAAACGTCTTTCGACGGACCAGCGCCGCAAGTGGTCGTCCACTGATTGACCAAGTTGCAGATCTCCGGGTAGGTGGCGACAGGAATTCCAAGCGCACTGCCCAGATCGGCCACGAGAGACATCTGCGACACCGTCCCGGACCCATCGGCTTCAGGCGTTGTGGAATCAGATCCACTCTGCTTCTTGGGGATAGCGACTTCAGACTCCTCGCCTTCGGGAGCAGGTCCGCACGCAGCAACGAGCAACGCCGCAGAGGCCAAACAAAGAATGGACTTGTATGGATTGGTCATGTTCGTTCGTCTCAACCTCGTGGAAGGAAAATATGCTTAAATTGTTTCTCGCTACAAGAGCGATTTGTGCCCTTTCACGGGCGAGGACAAGAGGCGGATGAGGCGCAGTTATGTTTTTGTGAACGCAGCCATGTGTTTGCGAACAGTGGCCGTGTTCGGTGGTGAAGAGTCTTGGGTTGCAAGAAGCTGACAGAAAAGCTTCTTGAAGGCGGGAACTGCCACGAGCAAACCTCACGAGATTCCACGGCGTCTTCGCTCCGGGCGCGGAACTCCGGCCATTTCCGCTCCCCCAAGCGGGGGAGGGGCGCGCGGCCTGAGCGGGCGTGTGCCCAAAGAGGGCTGCACGGCCTCTGCACCGGCCCGGCGCACAGCCTGGCCGCCACCCGTCAGCGGCCCTCCTCGGCCCCTCTGCATCAGCCCTCACCCTCAACAGGCCTTCTATTCGCCCTATGCGTAGGATGGATTCACGTGCGGCTCCTTACATTGGACCGTGAAGGTGGGACCGCTCCGTTGCACGAGGACGCGGAGGTGCCGTGGAATGCGGCATGGCCCAGAGCGTCACCTTCGCCGTGGACGATGTGGTCCCAGCCCCCAGGCGCCTTCCGGAGTGCGGCCTGGCCGAGTCGTTGGCCTCGAGGCTGACGGAACCCGTGCGCGCCACGTCGCATGCGGAGGCGATGTTCATCCCCCCGCTGGACACCCACCCGCTCATGGCCGCGGTGCACATGGCCTTCAGCGAGCACCGGCCCCTGGTGCTCTCGCCGGACATCATCTGGGTCACCATCGCCCAGGGGCTCGCGCTGCACATCGTGCACAACTCGGAGTCCCTGCGCTCCGACCTGGTGCGGCACCAGGGCCGCAAGGAGCTCGTGGTCGAGCGCCTCTCGTGGGACTTCTCCTCGGCGGAGTTCTGGAGCGGCGTTGTCGGCGACTTCTCGACGCTGCTGCGCGAGGAGAGCCCGGCCCTGCACGAGTTGATGGTGTGCGACTTCTCGACGACTGGCCCCGTCGAGCGCGCGGTCAGCCAGGTGGTGCTGATGGATGCCCTGCGCAAGTACTTCGATTACGTGGTGAAGTGCATCTGCGGCATCCCCACCGTCACGCTCGAGGGCTCCCCGGAGGACTGGAGCCAGCTTCGAAAGAAGGTCGAGCAGCTTCCGCGTTACGGGCTGGACTGGTGGGCCCAACACCTGTTGCCCCTCTGCGATCAATTCGTGCGGGCCACCCAGGGCCAGGAGGACCGCGGCTTCTGGCAGGGCATCTACAAACTGCGCAAGGCCTACGGCGGGACGACGATCAACGGGTGGATCTGCAAGCTGTTCCCCTTCATCCGCAACCACGCCACCGGGGATTACGACGTGAGGAACCCCGTGTTCGCTGCCCCTCCAGACACCGAGGGGGACAGGCCGTACGCGCCCGGGTGGATCTCGAGCCAGGTGCTGCCCACCGGCCTGTCTCGCGCCCCCTTGACGCTCCGGTTGGAGACGCTGGACCCCCCGAAGAGCGAGAGCCTGGCCATCAGCGCGGGCTTCCTGGGAGTGGGACAGTTCTCGAAGAAGGCCCTGCGCCCCGTGCTGGGCTGGGTCGTCCACGAGGATTGCGGACTGGAGACCTTGCTGCGGCGCCTGGTGAAAGAGCACCAGGCGGCACCCCCGCTCCCGGCGGACCGGCTCTCGAATTGGATGGAGGCCTGGCAGCGTACCGGGCTGACGGCGGAGCTCATCCACATGTACAGCACCTTCAACGGGGCCTCGCTCTTCGATGGGGCGGACAGGCCCACGTACCGGATCCGGCCCGCGGAGGAGTTGAAGCGCTGGCTGCCCACGCTTCCTCCTTCAGCTCCTCCTTCAGTCGATCCGAGGAACTTGCGTCCGTCCAGAACCAGCGCCGATCTGTCCCTCTACCAATGGATGCTGTTCTGCGACCTCGCGGATGGAAGCTTCCTGGCCTACAAGTCCGATGTCCGCTCAAGGTGTCCCATCGTCTGGGTGAAGGACCCCCAGGACTTCCACGGGCCCTGTGTCGCCGAGGGCCTGGACGAGTTCCTGCGGCGCGCGCTCGACTCGAAGGGCCGCTTGTACTTCCAGGAGCCGGAGTTCACTCCGAGCGGGCACATTTCCCTGCTCTGAAACCGCACGGCCTCCCATTGCTCCGGGGCATTGAGCAGCAGCCCCAGGACGCAGGGTGTTGAGGCTGACGCCCCTGCCGCGCCCCTCAGGGGAGGGTGGCCTGGGCAGGCATGCCGGAACCTTTTCACCGCGCCGGTGTCGAGGAGATGGATCCGGTTCTCCCCGCGGCTCAGCTGTTTGGTGCTCGTGCGATACCCGGCCATGATGAGCTGGTAGCACTGCACCGTCACCTCGGTAGAGGGGCTTCCTCCTCTGTGCCGCATTTTCGGAGAACGCAATGCGTCGAACTCTTCCTCGCTTCGCCACCGTGACCCTTGCGAGCTGCGCGGCTGTCGCGCTCCTCACTGCGGCCGATACGAGAAAACCCGCCACCGAATGGCTGGCTCGTCCGTCCGAAGCAGCCCGGGTGGCGCGGGTCGAAGCGGGCCTCGCGCCGGTCACCCTCCCGGGTGAGGAGCCCGTTCGCCTGTCACTCCAGCGCTGGATGGAGCTGTACAAGATTCCCGGGCTGAGCGTCGCCGTATTCGACAAGAACGCCATCGTCTGGGCCAAGACCTATGGCGTGAAGGAGGCCGGTGGTTCGGAGCCCGTTGCCCTCGACACGCTGTTCCAGGCCGCCTCCATCAGCAAGCCGGTGACGGCCCTGGCGGTGCTTCACTACGTCGAGAAGGGCAAGTGGTCGCTGGACGCGAACATCAACGAGAAGCTGATCTCGTGGAAGGTGCCTGACAACGAGTTCACGAAGGAGCAGAAGGTGACGCTCCGCCGGCTGCTCAGCCACAGTGCGGGTCTGACGGTGCACGGCTTCCCAGGCTACGCCGTCAATGAACCGCGGCCCACCGTCCAGCAGATCCTCGACGGCGAGAAGCCCGCCAACACCGCTCCGGTGCGAGTCGACATCGTCCCCGGGACGCAGACGCGGTACAGCGGCGGCGGCACGACGGTTGTCCAACTGATGATGGTCGATCAGCTGAAGAAGCCGTTTCCGCGGATCATGCGGGAGACGGTGCTGGCACCGCTCGGTCTGAAGGACAGCACGTATGAGCAGCCTCTGCCCCCGGCTCTCGCCGCCAGGACTGCCACGGGCACGCACCCGAGCGGTGAGAGCATCGAAGGGCGCTGGCACATCTACCCGGAGATGGCGCCCGCCGGCTTGTGGACGACGCCGTCTGATCTCGCGCGCATCGCCATCGAGGTGTCGAAGGCCAAGGCAGGCACCTCCACGCGCGTGCTGTCGCAGGCGATGGCGAAGCAGATGCTCACGAAGCAGTCGAAGAGCTTCGGGCTCGGCTTCCAGTTGGAGGACGGCAACGACGGTTTCGGCCACGGCGGCTCGAACGAGGGCTTCCAATCCCTTCTGACTGCGTTCGCCGACTCGGGCAGTGGCGTGGCGATGATGGCCAACTCGGACAACGGGTTCATGCTCTTCGATCGTCTCTTGGCCAGCATGGCCGCCGAGTACGGCTGGAAGTCCTCTACCGAGCGCCTTGAGTCCCCGATGCTCATGGCGGACCTGCTCTCGCGACTCAAGGGAGCGGAGGCCGCTCTCGCCTGGTACAAGGCGAGGCGACGCGACGGCCCGGCCGAAGGGATGTCGCCGAGCGTCCTGAACTCCCTCGGCTATCGGCTGCTCCTCGAAGGCAAGCTCGACGACGCGCTGAAGGTGCTCGAGGCGAACGTCGAGCTCTATCCTGAGGACGCCAATGCGTATGACAGCCTCGGTGAGGGCTACCTCAAGGCGGGCAGGAACGAGGAGTCCATCGTCAACTACAGGAAGTCGCTCAAGCTCGACCCAAAGAACACCAACGCCGTGAAGATGCTCGAGAAGCTCGGCGTGCGCCCCTGAGGCAGGGGGGAAGCCGCGGGCGGACAGGGTCATGCGGCGACCCCGTCACGCCCCGGAGGCGATTACTGGCAGGTGATGTTGGTCGTGGTCGTGCAGTAGGTGCAGATGTTCAACGATGGAGGTAACCGTGCGACGAGGGCCGCGTTGCATGAGCTGGGCGCGGCTTCCTGGCCAGCAGGCCACCAGGCACGATTTCCGTCGAGTCCACGCGGAATGCTAAAGCCCCCGCCGTGCCCCGGGTCCGTCCTGGCTTTCAGGCACAACGTAAAGGAATCACGCTCAATGCTGTCTGTTTTGAATGTCCGCCGGGTGTCAGGACGCATCGCCGCCCTGGGCCTCACGTGCCTGCCCCTGCTCGCGGGAGCGGTGGCTGAACCCGCCGGAAGCGCTCCCATGGACCCGCCCGCCGTGGCGCGGCCCGTGGTCCCGGGCCTGCTGGAGATCAAGTTCGTGGACGGCCAGGAGATCCGGCTGCGCAACGGGCGTCCTGTCGATCTGCGGGGCCGGGCGCTGACGAGCACCGCCTCGCGCCGGGTGCTCGAGCGGGTGGCCCGGGGTGCATGGCTCCGCTCCCATGACGTGAGCGAGGAGAAGCTGGAGGCGATGCGTTTCCAGGGCCAGCGCGCGACGGGCGGGGAGCTGGCGGATCTCAACCTCTACTTCCGCCTGCGCCTGCCGCCGGGGCTGGACGCGGAGGACCTCGCCGGCCAGCTGCGCGCCCTGCCAGAGGTGGAGGCCGTCCATCACGTCCCCGCTCCTCCGCCCTCGCCGGTGGTTCCGGACTTCTACACGCCGGGCAGCGGCTCGTATCAGCGCTACCAGGACCCGGCTCCCGGCGGAATCGACGGCCGTTACGCCGCCACGCTGCCGGGGGGACAGGGCTCCACCGTCCGCATCTGCGACGTGGAGTACAGCTTCAATCGCAACCACGTGGAGCTCGCGGGCGTCACGGTGGTGGGGGCCGCTCCGGTGGATCCCTTCTCCGACACCAACCATGGGACGGCCGTCCTGGGCATCTACGGCGGCGCCGCGAATGGCCAGGGCGTGACGGGCATCGCCCCCATGGCGCAGAAGCTCTTCGCCGCGGCCCAGACGGCGTCGGGCTACAACGTCGGCGCGGCCATCACCACCTGCGCGGCGAACATCGGGGCGGGGGATGTCATCCTCATCGAGCAGCAGACGTGGGGTCCCCGGAGCACGGGCAGCAGCGACTGCTTCGGCTGCGTGCCGGTGGAGTGGTACAAGCCCTCCTACGACGCCATCAAGCTGGCGGTCGCCGCGAACAAGATCGTCGTCGAGACGGCGGGCAACGGCTCGCAGTTGCTGGATGACGCCATCTACGCCACGGGGAACGGCGGGCACTACCCGTTCCTGGCGCAGAACGACTCGGGCGCCCTCCTGGTGGGCGCGGGCATGTCCCCCGCCTACGGTGCCAGCGCGCGCTCGGCACACGACTACTCCAACCACGGCTCTACCCTGGACGTGCAGGGCTGGGGGGACAGCGTCGTCACCTCCGGCTACGGCAACCTCTTCTCGGCCGACGGGATGAATGGCTGGTACACCCACTCCTTCGCCGGAACGTCGAGCGCGGGTCCCATCGTGACGGGCGCGGCCGCCAGCCTCCAGGGGCGGCACAAGTCCCTGCGCGGCTACAGCCTCACCCCGGCCCAGCTCAAGACGGTGCTGCGCAACACCGGCACCCCTTACACCGGGACGAAGAACATCGGGCCGCTGCCCAACCTGCGGGGGGCGCTCAACTCGCTCAGCTCGCCCGGCGGGTGCACCGCGGGCGGCGTGAGCCTCGGGGGAGGCTGCTGGTACCTGGGCGCTTATGACCAGAGCTGCCTGGACGTCTGCGCCAACCGGGGCGGCTACTCCACGGTGACGGCCTCGTACGTGGGAGCGCCGTCGCAGGGGGGAAGCCTCACCCGGTGCCAGCAGGTGCTCGCGTCCCTGGGGTACGCCGCAACGGTGTCGGAGGGCACGCGCACCGACAGCCTCGGCCTGGGCTGCCACCGGTGGAACAACGGGAGCCTGTGGTGGCAGAGCAGCCCGGCGTTCGACCCGGCGAGCAAGACCACGGGCGGTGGGGCGCAGCTGGCCTGCGCCTGCGTCAACTGAGCTGAAACCGCGGTGCCGTGCCGCTCACCTTGAGAAGGGGGGCGGCGCGGCGGGCGCTCAAGTTGTCTGCATACAAGCAGGTTTCCGGCGCGGAAACAATCGAGCCCCTGACGGATGCCGGTCGAAGGCCGGGCCGGCGTAGACCGCGCGGCCATGACCATGACCCAGCATGCAGTGGTGATCGTCGGAGGCGGACCGACGGGGATGATGTTGGCGGCCGAGCTCGCGTTGGCGAAGGTCGACGTCGCGATCGTCGAGCGGCGCGAGACCCAGGACCTCGACGGCGCGCGCTCACGCGGCCTGCACGCACGCACCATCGAGGTGCTCGATCAGCGTGGAGTCGTGGATCGGTTCCTCTCGCAGGGGCAGGTGGCGCAGGTCGCGGGGTTCGCGTGGATCCCGCTGAGCATCAGCGACTTTCCCACCCGGCATCCCTACGGGCTCGGCCTCGGGCAGAAGGAGTTCGAGCGCATCCTGGCCGGCTGGGTTGACGAGCTGGGCGTGCGCATCTACCGCGGACGGGAAGTGACCGGGTTCGCACAGGACGACAGCGGCGTCGACATCACGCTCTCTGCCGGTCCGTCGCTCCGGGCCGGATATCTCGTCGGATGCGACGGCGGACGCAGCGTGATCCGGAAAGCAGCCGGCATCGAGTTCGCCGGATGGGATCCGACCGTGAGCTGTCTGATCGCCGAGGTCCAGATGACCCAGGAGCCGAAGTGGGGGATGCGCCGCGATGCCATCGGCGTCCATGCCTTCGCCAGGTTGGCGGACGGCCAGGTGGGGGTGATGGTGACCGAGCGGCAGATCGGCCCTCGCGGCGAACCAACGCTCCGCGAGCTCAGCGATGCGCTCGTCGCCGTCTACGGCACTGACTACGGGATCCACAGCCCCAACTGGATCTCCCGGTTCACCGACCTGACGCGGCAGGCCGCGGCCTACCGCGACCGACGCGTTCTGCTGGCCGGCGATTCCGCACACGTTCACTTCCCCGTGGGCGGGCAGGGCCTCAACCTCGGCGTGCAGGACGCGGTGAACCTGGGGTGGAAGCTGGCCCAGGTGGTCAAGCGAACCTCGCCCGACAGTCTCCTCGATTCGTACCAGCTCGAGCGCCACCCGGTCGCGGCACGCGTGCTGCGCAACACGATGGCGTCCCTCGCGCTTCTTCGATCAGACGACCGCGTCGAGGCGTTGCGAGAAACCCTCGCCGAGCTGCTGCGGATGGACGAACCCCGCAAGCGAATCGCCGGAATGATGTCGGGGCTGGATATCCGCTACGAGCTGGGCGAGGGACACCCGCTGCTCGGACGCCGCATGCCGGATCTCGACCTCGTCACCGCGAACGGCCCACGGCGCGTCTTCACGCTGCTGCACGAGGCCCGGCCCATTCTGCTCAACCTCGGGGAGCCCGGCGGCTTCGAGATCGCTCCCTGGGCAAATCGGGTGAGCATCGTCGACGCTCGATACGGGGGCCCCTGGGAACTTCCTGTCCTCGGGGCGGTCACCGCGCCCGCCGCCGTGTTGATCCGGCCCGACGGCCATGTGGCCTGGGTGGGAGACCGGACCCAGCTCGGGCTCACGGACGCGCTCACCCGATGGTTCGGGCCGCCTGCCGCGGCATAACTCGGAGGACGGCCTCCTCGAGAGCGGTCGGGCTTCCTGGCCAGCAGGCCACCAGGCACGATTTCCGTCGAATCCACGCGGACTGCTGGAGCCCCGTGCCGCTCCCCCCGTGCTCGTTCGTGGCTGTTGGGGTGCGCTGTCATACTCCAAACGGCCCCGCCAGGATCCGCCAGGTCCTAGCTCCAATGGAGGACCCGGCCATGCGTCTCCGAGCGTGCATCGCACTTCTGCTCTATGTCTCCGCCTGCGCTACGTCAGCGCCCATCCCAAGAGAGCCAGCGGCCTGGGACCCGAGGCTCGTCAATCTCCAGCGAGCGGCGACGCTGCCCTGGACGGACAGGGGGCGGTGCGCCGTTCGCGAAGCTTCTGAATCCTGGCCCGTGTTGGCGGAGCGGTGCTTTCATGCCCTCGACCATGACCGGATCGAGTTTCACGACACCACGGGACGATGTGCGGTCGCCTCAGCGGGTGCCGCTGCCGTTGGCGTTGGACTCTGTGTCTTGGCGGCGCCGGAGCTCGTCGTGGGAACGGTAATCGTCGCGGGCGTGGTGGTGGTGGGATTCGTCATCAAAGAGGCCCTGGATGCGTATGAGAAGAGGGGCCGTCCCCAAGTAAGGCCCGCGCCTGAAACGCGGCCCGCGCCTGGAACAAAGCCCGTTCCGCAGGAGCCCTCACCGAAAAAAAGGCCCAAGCCGGAGCCAAAAGGACCGGATTTCCCTCCCGTGGGGCCAACCGACACCACGGAGCGAGACCGACGCCCGGAGTGCCAACCCATCCCGGTGCCGCACCGAGGCGGAAATAACCATCACAACAAGTGCGCTGACAGAATTCCGTACAACAGCTTCTCCGGTTGGGATGTGCTCGTTAATGGCAAGCAATTCGATGCGCTGCAACTGGCCACGCGCACGTTGTGGGAGGTAAAGACTGATGACTTCGATATACACTCACCTCGCTCCCAAGCGTTCTTCGCCAAAGTGAAGCTGCCGGAAATACGGTACGAAGCCAGACTCGCCAAGGAGTGTGGCTATAACTTCGCTGTTGGCGTCAAAAGCGCTGCGCACAAAGAAGCACTCGAGAGATTGGATAGAACCCTTACCATTGTCGTGATGGAGTGGTGTTGACATGGAGTTTGCTCTAAATGGCATCACCATCAGCGTGTACGCGCCCGCGCTCGTAGGTGATGATGGGCGCCCGCTTGCTATAGTTCATGGAATGGAGCGTACGTTTCCTGGATTGCGCTTGCGTTGGACAACCTCGGAGAAGAACGATCTCATCGCAGTACCCCACCGCGATGCGTGGGTCGCGTCCGACAGGACAGACGGAGGGTTTCCGTTCCTTTGTAACGATGACGACGCCCACCCTGTGACGATTTTTGGGCTCGAAAACCCAAACGGACTTTCCGCAGAAGGCCCGCCGCATTTTGAAGTGCATGCGTCGCTGCCAGCGCATGCAGCCGGCCTTGCGGCGGCAGCGGATGTGCTGGCGGCCGTAGGGGAAGGCGCACGTGCCTACTGGGGGCATGCCACGCCCTCCAACGCGACCGTGGAGATTTCGCGGCAGACGACCGATCCGGTGCGTAAGCCAGGAGTTCCACCACGAGGGCTGCCAGCGCTCAGGTTCCCAGACTACATCCTCGCGCCCGAGATTCCGCATCACCTGGGGTGGCTGAACTACTGGTCGGATGCTGCCGCACGGGCCATCGGCTTTCCGGACCCGACGCGCGACGCGGAGTTGCTTTCGCGCTCACGGCGTACCGCGACGGGCGGGTGGGTCGTCAAACTCACCGATGCGCCGCTCGACCTGGACAACTCCGCCCACCTGGACGCGCTCAAACGGGCCTACGAGCGCTTCCCGGAGATCGGCGGGCGCGCAGCCCCTTGAGGCGCGGCACTGCTCGCGGTAGCCGTGCTCAGGGCGCCGCCTTCTGGCTCACCGAGAAGGTGATGTCCTCAAGGTGACGGTGCGCGGCCCCTGCGAGGAGTGGGTTCGACTCGAGGCGGCGGGCAACTTCATGTGAAGGCGGCGGGAATCGAACCCGTGAGCAAGGCGATGGAAAACCCTAAGCAGGACACGCTGTTGCCCGCTATCGCCCTGATATCGCTCGGGTTCGTCATCCCGCTCCGTCCCACGCCGTTCCCCTGTGTTCCGCCTCGAACCACGCTGAAGGGGCACACTGGGGACACATGCGGTGCCCATCCTGCCCCTTGGCTGCATCCACGAACCGGAGATGCGAGCCCCCACTGGGACGCCGCCCAAGGGCGCGCTCCACGGGCTCTCGCTGGCAGTGTCCGACGCGCGCGGCGCGCAACCCTGGCGCGCTCCACGGGCCCGAGCTGGCAGGCTCTACGACCCGGTTTCAGAAGGCCCTTCAGTGGCTTGGTTCTCAACGGCTAGCAGCTTAAGACGGGCATCTGGACTTAGCTTGTCCCAAGAAGCGGCATGCGCCTCCAATATTTTGCGGATAGCGGAAAGCTTACGGTAAGTTTTTTCGCCCCATATTGCCGGGTCTTCCTTTTCGGGATTTCCACCGGATTTGCGCTCCAGCCACTGTCGAAGCTCGTCATAGAGTTCGGCTTGATGTTTATGAACGTGAACTGACTGAACGAGAATTGCTGCGTCCTGGAGAGATAAAGTGCAAAGACGAAGCGGTAGATATTCAACGCCTGTTTTCGCCTCGCTATAGGCCGTGCGAGATTCCTTCAACCTCTCGAAATTATTCTGTTCTTCAGTGAAGATGGCGGGAACGAGAATGCCGAGCAGGGCGACACCGAACCCTATGAGGATCACCTTGAATGCCTCAAGGTACAATTTGTAATCCTCGATTCGATGGTCTGGCGGCAGCTGACTCTCACGCCAGCAGATGACCACCAAGAGCAAAAGCATCAGACAGACGGTGACGCGGATTGTCGTTAGAAGGGCTCTGCGAGCGACATTCTTCATAATGGCTCCATTCTGAGGAATACCGCCTAAGAGCCACCACTTTCAAGGTGTAGGAGCGGGGCCGCCCCGGAGGCTTGCAGGAGGTGTCTGGGGCGGAGCAAACGCCTCACCCGGAGGCGGGGAACGGCGCACCAGGGTACCTGGCCCGCCAGCCAATCCTTGTTACAAGGCTGACCGGGCAGAGATCTCTGGTTTACAGGGTCACCTGCTCTCGCCAAAGCTGCCGTAGGACTGCGTTGTTTCTCTCGTGTCACGTGGATTCCTCTCCCCGGAGGATACGCGCAGTCGCCACATGCCGTCGGGCCACCTCTCCGGACACATACCCTTTCTTGGTTTTCTTCTTGTGCTTGCGTGGATGCTTGCGCAGTCTGGCCGGATTGACGTTCGCCGCCATCCTCAACAGCGTGCGGCTCAGTTCAGTCGCTGACTGTGTTTCGAACTCTTCCCACTCCGCTTCTGGCACGGCAATCATCATGCCGCTGTAGGTGGTTCTCACTTCATCCGCTATGTAATAGGAGGACACCTGGAAGTTCGCTGCCTCCAATCGATGCTCAGTCTCCACCGCTGACTGCAGCACCGCCAGGATGTTGTAGCTCATGCACGCCACGCTGAACGCCAGCAGCGCCGCACGCGGGTTGCCCAGTCCGGCCACCTCGCTTTGAAACACTGCTTCGAGGCGACCGAACATGCCTTCGATGCTCCAGCGGCGTCGGTAGAGCCTCGCCACGTCCAGGGCTCCCATGCGCTCCTCGGGCACATTCGTCAACAGGCGGATGACTGTTTCTCCGTCCTCAGTCGGCTCATCCAAATGCAACTCCACACGCCGCAGTGCCAACTGTCGTCCTGTCTCGTCCTCAATCCGGACGGCCTGCTCGAAAACGAGCCCCGTCTCCACACGCCCCACCTCACGTGGCGGCCCCACCACTGTCGGATTGGGAGAGACTCCATGCTCTCGGATGATGAAGGCGGCCTGCTTGTCGTGAATGGCGAAGAGAATGCCCGTGGTGGAGAAGTTCCTGTCGGCCAACCACAACTCTCCCTTGCGCACCTGCTCGAGGACGGGCCCCATCAGGGCGCGCTCCTGTGCGTGGGCATCCTCGGCGGGCACCATGTCCACCACCAGGTCCAATTCCGGCGCATACACCACCAGCGACTGCCCTGGCAGTGCCGCACCCCGGAAGCCTCGCAATGGCTTCAGTCGCTTTTCGCTCGCCGCCAGGTGGTTGCCATCCAGCACGCGCACCCGGTAGCCCGCGGCCCACGGCGTCTGCTGCGCCTTCATGAACTTGACTACCGGCACCAGTTTCTTGGCGCCCTCGCGCACCAGCGCACGTCCTATCTCCGGCTCGGTGCGATTCACCTTGTCGTACAAGGCCGCCAGCGACACTCCCAGGTCGGTGCGGGCCTGAGCCGCCGCATGCAGCGACGGCTTGAGGCCCAGGGCCACCAGGGCCATGAGATCCACCACCGTGGAGAAGAGCAGCTCGCGCGTGTACTGCTTGTCGCGGTACTGCTCGAACAGCTCTTCCAGCCACTGCCGACTCAGCGCCTGCTGCATCAGCAGGCGCGCCATGACCGTCAACGGGCTTTGCTTCGTAAAGCGCTCGAATACAGCATCCAGGGCCATGGTCCTTTCCTCCGGAGTAGTCCCTGAAAGATGACCTCGGCGGTAGTTCCGTGCTGCACCCCCTGATTACAGCCTGCTCCCTCGCTCGCTTCCCTTGCCGGGTAGTATCATTCTCCCGACCTTGAAAGTGGTGCGCCTAAGAGCGCCTAACACGCGTCCGGCTTGAGGGGTATCGCCCCTCAGTCGGAGCGTTTCATCTCTTTGCTGAGTACCTACTATACGGGCCTGATCGGGCGGTATCCGACGCGCGCGGTGCTGGCCCTGGCGTGCTCCACGGGCTCAAGCTGGCAGGCTCCACTGGCCCGAGTTGGCAGGCGGACAGCCGCTCACCGCTGGCATGACCAAGCACCCGTTACTGCGGGCACTGCGCAGGGCGGGCATCAGCCGCGCAGAGGGGTGCATCGGGTGGCACGACCTGCGCCACGCCTGCGGCAGCCACCTAGCCATGTGGGGTGTTCCGCTCAAGGTCATCCAGGAGCTGATGGGCCACGCGACCATCGAGATGACCATGCGGTATGCCCACCTCGCGCCCGAGGCCCGGGAGAGCGCGGTGCAGCAGCTCGACCGGCCTTTGCCCCAGCTCCACACCGTACCGGCCAGAGCCGCTGGAGGGGCACACTGAGGGCACATGAGGAAACGAGGGCAAAGAAAAAGCCCAGCAACCCCTTGAGATTGCTGGGCTTCCCAGGTTGTCCCCGATGGGAATCGAACCCGCCGCTCGGAGCCTCCGGCGAGAGCGAGCCCATTGGGTCGCACGCGGAGCGCTGCATCTCCTACCGGATGAAGCGCCCGCTGCCGGGTTGCGCCTCGAAATACTTCGGGGGACGACCCGAAGCGCCCCCGCGCCTCGTGCCGCCCCCCGAGAGGTGCTGCCCGTCTTTCAGTCCCGCCCGCTGCTCAGGCCGGGATGTGGTCGGAGATGATGGGCTCCGGCATGCCCCGCGGGCGGCGTCCAAGCTGCGTGCGGATGACCGCGCCCAGGCCCACCATCGCCGCCGCCACCAGCACCAGCGGTCCCAGCACCGGAATCTGTCCCACCGCCAGCAGGATCAGCAGCCCCAGCGCCATCACCATGGCCTGCGTCTTCCGGCCGCGCATGATCGGCAGCCGCGTGCCGATGCTGCTCGCCACCGCCGTGAAGCCCACCGCCGCCGCCAGGGGCGGAATCAGCCACAGCGCCGCCGCCACGGGGATGCCGATGATCGTCACCGCCAGGACGATGGTCACGATGATCAGCGGGATGGACGCGGGAATCAGCGCCAGCGCCGCTCCCAGCCCCACCACGCCGCCCCGGAGCGGCTTCGCCTGGATGTCCTCCGCCAGCGCCTTCATCCGCGCCGGGAAGAGCATCTGCCCCAGGAAGCCCAGCCCGAACAGCACCGCGAACTGGATGAGGAAGGTGGCGATATCGTTGTCGTCGTCCCGCTCCGCGCGCTCCTCGTTGTCGGCGTGCTCGTGCTTCGCCTTCTTCAGGCCCTTCTTCAGCTCGCCCGACACCATCTTGCCGATCTTCGCGCCGCCGAAGGACTCGGTGCTGCCATTGACGTGCGCCCCTTCCTGCTTGAGGACGGCGCCGCCGAAGGACGAGACGTCTCCCTCCACCACGGCGCCCGGGCCGAGCACCACGTTGCCTCCGAAGGCGTGGGCGTCTCCCTCCACGTGGCCGGTGATCTCCAGGTTGCCGCCGAAGACGACCGCGTCATCCTCCACGTGCCCCTTCACCGTCAGGTTGCCGCCGTAGACGACGGCGCTGTCCACCGACTCGCTCTCCTTCACCTCCAGGGAGCGGCCGCGGGCCACCACGTCTCGCGAGCCGTTGCTGGAGCTCCGGGCCTGCTGCAGCTTCTCGCGCAGGCGCTCCTTCACCTCGTCCTCGTCCACGGCGCTCTCCGCCACCTCGTCCGCGTCGCTCTGGGGCAGGGGAGGCATGGGCGGAGGACCCACCACGGCCGGCGTGGGAGGCACCGGGGGAACCGGGGCCACCGCGTTGCCCTGGGCCGAGCCCGCGGGCGCGGCGCGCACGGTGAAGATGCCGTCCTGCTCGTCCAGCTGCAGCGAGTGGGCGCGGGCCACGGTGCGCAGGGCCTGCCGGGCGCTGACGCCGTTCAGGTAGACCTCGGCGGGAAAATCCAGCGAGCCGATGACCACCACGTTGAGGCCGCCTTCCTCGGCGATCTCCTGGAGCGCCTGGTTCAGCGGGCCGCGGAACTGGATGCTGATGGTGTCCTCGGCCTGGGACGGGGCTTCCTGCGTCTGGGCGAGGGCAAGGGGCGAGGCGAGCAGGGCGGCGGAGAGCAGCAGGCCCCGGGTATTGAAGGGTTTCATGGCGACACTCACGCTTGCGAAGGGGTGGGACCGCTGCGGGCCAGACGCTTGAGGCCGAACACGGAAGAGAGGACGACGAAGGCAACCAGGGCGACGAGGGGACCGGCCGCGGTACTCCACAGCGCGTGGACTCCGCTCAGCAGGGCCTCGGTGAGGGCCGTGCCGCCCACCAGGGTGCGGGCCACCGACTTCCCCAGCCCGCTCAGCGCGGTGTCGCTGGTGAGCAGCAACCCGAGCCCCATCATCAGCGAGGCGCCGAGGATGGACAGGCCCGTCCACAGCTCGCGGCGCACGGGCGTGGGCTCGGCGGCGACCCGCGCCATCACCTTGTGCACCAGGTCCGGCGGGGGGAGCGGATCCGCCAGCCGGCACAGGTCCTTCTCCAGCAGCCGGTGCTCCTCGATGATGGCGGTGCACAGCGGGCACCGCTCCGCGTGCTCCAGGGCGGGGCCCTCACCGGCTTCCAGCTCGGTGAAGAGCACCTCGAGGTCCGGGCACTCGATGGACGTGGGCGTCATGTCGGATCCTCCGGGCTCATCTGCTTGCGGAGCTTCTCCCGGGCCCGGAACAGGCGCGCCATGATGGTGCCGGGCGCGCAGCCCAGGACCTGGGCGATCTCCTTCGTGGTGCGCTTCTGCACGTAGTAGAGCGCGAGCACCTCCCGGTCGTCGGCGGACAGGGTGGCGAGCGCCGCCTCCAGCGACTGGCGCTCCTGACGGGCGATGGCGCCGTCCTCGAGCGAGACCTCGCCGTTGGGCAGGAACTCCTTCATCGGCTCGAGCTCCTCCGTCTTCACCTTGGTGCGCCGGCGCAGCAGGTCCAGGCACAGGTTGCGGGTGATGGCCATCACCCAGAGATCGAAGGGGCGCGCGTCGTCGTACTTGTGGAGGTTCTGGTAGGCGCGCAGGAAGGCCTCCTGGGACACCTCGGAGGCCTCGGCCTCGTTGCCGAGCAGGCGCAGCGCCAGGCCGTACACCGGACGCTGCACGCTGCGCACGAGGGACTCGAAAGCCGACGGGTCCCCGCGGCGGGCGGCGGCCACGTCCGCCTTCCAGGGAGTGGCCGCGGAGTCATCGGCCATCAGCATGCCGATGGCCCGGGCGAGGTCCGCGACGTTTGCTGCGTTGAGGGCGAGAGCGTTCACGCCCTGGTCTACGGAACATGGCCAACCTGATTGCACCGCCGGGAAAATCGGCGGCGCCCGTCACTTTTTCTTCCGTGATTCCGGGCGCTTGGCCGACTGCTGGCGCCGGGTCTGCTCCCTCGCCTGCTCCTTGACGTCCTTTTTCTGGCGCTGGCGCTCGAGGAAGCCGGCGGACGGCTGGGAGGGGCGGAGGTCCTGGGTGGCCTCCCGGGCCTGGGGCCCCCTGCCCGGGGTGGGAGCGGCCTCCGGGGCCGGGGAGCGCCGGGCGGCCCGGGGGCCCGTCTTGGGTGCCGCCCGGGAGGTCTCCTTGAACCCGGAGACGGGAGGCGTGGCGCTGGGCGCCTTGCGGGGGCCGCGGGGGGCGTAGGCCGTGTCCCCGGACTCCCGATCCTCGTCCCGGTCCTCCACGGGGGCACGCCAGGACTCGCGGATCTGCTGCGCGGTGTCCTCGGTGTACTCGAAGTGGAAGAGCCGCTTGACGACGAGCGTGGCGTAGGCGCCGGGAGGCAGGGTGAAGGCGATGTTGGTCTTGAGGTAGCCCCGGTTCAGGTCGTCATTCTGGACGCGGCCGATGACGAGCTTGTGGGGGATGACGACGATGGGGCGCTCCTCGTGCTTGAAGTAGAGCATCCGCGAGGCCTCCTCGATGCGGAGGTCCTGCAGCGTCAGCTTCTCGCGGCCGAGCACCCAGTCCACGGCCTGCTTCACCAGCGGATCCTTGAACTGGCTGTCCGGGGCGAGCAGGGGGAAGGTGGCCTCGCGCAGGGCCTCGAGCACCTCGGTCTTCGCGTCGCGGTGGAAGAGCAGGGTGCCCGCCTGGTACTTCATGGGGAAGAGGTGCTCGCGGGGCAGCAGCATCTGGAGGTAGCGCCGCACGCCCTCGTTCCAGAGGTAGCTCTGGTAGGTGAAGAGCAGCATGGCGCGGTAGGACGCGTCGATCTGCAGGAAGGCGCGCAGGTAGTCGCCGGGGTGCTCGCGCAGGGACTTGAGGATGCGGTGGTACTTGCGGCTGCCCTCGAAGGGCACGCGCGCGTCCCACCGGCCCCAGTTCTCGCGCCAGAAGGCCTTCACCTTGGCGTCCTCGCTGCGGTCCAGCTCCGAGGGCTGGGCGAGGTAGTTGCGCAGCGCGGCCTCGAAGTCACCGCGGATGAGATCCTTGGCGATGAAGCCCTGGCCGTGCTTGAGCGAGCCGAAGCGCTGGCTGTCGAAGTAGTTCACCACGCCCAGCCGGTTGATCTCCGCGGCGGCCAGGTTGAGCGGGCTGATGGACTCCTCCGTCAGCATGCGCACGGTGACGGCGAAGCGGTTGGAGGTGATGTTGGCGGCCGACAGCGGCTGGTCCGTGCGCCCCAGGTACTTCAGGCGCAGATCGGGGTCCTGCATGTCCACGTCCGCCCCGTCCACCGCGATGAGCTGCTCGGTGCGGCCCTGCTTGTCCTTCAAGCCGCAGTAGGAGATGGAGCCGGGCCTGAGACCGAAGGCGTCGCGGATACGGTCCGCCGCGTCGAAGGTGGACAGCTTCTGCTTGTCCATCAGGTAGACGCGGTGGCGACCGCTCGGCACCTCGTCGAAGCGGTACGACTCCTTGACGGAGAAATCTTCGGGTTTCTGCTTGATTCGCACGGGGCTTCCCTTAACAGCCCGGGTGGCCTGAGCGGAAGGAACGAATGGCTGGGGGCCTGACAACCCGACATCCCCGGACGTAAGGTACCGCCCCCCATGAGACTCGTCCCCCTGCTCGCCCTCCTGCTGGCCACCGGCTGTGCCTCCACCCTGTCCACGATGCAAACGGCGAAGCCGCTCGCCCGGGGCCAGATCCAGGTGTCCGGCGCGGTAGGCGTCTTCACCCCGGTGGGCCAGCTCGGCACGCTGATCAACGAGGGCATCGTCCAGGGCAAGGCCATCCACGACACCGTCCGCTCGGGCGAGCCCTACCACCTGGAGGAGGCCGAGGCCCAGCGGCTGCTCGGCGTGGGCATGGCGCTCGCGGTGGCCCCTCCCGGCCCGGCCAACGAGCTGATGATCCGCACCGGCCTGCTGGAGTCCAACACCCTGGACCTGGGCCTGCGCCTGAGCACCACCTCCCTGCGCTTCGACGGCAAGGTGCGCCTGGCGCACGGCGGCGATCCCGAGGACGACTCCCTGCCCGACTACCAGCGCAAGTCCTACGACCTGGCCCTCGGCGTGGCCTACTCCCGCCACGTCTTCAAGAGCCCCGTCCTGGACGCGCTGGAGATCGTGAAGATCGACGACTTCTCGCGGTGGGACCTGGAGGTCCCCGTCTACCTGAGCATGGACCTGGGGGACATCTTCAAGCTGTACGCCGCCCCCAAGTACATCTACAGCCGCACCTCGCTGGACTCGCGGCTGGTGGACGTCTCGCGCGAGGGCCAGGACGTGTCCGGCTTCGACCTGTCCCTGCCGGCCGAGGTGACGAGCCACTTCTACGGCGCCAGCGTGGGCTTCGCCCTGGGCTACAAGTACGTCCACCTCTACGCCGAGCTCACCGGCGGCTACACCGACTGCCGCCCCGTCGTCTTCGGCCAGCGGCGCGACCTGGGGGGGGTCACCCTGTACCCGTCCATTGGCATCGCCTTCAAGAATCCCCTGCCGCTGGGGGGCCGGGCGTCCCGTTCAGATTCTCCGGTAACCCCGGAAAGTCCGGTTTCGGTCCCCTGAAACAGGCGTCCAGGCAGGCCCGCGTGGGCGTTCCGGCGCTTCAGCGGCTCTGGTAGTGTCCCGCCGGTTCCGTCGATGTCCGGACCGTCGAGGTCTCGCGCGTGAGTCAAGGTTCCACCCAATCCGCAAAATCCCCCAGCCCACGGGGCCCGTACCTCAAGGGCCGGTTCCCGGATGGAACGACCGGGGAGTTCCCCCTGGGGGAGCTGACGACGCTGGGCCGCCACCCGTCCAACACGGTGCGGCTGGTGGATCGCGAGGTGTCCAAGGAGCACGCCACCATCGAGCGCATGGGGCGCGACTTCATCCTGCGCGATCTGGGCTCCTCCAACGGCACCTTCGTCAACGGCAAGCGCGTGGCGGAGCTGCGGCTGCGGGACGGGGATGAGATCAGCCTGGGTACCTCCAAGCTCATCTTCCACTCCGGCGAGCCGGCCTCCGCCCAGCCCCCCGTCGCGGGCCCGAGCGCCTCGCCGGGGCGGGCGGCTCCGCGGGTGACGGTGGTGGCGCAGTCGCACTCCATCCCCGCGTTCCTCGCGCAGATGGATCAGCAGGTGCCGCAGAACTTCCGGCCCGCCGAGCAGATCCAGGAGCTGGCCACCCTCAAGCGCGAGTACGAGAAGCTGCGCATCGCCTACGAGTTCCACCGCCAGGTGAGCCAGCAGGGCAAACAGGCGGATCTCTTCGAGCAGATCCTCTCGGTGGCCTTCCAGCTGCTGGCGGCGGACCACGGCGTCGTCCTCAAGCCGGGCCCGGACGGCCAGTTCAACGCCGTGGCGATGAAGCACCGGCAGGGCAGCCCCCCCAACGTCATGGTCTCCGACACCGTGCTGCAGAAGGTGGCCGAGACGAAGAAGGGCGTGCTCACCGCGGATGCCATCATCGACGAGCGCTTCTCCTCCTCGGAGAGCATCGTGGCCCAGGGCATCCGCTCGGCCATGGCGGTGCCGCTCTTGGCCAAGGGCAAGCTGGAGGCGGTGCTCTTCCTGGACTCGCGCCAGCAGACCAACGCCTTCTCGGAGAAGGACCTGACCATCCTCTCGGGCATCGCCGCGCAGGCGGCCATCGCCCTGGAGAACGCGGCGCTGGGCGAGCAGATCCAGGCCGAGGCCATCACCCGCGCCGAGCTCAGCCGCTTCCTGTCCCGGGCGGTGGCCGAGGCGGTGATCCGCGGCGAGACGGAAGACCTGCGGCAGAGCCGGCTGGCGGAAGTGACGTGCCTGTTCGCGGACATCCGCGGCTTCACCACCCTGTCGGAGAACGAGTCTCCGCAGGAGGTGGTGTCCATGCTCAACGAGTTCTTCACCCTGATGGCGGGCGTGGTGTTCCGCCACGAGGGGAACCTGGACAAGTTCATCGGCGACTGCGTGATGGCGGTGTGGGGACCTCCCTCGCCGCACGCGGACGATCCGGCACGGGCCCTGCGCGCGGCGCTGGAGATGCAGGACGCGGTGGAGGTGCTCAACGGCTCGCGCATGGCGGCGGGCAAGCCTCCCATCGAGGTGGGCATCGGCGTGAACACCGGCCAGGCCGTCGTGGGCTACATGGGCAGCACCGAGCGCCATGAGTTCACCGCCATCGGCGATACGGTGAACACGGCCTCGCGCCTGTGCGGCCTGGCCAGGGGCGGCGACGTGGTGGCCAACCAGAGCACCGTGCAGAAGGCCGGCACCGGCTTCGAGGTGGAGCCCCTGCCCGTCACCCAGGTGAAGGGCAAGGAGAAGGGTGTGCAGGCGTTCCGGGTCCTCGGGCTGGAGATCACCAACTCGCAGCGATGACGACCTTGAACTGCCCCAGCTGTGCTCGCGCGCACGATGTGAGCGGCCTCGCGGACGGCCACGAGGTGGCGTGCGCCTGCGGTGCCCGCTTCCCGGTGCGCTCCGCGCCGGCCCCGGCCCTGGAGCCCGAGCTGTCCGCGCCCACGCTGGTGCGCCCCTCGTTGCCCTCGGCGGGCACGGCGCTGGAGCTGCGGGCGCCCGACGGGGAGGGCACGTTCGTCGCCGGCTCGGTGGAGCTGCCCGGCTACGAGCTGGTGCGCGTGCTGGGCCGGGGCGGCATGGGCGAGGTGTGGCTGGCGCGGCAGAAGTCGCTGCGCCGCATGGTGGCGGTGAAGATCCTGCCCCCGCGCCTGGCGAAGGATCCCGAGTTCGTCACGCGCTTCGACAAGGAAGCCACGGCGCTCGCGGCGCTCAACCACCCCAACATCGTGCAGATCATCGATCGCGGGGTGGCGGGGGAGCACTACTACTTCGTGATGGAGTACGTGGAGGGGCGCTCGCTGCGCGACGTGATGCGCGAGCTGTCGCCCTCCGAGGCCCTGCGTCTGGCGCTGCAGGTGGCGCGGGCCATCGAGTGCGCGCACGACAAGGACATCATCCACCGCGACCTGAAGCCGGAGAACATCCTGCTGGATGGGCGCGGGCACGTGAAGGTGGCGGACTTCGGGCTGGCGGGCATCCGCCGGCCGGACTCACGGCTGCAGCTCACCGCCACGTCGGTGGCCATGGGGACGCTCAACTACATGGCCCCGGAGCAGCGCCGGGACGCGAAGAACGTGGACGGGCGGGCGGACCTCTTCTCCTTCGGCGTGGTGCTCTACGAGATGCTCACCGGCGAGATTCCGGTGGGACGCTTCAAGCTGCCGTCCGAGCGTGTGCAGGGGTTGGACGCGCGCGTGGACGAGGTGGTGGCGCGGCTGCTGGAGAACGAGCCCGAGGCGCGCTACCCGAAGGCCGCCGAGGTGTGCCGGGCGCTCGAGGGGCTCGTGTCGGGTACCTCGCTGCCGCCCGGAGCGCTGCGGGCCCAGGAGGAGCTGAGCCCGGTGCAGCGCCGGCTGAGCACGGGTTGGCGCACGGTGCGGGCGGTGCTCTCGGCGGTGGGCGGCATGGTGGTGATCTTCGCCGGGGCGAGGCAGGTGTGGGGCCCGGCGACCCTCTACCAATCGGCCACCGGGAAGCTGGTGCTCGGCTCGTGGGGCCCCCGCTGGGTGGCGGCGGGCAAGCCGTGGCCGGCCAACACGGATGGGGATCTGTTCATCGCCTCGACGGTGGAGGATCTGGCGGACGGGCGGGTGCGGCTGGGGGTGGACTTCGTGGCGGGCCAGGAGGAGCTGAACGCCCACGCGGGGACGTGGAAGCTGCAGAACGGCCAGCTCCAGGTGGTGCAGGGAGGCGATGAGGCCAGCGGCGGGCAGTTGATTCCGCGCGCGTACCTGGCGCACCGCTACTTCTCCAGCGACGACTTCTCCGCCGAGGTGCTGATGAGCGCGAGCCCCCTGGACAGGAGCTACGTCCAGGAGCCGGACGCGCAGCACTACGCCGAGCTGTCCTACCGCGTCACGGGCCTGCAGGTGTCCGTCTTCGCCATTCCGGAAGCGGGCATGCGGCTGGGCTGGAAGTACACCACCGCGGATGGGCAGGAAGTGGTGGGCAACAGCGCGCAGGAGGTGGAGAGCCTGGTGCAGGACGAGACGCCCGTGCCCGCCGGCCCCTTCCGCGTGAAGCTGCAGCTGAAGAAGCGGAAGAACGGCGTGGACGTGCACGCGTTCCTCAACGGCTCCTCCGAGCCCTTCGCGCACAAGTACCTGGAGGGGTTCCAGGGGCGCTCGGCGAAGGTGGCGGTGGGGTGCCGCAACCTGGTCTGCACCTTCGACGACGTGGTGGTGCGGGGCCTCCAGACGAAGAAGTCCGCGCACACCAGCAAGGTGGCGGAAACCCAACAGGAGTGATGGGAGGACTCGTCCCGCGGGACGAGCCCCTGTCCGAGAGTGCACGGGGGCTCGCTCCTGGTGTGCTCTTGCGGAGCGAGAAAGGCGTCCCCACCTTTGGCCGGGCCGCGGCCGTCGTCCGTGCGCGCGAGCCGCGGTTTTGACTCCGGGTCGAGGGGGAGCCATGGACTTGCGGTGGGCATTCGCCCCGCTGTACGCGGCGGGCCTGGGTGCACTGGTGGTGGCGGCGTTCTCCTTTGGCCGCAAGGATGCCCGGGCCTTCATGCCGCAGTGGCCGATGGCGTGGTTCGGTCTGCTGGCGGTGCTCTTCGCGATCATCACGCTGCGTTACCGGGCCGGGCCCTTCATGTGGGTGTCCCCGGGGACGCTGGGGGATGGGCTGGGGCTCGCGCTGCTGGTGGCGGCGGCGGGGCTGGCGGTGGTGGGCTCGCGGGTCTGGGTGCGCGCGGATGCGCTGCGGGCCGAGGCGCCCCGGAGCATCGACGAGGGCATGGCGGCGCTGCGCGAGGGCCGCTCTCCGGGATGGGGCGTGTACCGGGGCCGGCTGGCGTCGAGCGATCAGGTGACGTCGCCGGGCGGGGTGGTGTGCGCCTTCTACGAGGCGGAGCTGCGCGGGATCATGCCGGACGGGAGCAAGGGACCGCTGCTGTCGATGGAGCGGGGGTACGCGCCGGTGCTGCAGGTGAGGGGAGAGAAGGCGGAGGCGGCGGTGAGCTTCTCGCCGAAGCTGCTGCTGGCGCCGGAGCGGATCCTCCGCTGTCAGATGGGCAAGCCGCTGGCGGAGACGGGCACGGGAGTGCCGGCGGAGGGCCGGGTGGTGGAGGAGTCGCTCTCGTACGAGCGGGTGGGGCGGCTCGGCGAGGAGTGCCTGGTGGTGGGGGAGCTGAGGCAGGGTCCGGTGCCGGGCGTGTACGAGCTGTGCGGGAAGCAGGGCGGCCCGGCGATGGTGATCCTCGGCAACGCGAGCGAGGTCACGGGCACGGTGCTGGCGCGGCGGGCGTGGAAGCTGTTCGCGGTGGCCGGGACGCTCACGGTGGCCGCGGCTTGGGTGCTCGCGGGCTGAGGCCTTTGGTCGAGTCATGAAGCGTCGCCGGGCCGGCGGCGGCGAATCCATGCCCGGCCGTTCACAAAAGCAGTCCCCGGTCCCCTTCCAGATGCCCGCTCCACTCCCGGGGCGGGCCTACGAAAGAGGCAGCCATGATGCACAGAGAGGCCATCCTCCGGGCATGGAAGGACCCCACCTTCCGTGCCAGTCTGTCCCCCCAAGAGCGTGCGCAGGTGCCCGAGAACCCCTCCGGCGCTCCCCTCAACGAGCTGGACGAGTCCGAGCTGGGCAATGTCCAGGCCGCGTTCCGCATCAGGACGTTCGTCGTGGAGTGCTTCCGCACCGCCTACTACTGGTGCCCGCGCACGACGGATGTGTGAATTCCCCGCACAGGAGGCCCTCCCCAGCCAGGGGCGCCTCCGGCGTACCGTGGCCGCGGCCTGGGTGCTCGTGGGCTGAGGCGATTGCCTGTCAGGCCGAGCGTCGGCAGAGGAGGACCAGCCAGCGTTCGTCCGGCGTCTGGGGCTTGCGGCTGGGCTCCACGCCCATCCAGACGACCTCCAGGCCGCCGACCTCGGCCACGAGCGCCTCTGCGGCCCGTTCATCGAGATCGGTGAACAGCCGCCCCTCCACCTCACGCTCGCCCGTGCCGTACTTGAAGGACATGTGCCAGACGCCGCCCGGCACCAGCGCATCCCTCAGCCGCCTCATGATCGAAGGCAGCTCCGCCCGAGGCACATGAAGGAGGGACGCCGAAGCCCAGATCCCATCGAACGCCTCGCGCCAGGCCACCTCCTGGAAGGTGCTCACCGTCACGGGCAGCCCGGTATGCACCCGCGCCAGGGCGGCCAGCCGTGGGGACGCGTCGAAGGCCGTCACGTGGAAGCCCAGCTCGTGGAAGACGCGCGCATCGCGTCCGGAGCCGCAGCCTGCGTCGAGCACCCGCGCGCCGGGGCTCAACAGCTTCGTGAAGCGCTCGCGAGGCACGGCCATGTCGATGCCGACCGTGGTGCGAAAATAGTCCTCGGCATGGCGCTCATAGAACTCGATCGTCATCGCCCCAAGCCTACAGCGGCCTCGGCCGGTTCACGCCGGTTCATGGGGCGCTGACGATGCGCCGCTGGAAGCGCATCGTCAGCACCACCCGCTCAGTAGGCGGGCTGCTCTCGTCCCGTGGGCGTCTCCAGCCAGAAATCGCGCAGGCCCGCCGCCACATCTCCGGTGATGCCCCAGAGCATGCCGACCCAGGACCAGTTGTTCTGCCCCATCCTCGGGATGGCCTGGTTCGTCTCCAATATCTGGAGGTGGTGACAGCCGCTTCCTTCCGGGACGTGCACCGATTTCAGGAAGCCGCCCTCCTTCATTCCGTAGAGGAGGCCCCAGGTGGCCCGGGCCGGCCTGGAGGGAAGGTGGTCGGCCGGCTCGGCCAACCCCAGCGATACCCGGAGGACGTGGCTGTACAGCGTCACCGGGTCCAGGCCGAGCGAGAGCGCGAGCTGCGGGCCCATGCTGCCCCCTCCGAGGCGGCCCATGTTCGCATCGATCAACCGGGCCACATCGCCGTCGACGAGGAACTCACAGTGGAAATAGCCATACCGCAGCCCAGCACGATGAACGAGGCAGGCCACCGCCTCCTGCATGACACCCACCGCGTGTGACGAGATGTGCTCCTCGTAGGGGAGGAGCAGTTGCGATTCGGTCGAGCCGACCTTGCGTCGCCCCGACACGGTGATGGGGTGCACGCGTCCCCCGAGGACGTACCCCTCCAGGCTGCACAGCTCGCCCGAGAGCAACTCCTGGCAGAGCCACGCGTCGGGCGAGAGGAAGCCGGGGATCTCCGCCGAGGCCAGCGCCCTCTCCACCGCGGGCCGCAGCTCCTCCCCGGGTGGGATGGCCGTGAAACCAATCGCTCCCGCCGTGGCCCGGGGCTTGAGCACGATGCCCCGCGCCGACTCCCGCCAGACCGCTTCGATGCGTGCCCAGGGGATGTTCCCCCGCTCGAACGAGATGCTCCGCGGGCTGAACTCCGGGATGAGCGCCGCCACCCGTGCCTTGTCCTTCAAGTCGTCCACCGCGGGATCCAGGCCGGGGCAGCCCAGCCGCTCCGCCAACTCCCGGGCCACACACAGGCGGCTATCCAGCAGGGTGATGACACCCCCTACCACGCTTCCTCGCTCTCCGAGGTGCGCGCGCACGCGCCGTGCCAGGGTGGCCGCGTCGCCCGTGGCTCCGTCCAGCACCGGATACGCCTCCAACTCCCGGCGGGTATCCGCCTGGTAGCTCCCCAGGTCGCACAGGAACAGCGGCTCGAAGCCCAGTGCCCGCGCGGCCTCGGCCGTGAAGCGAGCTCCCACATCGGACGTTTCGACAATCAGCAAGACAGACATGATGTCCCTCTGGGATGGATGGTTTTCCTCTTCACTGGCTTCACGTGTTGGACGGTGACAGCGGCACCAGCCCCATCGCCGTGATGACGATCGCGCCCCCCACGAATTGATGGAGCAGCAAGCGCTCTCCCAACAGCAGCACGGCCAGCAGGACGCCCAGGACAGGCTCGAGGTACTGGCAGAGGATGCCGAAGACGGGAGCCCGGCGAACGGAGTACGAGAACATCCAGTAGGCGAGCGGGAGCAGCACGCCCAACGCGATGGCCGCGATCAACGCGCGCCCGGGAAGCTCCAGTCCCGTGCCACTCACGAGGTGCGCGAGGCAGACAGGAGCCACCGCGGCCAGGGCCACCAGATTCGTCACCCCCGACACCTCCGCATCCGTGTAGACCCGCTGCAGGGGCGGCAGCAGGGCCGTGTACATGACCCATGTGAGCATCCCGCCCGCCATGGCCAGCAGGCCCGCGGGCCGTGGCAACGCCCACGATCCGTCCCCCGCCGCCATGAAGACCGCTGCACCGAGGATGGCACCCGCCGCCGCCGCCACGGTCCTCCGGGTGAGCGGGAGGCGCAGCACCAGGAAGGACAGCAGCGGGTTCAGTGCGAACAGCACGATGTAGGCGGCGGCGGGCAGGGTCTCCAGCGCGAGCGTCTGGAGATAGAAGTTGGCGCCCAGGCACAGGAACAGCAGCCCCCAGATGCGCCCTGGCAGGCTACGGCGCCGGGCCCAGAGGGTGGGGACCATCCCCACGAACCCCAGCGCGGAGATGGTGAAGCGCAGCACGAGGAACAGCGCGATATTGGCTCCGCTGACGCCCCACTTCACGAGGACGGGTGCCACCGACCAGATGGCGATGGACGCAATCCCCGCGGCGGCGGCTCTCGCGGCGAGCCTGTTCTTCCCGGTCGAGCCCATGACTAGCGGCCCCCCGGCCAGAAGGCGTCCGCCGCGAGCGGCGAGGTCAACAACGGCGTGAAGTGCGGCTCCTCGGGGATGTCCTGGCAGGCGGCGAACATCTCTCGCAGCGAGGCGGGCAGGGCGAAAACCGAACCCTGCTGGTTCCAGGTGACACGCTGCTTCATCCAATCCCGCGCCAGCCGTTCCTGGGCCGCGGCGCTCCCGTGGCGCGCGAGCGTGTCCCCCAGCTCGTCGATGTCCGCCAGCGCCGCTGGAAACAGCTCACTCAAACCATCCGCGCTCAGGTGGTAGCCGCCGGTGCCCGGAACCACCGCCCCCCGCTCCAGCGCGAGATTCCACAGGTACGAGCCAATCCAGGCATCGTTGTCCGTGTTGAGGCCACCACTCCAGGGGTTGTCCCGGTAGCCCCGTCGTCCGAACCAGTAGATGCGCTGGAAGAAGACGAACAGGCTCAGTTCCGGGAACTCTGACAGATGGGTGCACAGCAGGCTGTCGGTGGACAGCTCGCCCAGCACGTCGAAGGTGAGGCCCTCCAGCAGATTGCGCGGATCCTTCGTGGGCGACACCTTGTGGAAGCTGACCCGGTGGCCGATCTCGTGGAAGACGGAGGCGAGATAGATGGTGCGATCCAGCGCCGGAACGAGCTGCGTCAGGACGGAGTACTGGCTCTCCACGTCGAAGGTGCGGCGCATGCAGGGGAAGACGGCCTGCTGAAAGAGGTTCGACCAGACATCGACGAACTCGAAGCCGACGCAGTCATCCTCGGTCTCGCCCGAGAAGAACAGGAAGATGTTCTTGCCCGAGCAGATGGAGCCCTGGCCCGACAGGATGCGCACCGGAACATGCCGGGGCCACTGCCGCGAGCTGAGCCGGCTGTCGGAGTGGGCGTAGCGGGAGATGAGCGTCTCGTAATCCGTCCGCTCCTCGATCCATGCATCGACGGCCTTCTCCAGATCCAGATCCCGCAGCAACAGGGCCTCGCTGTAGTTGTGCGGTGTCTTGGTGAGCTTCAGATCCGCCCGCAGTGGGATGAGCGAGCGGCGCTCATCCAGGGCTCGCAGCAGCTCCTGGTGGAAGCTCTTGGGCGCCACACCAGTCAACGGTTGCTCCGGCATCACGGTCCTCCTCCGTGGGTTTGGGCGGGTGGAGCGAGGACACGTGCTTTGTGACTCACGGATGACTCCCGCCTCTTCGCGACGGGTTTTCCGCAGACGGGCTTGCAGCCGACCTTCTGCCTCCATGCCGGTGCTGTTCAGAGGTGGGCTTTCTCCCCGCGGCCTTTCCCCGCCACCACATGACTGGACGCATCGGTGCGAATGCTGTGAATCCTCAAGCCGTCACCTTCTGGAACTGGCGCACGCTCAGCCCGAGCAGGGCGGCGGAGAGGGCCATCAACGCGAGCACATTGGGCAGCAGATCCATCAGCCCCGCGCCGCGCAGCACCACGCCGCGCATGATCTCCACCATGTGCGTGGCCGGGAGGATCCGCCCGATCGCATACAGGGGCCACGGCAGGCCGGACACCGGGAAGATGTAGCCGCTGAGGAAGATGGACGGGAGGATGAAGAGCTGCGACATCTGCTGGGCCTGCGCCTGGGTCTTCGCGCGCGTGGAGACGAACAGCCCCAGGGACAGCAGCGCGAACAGGTACACCACCGCCATCGCGAAGAGGAACACCAGGTTGCCGCGGATGGGCACGCCGAAGGCGAAGCGCATGGCCAGCAGGATGAGCGTCATCTCCGCCATGCCCAGCAACAGGTAGGGCACCAGCTTCCCCAGCATCAGCCCGAGCGGGTGCACGGGCGTCACCAGCAACTGCTCCAGCGTGCCCTTCTCCCGCTCGCGCACGATGGCCACCGCCGTGAGCAGCGTGGCGACGATCTGCAGCAGCACGGCCACCAGTCCCGGGATGATGTAGTTGGCCGTGCGGCCGCTCGGGTTGAAGAGGACGAGCGGGTGCGCATCGAACACTGGCTCGGCCGCGGCGCCCACCCGCTCGGTGAGCGCGTCCAGGTTCACCTTCGCCGCCAGCCCGTTCACCGCCGCCAGCGCCTGCGAACTGACCACCGAGTCCGAGCCATCGATGAGCACCAGGATCGAGGCATGCCTTCCCGGTGCGGCCCCCTCTCGCGCGGCCCCGAAGTCCGGAGGCAGCACCACGCCCACCTTCGCCCGGCCCTGGACGATGCGCTCCCGGGCCTCGCCCGGATCCGACGTCACCAGCACCACGCGGAAGGTGTCGGTGGCCTCGAGTTGCTCCACCAGCGCACGGCTGGCGCTCGTCCGGTCCTGGTCCACCACCACCGTGGGCACGTGCCGCACCGTCTGATCCAGGAACCCGAACAGGATGAGCTGGAAGAGGGGAATGGAGAGCGCGGCCATGAGCGTGGCCCGGTCCCTGCGCACATGGACGAACTCCTTGCGCATGACGGCGACGAAGGAATCCCAGATGGCACTCGGTCTCATGGGTGCACCTCCACGAGCCCGGAGCGGGGCACCACCGCCGTGCCCGGGCCCTCCCGCTCGCGCGCGGCCTGCTCGGTGAGCGCCACGAAGACGTCCTCCAGCGAGGGCGCGATGGGACGCACCTCCGCGCCGGGGAAGCCCGCTTCCTCCAGCCGCTCGAGCACCTCGGCGTCCGTGAAGCCCGTGTCCACCAGCGCCTCCACGGACTGTCCGAAGAGGGTGGCGCCGTGGCACCAGGGCACGGTGCGCAGGAAGGCGAGCGCTCGGGCCGGGTGCGGTGTCTCCACCGCGAGGCGGCGCTCGCCCGGACGGTGGACCGCGGGCAGTTGCTTGAGCTCCTCCGGCGTGCCCGTGACGAGCAGCTTCGAGAGGTACAGGTACCCCACCTCGCCGCAGCGCTCGGCCTCATCCATGTAGTGCGTGGTGACGAAGAGCGTGACGCCCTCGGCCGCTAGCAGGAAGAGCAAGTCCCACAGCTCGCGCCGGGCCACCGGATCAATCCCGGCCGTGGGCTCATCGAGGAACACCACCTGCGGCTCGTGCATCAGCGCCGCCCCGAGCGCCAGCCGCTGCTTCCACCCGCCCGACAGCAGCCCCGCCCGCCGCTCCAGGTACGGGCCGATGTGCGTGAGCTCCACGGCCGCCTCCAGCCGCCGCCGCGCCCGCTCTCCGGACAGGCCGTAGATGCGCGCGTAGAACCGGAGGTTCTCCAGCACGGTGAGGTCCTCGTAGAGGGAGAAGCGCTGGCTCATGTAGCCGATCCGGCGGCGGATCTCCTCGCCCTCGCGCGCCACGTCCAGGCCGAGCACCCGTGCGCCGCCCTCGGTGGGGGACAGCAGCCCGCAGAGGATGCGGATGAGCGTGGACTTGCCGCTGCCATTGGGCCCGAGCATCCCGTAGATGGAGCCGCCGTGGACCTCGAGGTCCACGCGGTCCAACGCGGTGAAGTCCCCGAAGCGCCGGGTCAACCCCCGGACGGAGATGGTGGGCTCGGGCGCGCTCACTTCGGCACCGAGACGTAGGCGGCCATCCCCGCGCGCAGCAGGCGCCGGCCATCCTCGCGCAGGCCGATGCGCGTGGCGAACACCTGCGAGGCCCGCTCGTCCGGCGTCTGGAGGTTGCGCGGGGTGTACTCGCCCTGCGAGGCGATGTTCTCCACCACGCCCGTGAAGGTGCGCTCCGGGAAGGAGTCCACGCGCACGGGCACCTCGCTCCCCGGCCGCAGCCTGCCGAGGTGCGTCTCCGGCACGTAGATGCGCACGTAGAGCTGCTCATCCTCCACCAGCGTGGCCGCGGTGGCATTGGCCGCGAGCAGGTCTCCGGGCCGCAGGTCCAGCGACTCCACGCGAGCGGCCACCGGCGCGCGGATGCTCAGCTCCCCCAACGCCACGTCGATGGCCTCCAGCCGTCCCCGCGCCGTCTCCACCAGGCCCTGTTGCGCGCGGACGTCGGCGTCCGTTCCCTGCTCCAACTCCTGGAGCCTGGCGCGGCGGGCATCCCGCTCGGCGCGGGCCTGGCGCAGCGAGCTTTCCGCGGTGTCCAGCTCGGCGCGGGTGGTCACCTGCTGCTGGAAGAGCGTGCGCGCACGCCGTGCATCCAGCTCCGCCTTCTCCAGGGCCACCTGGGTGGCGGTGAGCTCGGCGCGGGCACGGGCCACCTGCTCGGCGAGGCTGCCGGTTCCCCCCGTGTGTCCCTGGCCTCGCAGTTTGTCGAGCGCGGCCTGGGCCTGAAGCAACTGGCCTTCCGCCTGGAGGCGCTGGGCTGGCAGGTCTCCCGCTTCCAGCACGACGAGGGGCTGGCCGGGCTCCACGCGATCGCCCTCGCGGACGAGCACGTCCTTCACCCGGCCTCCCACGCGCGAGCCCACGGCGATGTCCCGGGCCTCCACGGTGCCCGCCCAGGTGTACGGCTGGTGCGCCACCCAGGCGCGGTACCCGGCCCAGACGAGCAGCGCCATGGCCACCACCGCCAGCGGGAGGAGCCGCCTGGGTTGCTCGCGCACCTTGCGAACGATCATCACCCCGCGGGGCAGGGTCGCCGCCGTCCCCATGTGCATCACCATCCCGGCCACGGTCCCTCGCGGCCGGGCCCGCTGTGCACTCCTCGTCGAGGGTCTTCACGGCGGGAGCGGGGGAGAAGCAGCTCGTGGCTCGCCCCCCGGTCTGGGACGGCCGCCCGGCCGCACGCTCCCCGTGCCTATCAGTGGCCAGGTGCTTCACTGTCTGGTTCAAGAGCAGAACGCACGTGCGCCTGGATCGAGGCCACGTCCGCTGCGGGCTGCTGCTCGGGGAGACGTGGCAGGCGGAAGCGCACGTGGGTGCCCTCGCCCTCCCGGCTCTCCAGCTCCACCTGGCCTCCATGCAGCAGGAGGATGCCTCGCGAGAGGTACAGTCCCAGGCCCATGCCGCCGCGATCGTGGGGCGTCCCCGCATGGGCGCGGTAGAAGCGCTCGAAGATCCGCTCCCGCTGCTCCTCCGCGATGCCAATCCCCTCGTCCCGGATGGAGACCTCCACCTCTCCGTCCTCCACGGTGAGGGACACCTCCACGGGAGAGCCCGCGGCCGAGTAGCGCGCGGCGTTGTCCATCAGCTCGGTGAGCACCTGCTCCAGCCGCGTCCGATCGCCGAGCACCCACGCGTCCGGTCCCGGCCGCACGTGGAGCGGATGGCGCGGATGACGGGCGGCGGTGCTCGCGGCGGCGGCCTCCACCAACGCGCGCAGGCTCAGCTCCTTCTTCTCCAGATGCAACCGGCCGAGCTGGAGCTGCGAGGCATCCAGCAACGTGCGCACCACCCGGTCCATCCGGTCCGCGCCCACGCTGATGCCCTCGAGCTGCCGGCGCAGCGCGGGAGGCGGATGCGCCGTCCGGCAGGCGAGCTGGGCGAAGGACTTCATCACCGCCAGGGGCGTCTTCAGCTCGTGCGCGGCCATCTTCACGAACTCGCTCTGGAGCCGCTCCAGCTCGATGGCCTGGGTGATGTCGCGCCCCACCGCCACGGCGGCGATGACGTGGCCCGACTCGTCCTGGATGGGCGCGGCGTTCACCCGCAGGACGCGCCGCCGGTTCGGCGGGGGCAGGTTGACGACGAGGTCGGCGTCGTCCACCTGCTCGCCCCTCAAGGCCCGGGGGAGAGGCAGGGCGTCGAAGGCAAGCACCTGCCCCTCCAACCCCTGGGGGGTCTGCTCCTGGTACGCGGTGTCGAGGCGATGGCCCTCGCACGACGATTGCCCGAACAGCGCCAGCGCGGCCCGGTTGGCCAGGGTGACGTTTCCCCCGGCATCCACCACGATGACGGCTTCGACCATGCTCTCGATGATGGCCTGGAGCTCCGCCGAGCGCCGCTGGACCTGGGCGAGCAGCCGCCGCCGTTCCTCCTCCTGGCGCTGGCGCTCGGCGAGTGTGCGGACCAGGGCCCGGTTCCGCTCCGAGCGGGCCATGACCAGTCCGCTCGCTCCCAGCCCTACCCAGAGCATGAGGCCGAGGGCCACCACCAACCACCGCTGATGGCGCACGTTCTGGAAGAGCACGTCCTCCTTCGTCGAGGCGAACACCCGCCAGCCGGCAGTCGGGACGCTCACCTCGGTGGTTCGCCACCCCCGTTCCAACCCCTGCTCCCGCTCCCAGGTCCGCAGATCCTCGAGGCTGAGCTCGGCCAGACTCCGCACGGAGCGTCCCCGTGCCTGGGCCCAGGCGAGGAGCTCTTGTCCCCGCGGGTGCGCGATGAGCGCGCCGTGAGGGCTGACGAGCGAGAGGGTCTCCTCCGCTGGGGAGACATTGGCCTGACGGACCACCTCCCCAATCATGGGGAGGATGAGGTCCACGCTCACGATCCCGCGCGGCCGGCCTTCGTCATCGAAGAAGACCCGCGTCAGGCTCACGTACGTCTGATCCATGTCGAAGTAGGGCTCGGAGAGGACGATGCGCCCGCCCTGCTGCCACGTCTGCCGGTACCAGTCTTGCTCCGGGTAGTCGTAGGCGGACGTGGACCACTCGTAGGTGAGGATCTGGGGCCCTCCCTTTGGGTCCTGGTGGATGTAGGGGCCCATGTAGCGCATGCCGGGCGCGAACCGGCCGGGCGCGAACCACACTCCGAGCCCATAGACCACGTGCTTCGGGGCGGAGGGCAGCATCCGGCGGAGCAGCTCCTCGACCTCGTGCTGCTCCCGGAGGGGGCCGGTGAGCGAGGCCAGGGTGTCCAGGAGCTGCTCCGAGGCCCGGAGCTGGTACCGCAGCTCGGACGCGAGCTCGTGGGCGCGAGCGGCCTGCTGGGCAAGGGCCTCCTGCTCCTGGCCGTGACGAGCCCTCTGATCGAACATGACCAGGCCGGCGGTGAGCGCCACGCCCAATCCCACGATCAGCAGCAGGGCGAGCGGCCGGCGTGCGAACGCCTCGCGGCGGTACCCCTCCCGGTGTTCACCTCGTGGCGATGGAATCCCTCCGGCTCATCCATCATGGATGAGGGTCCGGGAGAGACCTGCCAAGAGGGCGGAGAGGGTGGCCCGTTCGCGCGCCCCGTGTGCGGGCGTCGGGGCTACCCCTCGTCGGCGATCCCGTACTCCTTGAGCTTCCGGCCCAGCGTGTTGCGGCCGATCTGCAGCACCTTCGACGCCGCGGTCCGGTTGCCTCTCACCGAGTCCAGCACCCGCAGGATGTGACGCTTCTCCACCTCGGCCAGCGGCAGCAACTCGCCGGTGCCGCCCTCGGCCACCGCCGCCTCACCGGACTCCACCGGGGCCGGCGGCGCGCCCACCCCCTTGGGCAGGGGCAGGTGCTCCTCGAGGATCTCCCCCTCGCACAGCACCACCGCGCTCTCGATGCAGTTCTCCAGCTCGCGCACGTTGCCCGGCCACCGGTAGCGCTTGAGCCGCTCCAGCGCCACCCCGCTCAGTCCCGGCAGCGGCAGCCGGTGCCGCTTCGCCGACGCCGCCATGAAGTGCCGCGCCAGCCGCTCGATGTCCTCACCCCCGCGCTCGCGCAAGGGCGGCAGCACCAGCTCCACCACCTTGATGCGGTAGTACAGGTCCTCCCGGAACTTCCCCTCCGCCACCATCTTCACCAGATCGCGATTGGTCGCCGCGACAATGCGCACGTCCACCTTGATCGTCTGCGTGCCGCCCACCCGCTCGAACTCCCGGTCCTGCAGCACCCGCAGCAGCTTGCCCTGCACCGGCAGCGGCAGCTCGCCAATCTCGTCGATGAACACCGTGCCGCCATCCGCCGCCTCGAACTTGCCCGGCATCCGGTGGTCCGCCCCCGTGAAGGCTCCCTTCTCGTGGCCAAACAGCTCGTTCTCGATCAGCGACGCGGGCAGCGCCGCGCAGTCCACCTTCACGAAGGGCTGATCCCTCCGGGGCCCGTTGACGTGCACCGCGCGCGCGAACAGCTCCTTGCCGCACCCGCTCTCGCCCCGCAGCAGCACCGTGGCGTCCGTGGGCGCCGCCTTCTGGATGAGCCGGTAGATGACCTTGAGCGGCTCGGACTCGCCGATGATCCGGTTGAAGAAGTAGCCCACCGGCGCCTGCGGCTGAGCCTTCGCCCGCTGCAGCTCCTGGTACAGGCTCGTGCTCTGCAGCGCGGAGCTCACCTGCACCGCGATGGCCATCAGCCGCTCCACGTCATCGTCCGTGAAGCGCCCGCCACCGCGCCGGTTGAGCACCTGCAGCACGCCGTAGATGGTGCCTTCCGAGTCGCGCAGCGGCACCGCGAGGATCGTCGTGGTGCGATAGCCCGTCAGCCTGTCGATGTCCGCGAAGAAGCGGCTCTCACCCCGCGCGTCCGGCATGTTCACCGGCTCGCCGTGCTCGGCCACGTAGCCGGCCACGCCCTGGCCCATCTTCACGCGGATCTGCGACACCTCGGGCAGGTGCGCCGCGCGCGAGAAGAGCTCGCCCCGCGCCGGGTCCAACAACCACAGCGTTCCCCGGTCCGCCTGCATCGTCACCGCGATGCGATCCATCAACGTCTGGAGGAACGCATCGAGATCGATCTCGCGCCCGACGAGCCCGCCGATCGGGAGCAGCACCTGACTGATGTCCGGGGAGTTGGCCATGACGGGCAGGGGGGGAAGCTCGAAGTCCGGGGGGACACTATCGCAGTGCGGGCCCATGTGCCCCTCCGGATCATGCGCAGGCGGCCCCGAGGATGATCCGCTTGCCCTCGCGCGCCGGCTCGGTGGCGGCGAAGTGGTTGCGGGCCTCCTCGGCCATGTTCTCCACCTGCTCGTCGTTGTGGGCCGGGTCATGGTGGAACAGGAACAGCCGCTGCGCGTTCACCGCCGAGGCCACCTGGGCGGCGTCCACCATGGTGGAGTGCCCCCATCCCTTCTTCGGGATGCCCTTCATCCCGTTGTACTCGTCCGGGGTGTACTGGGCGTCCAGGCACAGCGCGTCCGCGCCCTCCATCCACCGCGCCACCCGGGGGTCCAGCGTGGCCAGGGAGATCTCCATGTCCGTGGCGTAGACGAAGCTGTGGCCGTCCGCCTCCACCCGGTAGGCCAGGCACCCCTGGGGATGCGGCGCGTCGAAGGGCGTCACCCGGAAGGGCCCCACCTCCACCGTGCGTCCGTGCAGCGCCGAGCCGAACGTCATCCGCGAGCGCATGGTGGACAGCGGCACCGGGAAGTTAGGCGGCTCCATCTGCCTGGCCAGCACCGACTCGAGCGCCTGTGCCCCGTCCGTCCCCGGGCCGTACAGCGTCAGCTCCGTGGTGGGCAGGTAGCCCGGCGTGAAGAAGGGGAAGCCCTGCACATGATCCCAATGCAGGTGCGAGAAGAAGAGCGTGGCCTTCCGCGGGTCGCCCTCGCGCATCATCGCCTCGCCCAGCGCCCGGATGCCCGTGCCCGCGTCCAGAATGAGCCGGTGCCCCTGGCTCACCACCTCCAGGCACGAGGTGTTGCCCCCGATCCGCGCCGCGTGCGCCCCCGACACCGCGATGCTCCCCCGCACTCCGTAGAATCGCACTTCCATGGTCGCTCCTCCTCGAAGGGTGGGGCGGTCCAAGCGGGCCGCCCTTCCTCCCCTGGGCAGAGCAAAGACGTTGCCAACGGCAAATGGCCGGAATTGCTGGGAATCCAGGGGGGTGGGACAGATCGGCTGCCCCATTCCGGCGCACCTGGATGGAGCACTCGGTCCGATCCGGATCGCCCGGGAGTGCGCGGGTGGGTCGGGCATTGTGGGGCAATGGACACACATGGAAGACTCGGCGCGCCGCCTCTTGCGCGGCATGAGGGGGAACTCCCGCGTGTATCCCGATCGTTTCCGGCTGCCCCAGGTCACCGAGCACGTGCTGACGTGGCTGGAGCGGCGCCGGCCCGGGTTCGGAGCATGGGACGGCGAGGTGGAGGCGCAGCTGATGGCCGAGGCGCGGCTGGCGCTGGCCGACGTCTCCCGCCGTTTCGCCGAGGTGGCGGTGGATCCCGGCTACTGGGCGCGCCTGGAGCGCAGCATCTTCACGGTGGCGCTGCCGCGCTACTTCCAGCTGGCGCGCGAGCACCACGCGCTGCAGCGGGTCCGGTACGGGGTGTGGCGCGGGGGAGATCTGCTCTCGCGCGCGGTCTACACGGGGGCGGGCATCGCCGCGGCGGTGGTGGTGGCCATCACGGCGGTACCGGATTGGCTCGAGCCGCTGCCCTTCGCGCTCATCCTTTTCGGGCCCTTCCTGCCGGACATGCAGGAGTCCTTCTACGAGCGCCGCTACCGGCGGCAGCTCGCCACGCTGGTGCAGGACATGGGCGTGGAGCAGCAGCAACTCGAGACCTACCGGCCCCTGGACGAGCCCGTCCCGCCGGCCCTCGAGCCACTGTCCGAGCCGGAGTCCCCGGCGCGGAGCGGTGAGTCCTCTTCCAAGGAGAAGGTATGAGCAAGGCGGGAGATCAGATCCTCGGGGCCCTGAAGCAGCCCCGGATGCGGAAGCTCTGGCCCATCGGGGTGCTGCTGTTCGGTGGACTGTTCGCGTACAACGCGTGCACCGTCTACATCCGGCCGGCCGAGAGCGGGGTGAAGCAGGTCATCCTCGGTGGAGAGAAGGGCATCCGGGACACTGTGTACGGGCCGGGCCTGCACTGGGTGACGCCAGGGGCCGAGCGCATGCACCGCTTCCCCACGGACCTGCAGTTGCTGGAGATGGCGGACAACCCGGCCGAGGTGGGCGAGGGCGCCGATCATCGCGTGGTGCGGGCCATCCGGATCCAGACGTCCGAGGGCTACACGGTGTCCGCGGACGTCACGGTGCTCTACCGGATCGAGAACCCGTACAAGGTGATGACGCAGATTGGCCCGGGGCGGCTGTACGAGGACTCGGCGGTGATTCCACGCGCCGAGCAGGTGCTCCGCCGGACGCTGGGCGAGATGGACGCGGATGACTTCTACAAGGGAGACCGGCGCGACAAGGCGGTGGCGCAGGCGCAGAAGCTGCTGATCTCGGAGCTGGAGCCCAAGGGCATCAAGGTGACGCACGTGCTGCTGCGGCAGTACCGGTACGACTCGCGCTACCAGCAGGCCATTGAGCAGCGGAAGATCCAGGATCAGTCGGTCTTCAAGAACATGGCGGAGGCGGCGGCGGCGCAGGCCGAGGCGGAGAAGAACAAGATCATCGCGGTGGGCCAGGCCACGGTGCAGGTGGAGCTGTCGCGCGGAGACGCGGAGGTGGCCAAGCTGCGCTCGGAGGCGGAGCTGTACCGGCGCACGAAGGCGGCCGAGGGCGATCTGGTGGTGAAGCTGGCGAAGGCCAAGGGAATCGAGCTGGAGAACGCGGCGCTGCGCGGGGCGGGCAGCGAGAACATGGTGGGCCTGAAGATGGCGGACGTGCTGGGTGGCACGCAGGTCATCGTGGTGCCCACGGATGGCGAGGGCGGGGTGAACCCGTTGGATCTCAACGCGGCGCTCCGGCGCTTCGATGTGAAGGGGATGTGAGAGCCATGAAGCGCATGGACTTGAGGATGCTGGGGTTGTTCGTGCTGCTGGCGCTGCCGGTGGTGCAGGGGTGCGCGTGCCACTCGACGGAGGCGAACGAGGTGGGCGTGCTCACGCGGAAGTTCACGCTGATGGGCTCGCGGGGCGTGCAGCCGGAGACGTACGCGCCGGGCGCCACCTACTTCTTCTTCCCGCCGTTCTCCACGGACTGGGACACCTTCGAGACGAAGCTGCAGAACCTGCGGATGAGCGCGAAGGCCGATGGGGAGAAGGGCCGCACGGACGACATCGAGTTCAAGACGGTGGACGGCAACGACATCGCGGTGGACGTGACGGTGGCCTGGCGTATCGATCCGGCGAAGGCGCCGCACCTGATGCAGAAGGTGGGGCGCACGACGCTGGACGTGGAGAACCGGCTGGTGCGGCCGGCGACGCGGGCGCTGGTGCGCGACGCGTTGAACGTGCTGCGCTCGGAGGACTTCTACACGGCGGACAAGCGCTTCGCGGCGGCGGAGAGCGCGCGCAAGCTGCTGGAGGAGGCGCTCCTGCCCGAGGGCGTCATCGTGGAGCAGGTGATCTTGCAGGAGCACCGCTTCAACCCCGAGTACGAGAAGGTGATCCGCGAGAAGAAGCTGGCGGAGCAGACGGCGGAGAAGCTGCGCTCGGAGGCGCAGGCGGCGGCGGAGGAGGCCAAGCGCAATCTGGAGTCGGCCAAGGGCACGGTGTCGCAGAAGATCGCCCAGGCGCAGGGTGAGCTGGAGCAGACGAAGCTGGGGGCGGACGCGGAGCTGGTGCGGGCCACGAACGAGGCGACGGCGATCCTCAAGGAGGCCGAGGCGAAGTCGAAGGGTATCGCCAAGGAGAACGAGGCGATGGCGGGCGCGGGCGGCCGGACGATGGTGAAGATGCGCATCGCCGAGGCGCTGATGGGCAAGCAGATCATCTTCATGCCCAGCGGCGGGCGCAGCGGGGCCACGCTGCAGACCATGGACATGAACCAGATCCTCACCCAGTACGCGACGAGCAAGAGCACGCAGGCAGCGAGCAACGGGGAGTGAGCGACTACAACAACCATATTTAGAGGTCCTAACAGAACTGGCCAAGCGCCCGACGAACCCAATGGCGCGGTTGCTGGCGATGCGGTTTCGTTAGGATCTCTTCGTTCTACTTGGTCGCTTCGATCATTCTCCGAGGGAGATTTCCCCCGGGGAGATGCTTCGCTCCGAAAGGAAGTGACCTCGTCGTACTGGGATCGCTTAGAATATTAGCCCTCCGCGACGGCGATAAACAGCAGTTTATTTTCTCTCGACCCTTCACGCCAAAAGAAAAGCCATGAACTCTAAGCGCTACACAAACCCAACTGCCAATCAGAAAGTCTTAGAAGAGAAGATACAAGAATTCGAGGCGGAGTATCCATTTGGCAAGGCGCTTAGGAAATACCTCGACAGGGACAAAATCGAGATTGTCCGCGTAGAACGAGGCCAGCAACGACGATGGCACGTATTTGCATTTTTGCCAGAAACCATGCGTTCGATGTTCGACATCGAGCGTGAGTTACTCATTCTTTCAACAGACTACCCGCGCCTAGAGCCACGAATTTTAAGTGAGTTACAAGCCAATCTGAGAGATCATGCCAGAGTGGACGACGAAGTGGCTGTCTTGGTAAGTCCAGACGCGAAGGCAGATCGACTAGCCCGCCAGCGAGCAGGGGAGACAGCAATTCTAGCGCTCGATGCCCAAGCTCTCTCCAATCCGGATCAACCTAGCTTCCGCGAAGCGCTAGCCCACACGCTCGCAACTGTCGACCATTTCAACGTAACCACTCCCATTCGAGAGGCAAGTGCCTTTTTCGGAAGGCAACGGGATATTACGGAGGTTCGTCAATCCCTAGAGCAGGGGCAACACCTCGGAATATTTGGGCTACGCAAAGCAGGAAAGAGTTCCCTTCTCAATCGGGTCCAAGCGCTACTCACAGAACGTGGGTGGGCAGTTGTGGCTCTTGATCTAAATGAATTCTTCGGAACTCCACGCCGGTTTAAAACTGCCATTGTGAAAGGTTTTGCCTCTGAGGCCGAACGCCTCGGCGTCACACTTCCTCGACTAAAAATTACTGAGGATCGGCGTGGCGCAGACATCAATGAAAGCTGGTTGGACGACCTTGAGAAGATAGTTTTTGCGCTGAGTGAGTCTGCAGGACTCGCCCTGATTATCGATGAGATTGACTCGGCACTTCCAGCTCGGACACTCAGTGTAACTGCTCCTGTAGAGGATACGCTTGGTCTACTGAGAGCCCTCTCTCAGTTTCGAGCATTTGCCCAGCGCCTCCAAATGCATGGGAAGAATTATCCTGTCCTCCTGGGGGCTGGCGTCGATCCAGCGCTGTTCGAACAACCTAAAATCCGCGACTTGGCAAATCCGTTGTATCAGTTTTCCCGGCTCAAGTTCCTAGCGCCTCTTGATCGTGAAGAGCTTGCGGCAATGGTTCGTACGCTTGGCAAGCGAACTGGGATGCGATTCCGCGCTCATGAGTTGATCGACTCCCTTTATAATGAGTACGGCGGCCATCCACTGCTTTCTCGTCAAGCATGCTCTTTCGTGCATAAGCACCGCCCCAAGGATCAAGTGCCTTATCATGTCACGTCCGAGGATCTAGAGCGTGCCTTCACGGCAAGGGGACCCGATACACCGCTCTGGCACGCGCTTGATGTGCCAGAGAGTTTCGCTGAATGGTTTCCACAAGAGGCGAATTTACTCAACGAATACATAGCCAACACGCAGAACGCCAATTTGCGTAGTCGGCTTCAACACGCAATTGCCTACGGATTACTAAATGAGGATGGCACCGTCAGAATGCAGGCACTGAGGCGAGGCCCGCGTGTCACGTCTTGATCTCCCCAGCATTGATGCACTGGCAAGCACAATTGCAGAGCACTTGTCCGACGGCCATGTCGTCATTTTGCGTGGCCTGCCATCATCCGGGCGAACAACAACGATGGATATCGTTGCGGAAAAACTCAATTCGACTCTTGGGATCCAGGTGGAGAAAATCAACCCAAAAACATCTTCAGCCGAATTTGAAGCCGTTTTACCTAGGGCGATGAAAAGTGCGGAAAGTCTCGGTTTCTCGTCGATAGTAGTCGACGATTTCGGAGCGCTACTCCGATTGTCCCAGGGCGGTGTCTGGCAGGCTCGACTCAATAGCGTTTGTGTTGACGGGGCGCTGGCAAGGCATATTGGAGTTCTGCTCGTCTGTGGTCAGGGAGAGAATGTGTCGCGAACTGGCCTCAAGGGCTCGCCCTTGGCCGATGCCGCAAATCTATCCTTGCAAGTTCCCTGTCTAGCAGCAGCCGAGGTTGCTCTGTCATTGGAGGCAGAGGGCCTGTCTGACGAACAAACCAAGCAATTGGTTTCTAGATATGGGTGTCATCTTGGTTTACTGAGTAAGGCACAAAAGTCGCCAAATCTAGAAGTAGATACGGCCAGTTTGGAGCAGGCAATCCTCAAGTCTGTTTCGAAGTTAACTCTAGAGGGCGCTGAACGAATTCTGGATCTTGCGCGAAAGCCAACTCACAGTTTGGCAAGCATGCCCAGCGATCTTGGGCTCTCTTCATTGGTTTTCCATCCACAGCCAGGGCGGACTCAACTGGTGCCTGCATTGGAGCAGGCTGGAATCTCCAAACTGCTTATTGGTGGAGTCGACGCTTGGCCATCGGACTTTCACGAGTCGGTGAGAAGATTTAGGGCTCGTATCCATGGTGAATCAGAAGTTTTGTGGTTTGATCGTTATTTCGGCTCTGGCCTTCGCGATCTCATGAAATTTCTTGATGCGTTGGCGGATGGCTCAGAACGTCTTTCTCTGCGCTTGCTTGGCAGCGCTGCAGGCACTGATGACCTCCCCGATTATTTATTGCGGCTATTTCGCGCACGCCTATCCCATTGGAAAAACAAAGGCATGTCTGTCAGCTGGCGCTTGATCGCTCAAGAAGACTTTGTCGAAATGCACGACCGTCAACTCATCAGTCTTTCTAGAGTTGATGGCTATAATCTTCCCGCTTGCGATCGGATAACTGGGCATCAGCCAGTCGGAAACACCAACGATTCCTACCTCCCAAGGGCACCTGTCTCAAGAATACTCCTGGCCTGGGATAATTCTGTGTCGTTTATCTAATACGACCCGGGCACTTCCTCAGGGTGGTGCGAAATTCCGAGGGCAAATCAAAATTAGTGCGATCTCTCAAGGAGAGTCACTCCTTCCAGAGCATCTTCCACGGGTGCTTGCGCAGATCGGACAGCAGGGTCTTGAGGTCGTCGTACACCTGCTTGTCCTTCTGCAATGCACCTACCGTGCCCTCGCCGGCCTCGATGCGCGCGAGCAGCCGGTCCGCCTTCGCGGCCATCTGGTCGAGCTTCTCGCCCGCCGCCGTGTAGCGCTCCAGCGCCAGCTTCAGCCGCTCGCCATCCTTCGCGTCGAGCCCGCCCGTCACCATCGACAGTCCGTTGAGCGTCTTCGCCGCCGAGCCGGAGAGGCCGGGCAGCTCCCGCTTCATCAGCGCCGCCGTCTCCGCCGCATCGCCCAGCAGCCGCGCCCCCGTGCCCCCGGGCTGCATGGCCTCGCGCGTGACCTTCGCCAGCATCCGCAGGTCCTTCGCCGCCGCCGTCAGGTCTCCCGTCAGCGTCTTCAGGTCGCTCCGGTTGTCGCTCAGCACTCCGGCCAACGTGCCCGTCAGCTTCGACACGTTGGCCGCCAGGCTGCGCATTCCCTCCGGATCCTCCGCGAGCGCGCCGCTCGCCACGTCCAGGAAGGCCGAGAGCTGCTGCGCCACCAGATCCAACCGCGGCGCGTCCGTGCCCCGCAGCGTGCCTCCCGATGCGGGCAGGGGAGGGGAGGACGCGGAGCCCGGGTTCAGCTCCAGGTACGGCTCGCCCAGCGGCCCCACCGTGGCCACCGTCACCCGCGTGTCCTCCCGCAGTGCCACCAGCGCCTCGGGTTTCACCGAGAGCCCCATCCGCACCGGCAGCGGCCGGCCCTGCGCGTCCCTCCGGTCCGGCTCCAGGTGGATCTCCTCCACCCGGCCCACCACCACGCCCCCCAGCTTCACCGGCGCGCCCTTCGCCACGTTGCCCGTGTGGCTGAAGTCCACCGAGAGCACCGGCTCGCGGCCCAGCGTCAGCTCGCCCATCAGCCACAGCAGCCCGAGCACCCCCGCCAGCGCCGCCAGCACCAGCGCGCCCACCTTCATCTCCAAGCGACGCTCATCCATCCGATGCGCTCTCCATGAAGGGCGCCGTCAGGGCCCGTAGCTCCGGCTCCGAGGATGCCAGGAACGCCTCGGGTGTGCCCAGGAAGGCGCACCGTCCCCCGCCCACCACCAGCACCCGATCCGCCAGCGTCCGCAGCAGCCGGTAGTCGTGGGACACCACCAGCGCCCCCAGCCCTCGCGCCTTCACCGAGGCGAGCACCTCCTCCACCTGCGCCGCCGCCCTCCGGTCCAGCCCCGTGGTGGGCTCGTCCAGCAGCAGGTACTCCGGCCGCAGCGCCAGCGCCCGGGCGATGGCCGCCCGCTTCTTCGCTCCGGGCCCCAGCTCGGTGGGCAGCCGATCCGCCGCCGCTTCCAGCCCCACCTGGGCCAGCGCCTCGAGCACTGCCTCCGGCGACAGGCCCGGGGCCGCCATCGCCACGTTCTCCCGCAGCGTCCGCCAGTCCAGCAGCGCTGGGCCCTGCACCAGGTACGGCGCCCGCTGGCGCAGGGTCCGCAGGGCGCGCTCGGGCAGCGTGTCCACCCGCTCGCCGAGGAGCTCCACCCGGCCCGCCTCCGGCTTCAGCAGCCCCACCGCCAGCCGGCACAGCACGCTCTTGCCCGCGCCGCTCGCGCCGGCCACGAAGGTCAGCTCGCGCGTGGACAGCTCCGCGCTCAGGCCCGTCAGCACCCGCCGGCCGGACTCGAACGTCACCGCTACCTCGGAGAAGCGCAGCATTCCCGCTCACACCCCCAGCGCCTGGAAGCCGAGCGCCACCACGAAGGCGATCAGCAGGCAGCCGAAGCACGCCGCCACCACCCCGCGCGTGGTGGCCTCGCCCACCGCCTCGGCGCCTCCGCGTGCGGACAGGCCCGCCACCGCCGCCGCCAGCGGAATGTAGAGGCCGCAGCCCACCCCCTTCGCCAGCCCCGCCAGCACGTCCCAGCCGTCCACGAAGCGCGCGTCCATGAAGGCCGTTCCGTCCACCCCGAAGGCCCAGCTCGCCGTGGCCACCGCCGACAGCGTCGCCGCCATCGTCCCCACGATGCACAGCAGCGGCACCCCCACCAGCCCCGCCACCACCCTCGGCGCCACCAGGTCCGCGTACGGGTCCCCCGCCGACATCTCCAGCGCCTCCACCTGCTCGTTGACGCTCATGGTGGACAGCTCCGCGCTGTGGCTCGCCCCGCCGCGCGCCGCCGCCAGCAGCGCCGACACCACCGGGCCGAACTCGCGCACCAGCAGCTCGAAGTAGGGCGGGCCCACCACCGGCAGGTTCCCCGTCACCTTGCGCGCCTGGCTGTCCGCGAACGTCACCAGCACTGCCCCGAAGAAGCCCATCCCCGACATCACCAGCCACATGCTGCGCGTGCCCGTCTCGTACAGCTGGTGCAGGCACTCGCGCCAAGACAGCCCGTGGCGCACGCTCGCCCGCACCGTGCGCGCGAGCATCAAGGCCGGGGCTCCGATGAAGGCCAGGGGGTTCATGAAGGGGGCCGGGATGCTACCAGCCCCGCGCAAACCCTCGAAAGCATTGGTCCGCGAGCGGGAGGAGATCCTTTTCTGGGACGGTGGCGCGGTTGGACCGTCTTTTCATTGAATCCCGAGAATTCAGTGCTAGTCGACTGAGCAACCCCGCAGCCCTCCCAGAAGGCAGGAGTCATGAACCAGCGGTTTGGAGTCTTGGCCGTCTCCGTCATCCTCACCACGTCCCTCGCCGCGTGCGGTCCCGCCGAGGACGCCAGCGGTTCCCCCGAGCCCGTCGCACAGAGCGAAGAAGCGCTGTCGGGGGCGAACTGGACCGTCCTCCAGGCCAGCGGCCCGGCGCCGATCCGCAGCATCATCCGTCGCTCGGATGGGTGGCTGCTCGGCCCGCGCAGCAATGGACATGAGATCGAGGTCTGGGCGAGCAGCAACAACGGCGTGAGCTGGTTCCGCTACGGCTCCGTGGCCAACAACGCGGCCGTTGATTTCGGTGACGTGACGATGCTCCGCGTCCCCGGGACGACGACCATCTTCTGCGCCTTCCGCGAGTACAGCAACGGGCAGTTCCGCGTCACCGTCACCCGGAGCGACAACGACGGCAGCGGCTGGGTCTACGACAGCACCGTCGTCGGGCCCGTCTCCCGCTTCGTCGGCGCGCCGTTCCTCTTCATCCGCGGCAATGGTGACCTCCAAGTCTATTACGACTCCGAGGAGCTGGCCGCGGCGAAGGGCTATCCCGGCCACCAGTGGATCGCGATGCAGGGCCGCAACGGGAAGACCGGCCCGTGGACCGCGTACGGCGTCGTCACCGTGTCGCGGGAGACGGCGGCCGGAGCGGTGTCCCGCGAGGGAATGCCCACGGTGGTGCAGCTCGGCGGAGATCGCCTCATGGTCGTCAACGAGGGGGTCGAGCCCTTCACGACGGGGGGTGTCCGCGCCAACGTCGTCAATTCCATCCAGTCGTGGGACGGCGGGAGGACCTGGGACTACTCGCTGCGCCGCACCGTCTACCGGTCGTTCATCCACTCGGGCAGCGGGCGGCGCTACAACGCCTACGCGCCCTACGCCATCCGCGTGGGAAATGGCCCCGTGGGCGTCGCCTTCTGCACCGACGAGGACAAGGGCACGACGCCCGATCTCGCGAGCACGCCCCCGGATCAGCGGCAGTGCCACGTCGGGTACGTCAGCACGACCACGAACTTCGAGACCTGGTCGGGCACGAGCGCCATCTGGACCGGGAGCATCCGGAACTATGTGCCCGGCCTCTTCGAGCGGAGCCTCAATGACGTCATCGTGACCATCGATGCGTTCGCCGGAAACCAGCGCGTGATGCGCAGGCCGTGAGCCCGGCCTTAGACTCCGTCCATGCCCGGCGAATACCGCTTCTTCGTGGATGGACGCATCCCCGTGCTCAAGGTGCACGACGAGCCCCGGCCCGGACCGGCGGTGCTCGTCCTGCACGGGCTCGGCGCGAACGCCGATACCCAGCGCGGAGAGCTGAACGCGGTCGCCACCTGGGGCATGAGCGCCGTGGGCGTGGACGCTCCGCACCATGGGGCCCGGCGCGATGCGTGGCTCGATGAGATGGCGGGGCTCGGTCCGCCCGAGTCCCATGCCCGCCTGCTCCACGCCATCCGCGAGGCGGCCCACGATGTCTCACGGGTCATCGACCATGTGGTTGCCGAGGGCCACGGGCCGATCGGGCTCGCGGGCATCTCGTTCGGCGCGTACACGGCGCTGACCGTGGCGGCCAATGACTCGCGGGTGCGCGCCACCGTGTCCATCCTCGGCTCGCCGGACTGGACTCCCCGCGAGGGGCCCATCACCGAGGAGATCCGCGAGCTGATGCACCACGCACCGGTCCACCGTCCGTGGGACTGCGCGCGCCACCCGGTGTTCCTGATCAACGCGGGACGGGACGGCATCGTCCCGCCGCACTGGGCCCGCGACTTCGCCCGGACCGTCTGGGCGTGGCATCCCGGGTTGCACGTCGAGCACTACGAGTACCCGGAGTCGGATCACATGATGCGCCAGGAGGATTGGGACGATGCCTGGCGCAGGTCGCTCGGCTTCCTGCGGCGGAACCTCTACGGGGAGTGACCGGGCCTTCAGGCCGGAATGATCTTCCTGGCCTTGAGGCGGTTCATCAGCTTCACGAGCTCCTCGCCCGTATCGAGGTGCATCTCGTGGAAGCCGAAGCGGCGGGCCTTGTTCACGTCGAAGAAGGCATCGTTCTCGACGTTGAAGATGAAGTCGCCGAACGGCCAGGTGGCGAGCTCCTTCAGGGAGTGCTGCGCGAGGCCGTGTTTGCGCACCATCCGCTCCCAGACCTCCGCCTTGTCCTGCATGGCCTCGGTGAGCGAGAAGGTCTGGGGCTCGACGCAGGCGATGCCGAAGGACTCGGCGACCTTGGGGAAGATCTGGCTCCAGCGGAACACGTCCCCGTTGGTGATGTTGAAGATCTCGCCGTAGCACGCCTCGTTGAGTGCGGCCCATTCCATGGCCTTCGCGAAGAGGGTGGCGTCGGTGACGTTGGCGAGGATGGACCAGGCCTTGGGGCTCCCGGGAAAGCGCAGCGGGATGCCGAGCTCCTTGCACAGTGACGCATAGACGGCGATCAGGTTGCCGAGGTTCATCGGGTTGCCGACCGCGAAGCCGAAGACGATGTCGGGACGCAGGGAGGTCCAGCTCCAGCGCTTGCCTTTCGAGGCGTCGCGCAGGTAGTCCTCCTGGCCGTAGTAGAAGTTCGGCCCGAAGTGCCGGGGGTCCGTCTCCTTCGCCGGCGTCTTGTACATCCCCAGGTGCGCGCCGTACGCCTTGCCGCCCTGGATGAAGGTGATGTGGCGGAACCCGCCCGCGGCCTTCTCCACCGCCTCGACGATATTCCTCAGCATGCCGACGTTGTATTTCGACTGGTCGGCGGTGTTGGGGTGCTCCTGATACGCGGCGTAGAAGATGTGCGTGACGTCCTTCAGCCAATCGGACGCCGCCGCGATGGCCTCCGGGTTGAGCAGATCGATGGAGCGCAGGTCCGCCTTCGTCTCGAAGCCTGGCGCGCGCCGGGCAATGGCCTTCACCTTCCAGGCCTCCCGCTGATCCAGATACTCGAGCAGGTTGCGTCCGATGATGCCGCTGGCACCGAGCACCAGCGCCGTGTGCTTCGCCGTCATTCTCGCCTCCCTCGCGCGCAAGAGGCCGCGGACTGTACCGCTCCGCCGGACCGGCCGCCGCCATTCACGTGGAGCACCGAGCCACTGATGAACGGCCAACAGCCGGATTCAGCTCAGCCACATGGCCAGCGTGGTGGTGAGCAGGAAATCCAGCAGGAAGATGGCGCCGCACCCGTGCACCACCGCGCCCGCCGCCGCCTGGCCCACTGCCCGCGCGCCCCCGCGGGCTCTCAGCCCCACCGCCGTGGACACCAGGGCAATCGCCAACCCGAAGGCGCTCGCCTTCACCATGCCGCCCACCACGTCCGTCGCGTGCAGCATCTGCTCGAAGCTGCCGAAGAAGGCCCGCACCGGCAGCCCCAGCGTGAAGAAGGCCGCCACCGCCTCGAACAGCACCGCCACCAGGAAGGTGAGGGCGGACAGGCTCGCCACGCTCACCGTCATCGCCACCACGCGCGGCGCCACCAGCACCGCGAACGGATCCAATCCAATTCCGCGCAGGCCCTCGAGCTGACCGCCCACCTGCATCGTCGCCAGCTCCGCCGCGTTGCGCGCCCCCAGCCGCGCCGCCATCACCAGCCCCAGCAGCAGCGGGCCGAACTCCCACAGCACCGCGTACCCCGCCGCCCATCCGAGGATCGCCCTCGCCCCGAAGCGCTCCACGTACAGCGACGTCTGCACCACCACCGTCGCCCCCGTCAGCGCCGCCGTCGCCAGTGCCAGGGGCAGCGAGCCCCAGCCGAACTGCACCAGCCCGCGCAGCAGCTCGCGGCGATCCATCCGCGCCAGCCCCAGCACCGTGCGCGCCAGCACCAGCGCCACCGTCCCCACGCCGCGCACCGCGCCCAGCGTCTCCTGTCCGAGCCACGTCAGCGCCGCCGTCATGCGAGCGCCTCGTCCGTCCGCGTCTCCACCTCGGGGGCTGGTGGGCCGTCGTGGACGAGCCGTCCCTCGCGCAGGTACAGCCAGCGGGGGAGGGGGAGCTCCGGCGGCACCTCGGGCGCGGCGACCACCAGCGAGCCACTCCCAGCCACCTCCAGCAGCACCCGCGCCACCTGCCGCGCCGTGCCTGGATCCAACCCCGCGAAGGGATCGTCCGCCAGCAGCACCGAGGGGCTCGCCGCCAGCGCCCGCGCGATGCCGGCCCGCTTGCGCATGCCTCCGGACAGCCGCTCGGGCAGGGTGTCCGCGGCCTCCGCGAGGCCCACCGCGCGCAGCACCTCGTCCGCGCGCGCCTCCGCCTCCTCGCGAGGTACCCGCCGGCGCTCCAGGGGCAGCAGCACGTTGCGGCGCACCGTCAGCGAGTCGAACAGCGCATCCGTCTGGAACACCATGCCGAACGCCGCCTGGCGCGCGCGCTTCTCCGCGGGCGCCATCCGGGCCACGTCCTCGCCATTCCAGAGCACCTGTCCGCTGGCCGGAGTCACCAGCCCCGCGAGGGCCTTGAGCAGCGCCGTCTTGCCCGCGCCCGAGCGCCCGAGGACGAGCACCCGGCTGCCGGGCGGAAGGGAGCACGTCACCTCCTGAAGGAGAAACCGTCCGCCCTGCCGGATCGACAGCCTGTCCGCGCGCAGCTCCATGTCACCCCGGGCTCAGGGCGCGCCCCAGCGCACCAGTGCACCACCCTGTCCCGCGGCCCACTGCTCCCGGGGGCTGATGGCATCGAGCGACAGGAGCACGTGGCTCTGCGGGTAGGGCTCGCTCCAGGCCGTGCCGTCGAAGCGGTGGAGGAACGTGCCGCTCTTGTTGGAGAGCACGTAGACGGCGCTGGGGTGGAAGGCCGCCACGTCCAGCAGATCCGGCGCGCCCGCGGGGGACGGCAGCTTGCGCCACGTGCCCTCCTTGCGCTCGAGCACCAGGCCGTCATCGCCCACCGCGTAGGCCAGCGCCCCGTCCACCACGGAAACGCCGCGCAGGTAGACCGTGTCCAGGCCCTCGGGCAGCTCCTCGCGAATCCACTGATCCGCGAACGCGAGGAAGCGGAAGGCGCGGGGCAGGGGGACGCCGCCGGGCCGGAAGTCCTCGGCCCCCACGGCCAGCAGTGTGTCCGGGCCCAGGCCGTGCACGCTCCGCAGGTTCGCCGCCAGCTGATCCACCACCATCGGGGCGCCGCTCGACGTCTCCCGCCACTCCCAGCGCACCACGTGGCCGCTGCTCGTCACCGCGTACACCGTGGTGGTGCCGCTCCGCTCGAAGCCGACGATCCCGGTGACGGTGCCCGGCACTCCGCTCACCAGGCCCATGGTGCAACCGGAGCTGTCGGGCAGGGCGGTGGCGAGCGTGCCCAGCGCCGTGCCGACGAAGACGCGCCCGTCGCTCGGCCTCGCCCAGGCCGCCTTCCAGTCACTCGAGGTACCGCACACCCCCGTGGCGTCCGTCACCGAGGAGCCGCTCACGTGCGCGAGCCAGCCGTCCGCGCCCGCGAGCCACGCCTTCCCCGGCGCGTACGTCGTCACCGCCTCCCACGCCGTGGTCCAGAGGGTCCGCGTCGTCCAGGCGCTCGTCGCGCAGACGCCCCCCTCGTCGGCGAGGCCGTCGCAGTCGTTGTCCAGCCGGTCGCACACCTCGGTGCCGCCGCGGAAGCGCGAGGTGTCATCGCAGTCATCCGCGACGGACTTCGCGCCCGCGGGCGCCTCGCAGGACAGGGCCGCCACCGTGCCGGCGCGCCCGTCTCCGTCTCCGTCCGCGTACCACGTCACCGGCGTCTCCGCGCTGTCGCATGCCACGCCGGAGCCACCCTCGCCGCACACCCGCGTGCCCGCGCAGCCGAGCTCCGTCTTGCACGCGGAGCCCAGGAGGAACTGCTCGTCCTCGCTGCCGTTGCAGTTGTCGTCCTTCCCGTCGCAGCGCAGCTCGAACGCGGCCGGGTGCACCGTGGCGTCGGTGTCGTCGCAGTCCCCGGGCTCCAGCGCCGTGCCCGCGGGCCGCGTGCAGGCCATCACCACCCGGGAGAGGTCTCCGTGCCCGTCGCCGTCCGCGTCCACGTAGTAGCCGCGCTTGCCGGTGGCGTCCTCCTCGTCGCCGGAGCAGTTGCTGTCCTTGCCGTCGCACGTCTCCGGGGCCCCGGGGTGCACGGCGGCGTCGGTGTCATCGCAGTCCGTGCCCTTGCCGGACGCGCTCGCCGCGACGAAGCCGTCCGCGTCCAGGTCCTCCGCGCGCAGATCCAGGTACACCGCCGTGGTGCCGCTGGTGGGGACTTCCACCGTCCGCGAGCTCGTGGCCACCACCGGCCCCGAGCACGAGCCCTCGTGCGCGCTGGCGAGCACCTGCAGGCGGCGGCTCCAGTCCGGCTTGCGGAACACCGCCACCGTCTTGGCGTCGCTGGTGCGATCCTCCACCGTGAGTTGCTGCGTCTCGGTGCGGCTCACATCCGCTTCGTCCAGTGCCGTCACAGTCAGGCAGCCGGGGTGGAACGTGGCGTAGAAGATTTCCACACGCACGGCGCCCGCACCGGCCTCCTCCCCGCGACAACCGCACAGCGCCACCATTCCCAACACCAGCAGGAATAAACGCATCGTTCGGGCATTCCCGGGCGCGCCGCGCCCCACTCGAAAAGTCTTCGTCCTTCTCCCCATTAGCCCGATGTGCGATGCAGCGTCCAGAGAGGTGGGTTCCCGTGACGGTGCTTGCTCGGGTCCTTTGAATAAGAAATAGGGCCTGTCGTCCCATCTCGTCCCGGAACATCTCCCTTCGCTCGACCATGCATGTGATCCGTTCCGCCGTTGTCGTCCCCGTGTGCGCCTGGCTCGCCCTATGTGTGCCCGAAGCGCGCGCGCAGGAGCAGCAGCCCGTCCCGGGGCCTGGAGCCGGGACCTCGTCCGCCCCGGGGCCTGAGACTTCGGGGGAGCCGCTGACGCTGGAGCGCGCGGTGTCGCTGGCGGCCGAGCGCAACGAGTCCGCGCTGACGGCCCAGGCCCGCTCCGAGGCCGCCGAGGCGCGGGTGGCCCGCGCCCGTGCCTTCTTCCTGCCGAGGCTCAACGTCAGCGCCACCTATACGCGCCGCCTGCAGGAGGTGGTGCGCCGGGTGGGGGACGAGGAGGTGGTGATCCAGACGCGCAACGCGCTGTCCGGCAATGCCACGGCCAGCGTGCCCCTGTTCGATGCGCGCGGCTTTCCGCTGCTCCAGGCGGCGAGCCGCGACCGGGAGGCGACGAAGCTGGACGCGGTGGAGGCGCGCCGGCAGGTGTCCTTCCAGGCCGCCACCGCCTTCCTGTCCACGCTGGGCCTGCAGCAGGTGGCCCAGGCCGCCGAGCGCCGGCTCGCTTTCGCGAAGCAGTCGCTCGAGGATGCGAAGGCCCGGGCCCAGGCTGGCCTGGCCAGCACCAACGACGTGACGCGCGCGCAGTTGGACGTGGCCACCGCGGAGGCGGAGCTCGCTGACGCGGTGGGTCAGGCCGAGACGAGCCGGTTGGAGCTGGGCTACCTGCTGGTGGCGCCGGTGGAGGGCCCGCTGGCGGCGCCCGAGACGCTGCTGGGCGAGGCCTCGCGGCCCGTGGAGAGCTTCACGGTGCTGGCCGAGGACGCCCTCGAGCGCCGTCCGGACCTCCTCTCCGCGAAGCTGCGGGTGGAGCAGCAGCAGGCGCTCGCGCGAGAGCCCCTGGCGCGGCTGTTCCCCACGCTGTCGGCCTCCGGGGTGTACAGCCTCACCAACGAGGCGGGCCTCTCGGGCCGCAACTGGAATGCCTTCGTCTCGGTGAACCTCGGCTGGTCGCTCTTCGACGGGGGCGAGCGCTACGCGGAGCGCCGGGAGCGGCTCGCCCTGGTGCGTATCCAGGAGCTGGACGTGGCGGCGCGGACGCGGCGGGTGGACGTGTCCGTGGACCGGGCGAACGTGGCGCTGCGCACCGCCCAGGCCCAGCTGAACCGGGGGCAGGTGGCCTTCGACGCCGCCCGCCAGAACGCGGAGGAGACGAGCATCCTCTACCGTCAGGGGATTGCGTCCTCCCTGGCGTTGAGCGATGCGCAGGTGAGGCAGTTCGAGGCCGAGGTGGCGCTGGCCCGGGCTCGCTATGCATTGGGGTCCGCGCTCCTGGAGCTGCGGGCCGCCGTGGGACTCGATCCACTGGGGAAGGAGCCGTAGGTGAAGATGCGTGTGGTGACAATGGCTCTGGGCATGGCGCTCGCCCTGGGGACGGGGTGTGGCAAGCCGGCGGGCAGTGCTCCGGCGGCGCAGGGTGGGGGCAAGGGCGGCGGGAAGGGCGGAGGCCCTGGGGGCCGCGGGCCCATCCAGTTCCCCGTGGAGGTGCGGGCCGTGGAGTCGCGCGACGTGGAGTACGTCGTGTCGGCGGTGGGCTCGGTGGAGGCCTTCGAGCAGGTGCAGATCACCGCGCGCGTCGCGGGCGTGGTGGAGCAGGTGCGCTTCATGGAAGGCCAGTCGGTGAAGAAGGGCGAGGTGCTCGCGGAGATCGAGCCCACGCGCTACAGCATCGCGGTGCGCTCGGCGCAGGCGGCGCTGGAGAAGGCGCAGGCGTCGAAGGCCGAGGCGGAGGCGGCGGCGGGGCGGCGCACGGCGGCCAACGAGGCGAGGCCGGGGCTGCTGCCGGCCGAGCAGATCGACACGGCCGAGGCCCGGGCGCGCACCGCCGCGGCGGATGCGAGCGCGGCGAGGGCGGCGGTGGATCAGGCCGAGCTGAACCTGCGGGACGCGTACGTGAAGGCGCCCATGGAAGGGGTGCTGCAGACGCGCACGGTGCAGACGGGGCAGTACGTGCAGCCGGGCACGGTGCTGGCCACGCTGCTGCGGCGGGATCCGCTGCTCCTGCGCTTCGCCGTGCCCGAGTCGGACGTGGCGCGGCTGAAGCCGGGGATGCCGGCGCGCTTCACGGTGCGCTCGGACTCGCGCACGTACACGGGGAAGATCAGCTACGTGGCGGACGCGGCGGATTCCGCCAGCCGGATGGTAAAGGTGACGGCGGAGGTGCGCGGCGAGGAGGCCAAGGCGTTGCGGCCGGGGGTGTTCGCCACGGTGACGGTGCCGGTGGAGACGTCGAAGGAGGCTCCAGTCATCCCCCAGACGGCGGTGCGCCCCAGCGAGCGCGGCTTCCTGGCCTTCGTGGTGCAGGACGGCAAGGCGCGCGAGCGCGTGGTGGAGCTGGGCCTGCGCACGGCGGACGGGCTCGTGGAGGTGCGCGAGGGCCTGAAGCCCGGCGAGCAGCTGGTGGTGCGCGGGGGCGAGGCGCTCAAGGACGGCGCCGGGGTGCGCGTCGCCGAGGGAGCCAGGCCCGCCTTCACCGGTGAGCCGCGCAAGGAAGCGGACGCGAGCACGGGAGGCGCGGCTCCATGAGCATCACGGACGTCTGCATCAAGAAGCCCGTCTTCGCCTGGATGCTGATGGCGGCGACCATCGTCTTCGGACTGGTGGCGGCCGGGCGCATCGGCATCAGCCAGTTCCCGGACGTGGACTACCCCGTCATCAGCGTCAACGTGAGCTGGGAAGGGGCCTCGCCGGAGGCGGTGGAGACGGACATCATCGAGCCGCTCGAGGAAGCGGTGATGCAGGTGGAGGGTGTCAAGGCCATCACCTCGCGCGCGAGCCAGGGCGGTGGCGGCATCTCCGTGGAGTTGGATCTGTCCATCGACGTGGACAGGGCGCTGCAGGACGTGACGTCCAAGGTGAGCCAGGCGCAGAACCGGCTGCCGCGGGACGTGGATCCGCCGGTCATCTCCAAGAGCAACCCCGAGGACAACCCCATCGTGCAGGTGGGCGTGTCCGGGCCCTTCTCGCGGCAGTTCATCTCCGACTTCGCCCGCTACCGGCTGAAGGAGTCGCTGCAGACGGTGCCGGGCGTGGGCGAGGTGTCGCTGGGTGGCTCGCTGGATCGCAACGTGCGCATCTGGGTGGACGGGCAGAAGCTGGACGCGCGCGGGCTCACCGTGTCCGACGTCATCGCCGCGCTGCAGCGGGAGCACGTGGAGCTGCCCGCGGGCCGCATCGAGACGGCGGGCCGCGAGGTCAACGTCCGCGTCATGGGCGAGGCGTTGGACCTGGAGACGCTGCGCCACCTGGTGATTCGCGAGGGCAACGGCTCGCCCATCTACCTGTCCGACGTGGCGCTGGTGGAGGACGGCTTCGAGGACGAGCGCCGAATCGCCCGCGTGGATGGCCAGCCCGCTCAGGGCCTCGGCATCCGCAAGCAGCGCGGCGCCAACGCGGTGGAGGTGGCCCAGGGCGTGCGCGCCAAGCTGGCCGAGGTGCAGAAGGACGCGCCCCCGGGGCTGGAGGTGGGCATCAACTTCGACTCCACCCGGTTCATCGAGGAGAGCGTCCACGAGATCGAGTTCGAGCTGCTGCTGGCGTGCCTCCTGACGGCGCTGGTGTGCTGGGCGTTCCTTGGCTCGCTCTCCAGCACGTTCAACGTGATCCTCGCCATCCCCATGTCGCTGCTGGGCACGGTGGCGGTCATCTACTTCCTGGGCTTCACCCTCAACACCTTCACGCTGCTGGGCCTGTCGCTGGCGGTGGGCATCGTGGTGGATGACGCCATCATGGTGATGGAGAACATCTTCCGGCACGCGGAGGAGGGGAAGCACCGGGTCAAGGCGGCGAGCGAGGGCACGAAGGAGATCACCTTCGCGGCCCTGGCGGCCACGCTGGCGGTGGTGGCCATCTTCATCCCCGTCATCTTCATGAAGGGGGTCATCGGCAAGTTCTTCCTCCAGTTCGGCGTGACGCTGTGCGTGGCGGTGCTGCTGTCCTACGTGGAGGCCATCACCCTGGCGCCAGCGCGGTGCGCGCAGCTGCTGAAGACGGGCCGCGAGGGCCGCAGCAAGGTGGGCCTGCTGGTGGACCGGGCCTTCACCTGGCTGGAGCACCACTACGGCAGGGTGCTGGCCAAGGCGCTGAAGCGGCCCTGGTGGGTGCTGGGCGGCGCGCTGGCGCTGCTGGCGCTGTCCGGCTTCGCCTTCAAGAGCCTGTCGAGCGAGTTCGTGCCCTCGCAGGATCAGGGCCGTGTGATGATCCGCATGCAGACGGCGGTGGGCAGCACGGTGGATGAAACGAACCGCATCTTCCTGCGGGCCGAGGAGTTCCTGCGCAACCGGCCCGAGGTGAATCGCCTGTTCGCGGTGGTGGGCGGCGGTGGTGGCGGGGTGAACGGCGGCATGCTCTTCGTCACCCTGGTGCCCCCGGACCAGCGCATGCCGATGTCCGAGTTCAACCAGGTGCTGCGCAAGGAGTTCAACTCGTACCCGGGCCTGCGCGCGGTGGTGATGGACCTGTCGCAGAGCGGCTTCACCGGCTCGCGCGGCTTCCCGGTGGAGTTCAGCGTGCGCGGCTCGGATTGGGAGCGGCTCATCGAGTCCAGCACGGACATGCGCGAGAAGCTCCAGGCGAGCGGCAAGGTGGTGGACGTGGACACGGACTACCAGGTGGGCATGCCGGAGCTGCGCATCACGCCGGACCGGGCGCGCGCCGCGGACCTGGGCGTGTCCATGCAGGACGTGGGCTCCACCCTCAACGCCCTGGTGGGCGGGGTGCGCGTGGGCAAGTACAGCACCGGCGGGCGCCGCATCGACGTGCGGCTGCGCCTCATGAAGGATCAGCGCTCGCGGCCGGAGGACCTGTCGATGTTGAAGGTGCGCACCGGCTCCAGCGAGCTGGTGCCGCTCTCCGCGCTGGTGACGCAGGAGGAGCGTCCGGCCCTCCAGGCCATCACGCGCAAGGACCGTGAGCGCGCCATCAGCATCTTCGCCAACGTGGCCCCCGGCACGACGCAGCAGGATGCGATGGAGACGGTGCAGCGGCTGGCGAAGGAGCTGCCCGGCGGCACGCGCGTGGTGTTCGGCGGCTCCAGCGTGGCCTTCAAGGAGTCCATGGACAGCCTCCTCTTCGCCCTCTTCCTGGGCATCGGGGTGGCCTACATGGTGCTGGCCTCGCAGTTCAACTCGTTCCTCCACCCCATCACGGTGCTCACCATCCTCCCGCTGTCGGTGGCGGGCGCGGCCTTCGCCATGTGGGGCACCAACACGACGCTCAACATCTTCAGCATGATCGGCCTGCTGCTGCTGATGGGCATCGTGAAGAAGAACTCCATCATCCTGGTGGACTACGCGCTGCTGCAGCGCGAGCAGGGCGCGAACGCGGTGGAGGCCATGCAGCGGGCGGGGCCGGTGCGCCTGCGGCCCATCCTCATGACGTCGCTGGCCACGATGATGGCGGCGGTGCCCGCGGTGCTGGCGCTGGGCGCGGGCAGTGAGACGCGCGCTCCCATGTCCGTGGCCGTGCTGGGAGGCCTCTCCGTGTCTACCGTGCTCAGCCTGCTGGTGGTGCCCGCCTTCTACGTGGTGGCGGACCGGATGAAGGCGCGGTTGGCCCGGCTGCGCGGTGGCTCCGGGGACTCGGACGAGCATGACGCCGGCTCCGGTGGCGTGTCCTCGCCCGTCGCCGAGGCGGACAAGCCCCGGCTCGCCGGGAGCTGAACCCCCGAGGATTCGCGGGCCCCTCGTGGATTTCCGAGGGGCTCGCGTCTCCCGACTCCCCGGATGTCGCGGGGTTGACGTCCGGCAGGCCGCTTGCACTAGCCTCCGCGTTTTCCTCGAAGGGGGTATGCATGCGTCACGCGGTGGTGTTCGGCGCGCTGGTGGCCGTTGGGTTGCTGTCCGCGCCCAGGGCCGAGGCGTGCGGTGGTTTCTTCTGTTCCCAGACGCCCATCGATCAGGCCGGCGAGCGCATCGTCTTCGGCGTGAGCGGCAACTCGGTCGAGGCCCACATCCAGATTCAGTACCAGGGAGCGGCGGAGAAGTTCGCCTGGGTGGTGCCGGTGCAGACGAAGCCCACCTCGCTGAGCCTCGGGTCGGCGCAGCTCTTCACGTACCTGGATCAGGTGACGCAGCCGCGCTTCCAGCTCCAGTGGGAGCCGTCGTGCCAGCCCCTCTTCCCGGGGCCCATCTTCTCGCCGCCCATGGAGGACGGCGCCCCGGGTTCGGCGGGCGGGGACGGCGGTGTCGTGGTGGTGGCGCGTGAGGACGTGGGGCCCTATGACGCGGCCACCCTCACCGCGGACGACGCGGTGGCGCTGCGCGAGTGGCTGACCACCAACGGTTACGACATCCCCGAGGCGGCCGGCGAGGCGCTCGCCCCGTACGTGGGCAACGGCTACTACTTCGTGGCGCTCAAGCTGCAGCAGGACAAGGACGTGGGGGATCTGCGGCCCATCGTGCTGAAGTTCGAGGGCACCCGGCCCTGCGTGCCCATCCGGCTCACGGCCATCGCGGCGCGCCCGGACATGCCCATCATCTCCTATGTGCTGGCGGACAAGCGCGCCATCCCGCTGAACTACCGGCACGTCCTCATCAACCCCACGCGCGTGGACTGGATCGGGGGCGGCCGCAACTACCCGGCGGTGGCCACGGCGGCGGTGGACGAGGCGGGAGGCCGCGCGTTCCTCACCGAGTACGCCGGGAGCGCCACGGCGTTCGCGCAGAACTTCGCGCAGAGCTTCGGCCGCAACTATGACACCGCTGCGCTCTCGGCCATCGCGCACCCGGTGGACTTCACCCAGCAGATGCTCTACCAGGGCTTCCTGGGAGACACGGCGGTGCAGGGCCTGCTGCGCAAGTACATTCCCATGCCGGCCTCGCTCGTGTCGCGCGTGCCGGAGTCCCAGTTCTACAACTTCATGTGGAGCTACCGGTCCGACATCGACGCGGATCCGGGGCGGCCGGCCTTCGATGCACAGGGCTTCGCGCAGGAGCTGGAGACGCAGGTGGTGCAGCCGCTGCAGGGGGCCATCTCCCTGCTCAACGCCCACCCGTACCTCACGCGCCTCTACACCACCATGTCCGCCCAGGAGATGACGGTGGATCCGGACTTCGACTTCAACTCGGACGCGCCGGACGTCTCCAACGTCTTCACCGCGAAGGCCCGCTTCCAGACGTGCCAGGAGGACCTCTCCAAGCGCGAGGTGCGCATCGAGCTGCCGGATGGACGCTTCTTCATCACGAAGTTCAACCAGCCCATCAACCAGGGTCCGAGCGCCGAGCGCGTGGAGCAGTACAGCGACGTGGGCGCGCCCACCGTCATCCAGGACAACAGCCCCGTCATCCTGGGAGTCATCCAGGGGCTGGGCGGTGGGCTCGCCGCGCAGGGGTGCGGTTGTGGTGCCACGGACGCGGGCTCGGTGGCCCTGCTGACCCTGGTGTTCGGCGCGTGGAGCCTGCGCCGCCGCCGCTAGCTCCCTCTCCCTCTGGGAGAGGGTGGGGGTGAGGGTCTTCCCCATTGAACGAAGAGGCCCCCGGGAGGTGTGCTCCCGGGGGCCTCTTCCATTCACACGGGACGCAGCGGGACGACGCTCAGTACGTGCCCTTGATCGAGACGCCCGAGTAGGTGCTGTAGCCGTTGAGCATGACGTGGTAGCGGCCGGTGGTGGGCTGCGCGGTCATGTTGCACGTCTCGTTGTTGCCGCTGATGTACGGGCGGCAGCCGTACGAGGTGGTGGTCGGCTGCGAGCCGAACTTCACGTACAGGTCCGCGTCGCCCGTGCCGCCGCTCATGACGAAGGACACCGCCAGGCCCGCCGGGACGTCCAGGTAGTAGAACTTCTGCGAGCCCGTGGCGCCCGCCTGGCCGGTGAGGGCCACGCCGTTGGTCAGCGCGGTGGCCGGAGCGGGAGTCACCGGGATGCCCACGCCCACGGCCTCCCAGGCCTTGGTGACGGCGGTCTGCGCCGCCGAGCCCGAGCCGTAGAGCAGCGCGGCCGCCTGCTCGGTATAGGTCTTCGCCTGGGCGAAGGTGGTGCTGGCCGTCATGAAGTCCGTGTTGGCCTTGTAGAAGATGGCGCCGGCCTTCTGCACGCCGGTGCCCGAGGGCACGACGGTGGTGCTCTTGCCGCGCGGGTGCGTGCCGCCCTTGCTCAGCAGGCAGAAGGCCAGGTTGGCGATGCCCGAGTTCCAGTGCACGCCGCCGTTGTCGGAGGTGCCCACGTAGCGATCGGGGTAGTAGTCCTTCGACGAGCCATCCAGTGCCGGGTCGCACATGTAGCGGATCGCGTCACCCGCGGTGGCCGGAGTCCACGAGTCCTCGCCAATCTTGAAGACGTCCGCGCTCATGGACCAGGCCGTGCTCCAGCTCTCGCAGTAGGCGGCGGAGACGTCGCTGATACCCTCGTTGAGCGCGCCGGACTCGTTGGCGTAGGTGAGGTTGGACTCGGAACTGGTGATGGCGTGGGCGTACTCGTGGATGACGAAGTCCAGGTCGCTGCACAGCGGGCCCGAGTTGATGCCGTCTCCGTCGCCGCACACCATCTGGGTGCCATCCCAGAAGGCGCCTACGTAGTTGGTGCTGTAGTGCACGGTGGCCGTCAGCGTCGCCCCGGCGCTGTTGTACGAGTCGCGGTTGAAGTTGGCCATGAAGCAATCATAGAAGGTGCCGAGGTTGGCGTAGGCTTGGTTCACGACGGGATCGCCCGTGGTGATACCGCCCTCGCTGAGCCGGAGGGTTCCCGGCAGCGTGGTGCTGTTGTTGGCCGAATAGACCCGGCGGTTGCGCGCGTGGTGGATGTCCGAGGTGCGCTCCTCGATGGCGCCGGTCAGCGCGTTGACGAAGACGTGATCGCGGATGGGCTCATCCGCGTCCGCACCCGTCACGACGACCTCGAAGACGAGCTTCAGCCGGCCCTCCGCGCTGGAGCGGACGTAGACGAGGCGCGGGGCCTCCTCGGCGTGGACGGTGCCCGGGGTGGACTCGAGCGCCGCGACGCGGGCGGCCTCGGGAGCGATGCGGGCCTGGAAGGGGACAGACTCACCATCGCGGGCCGAACCGTTGGCGGCGTAGACGTTGCCGTTCTCATCCACGTGGACGACGAGCTCGTGGCCGATGACGGGCAGCCCGTTCTTCGTCTGCTCATAGCGGATGTGCGTGTGGCCCTGCTCATCCTGGGTGAGCCGGCGCACGACGAGGTCCGCGGCATCGAGCCGGAACACGGGGGTGAGGCGGGCCAGGGCGGTGCTCACCTGGGCGTGGGCCTCGGCGGCCGAGAGGCCCCGGAGAGAGCTGCCCGACGCGCCGAACCGTCCGCGAATCATGTACGGGACGCCGTCCTCGTGAGTGCCAACCACCTGGGCCGAGGGCAGGGCGGCGAGCGCGGCCCGCACATCCTCGGTGGAGCCGAGCTCCGCGGAGGGGTCAACGGATTCGGTGTCACAGGCAGTGAGCGCGAGCGAGAGGCAGGCTGCGAGCATCCGGGTACGCATGCGGTAATTCCCCCTGGTTGGCGGCGGGGTGCCGCCGAGGGAGAGAGCATGAAGGCCCGTCAGGCCCGGAATCAATGCGAAAACGGAATCTGTCTTCGAGGCGGCGGCTCGGGGCTCCGGCGAAAAAAGGAAGCCCCCGGGAGGTGTGCTCCCGGAGGCCGCTTCAGCTCACGCTGGAGTCAGCGAAGCAGGGCTCAGTACGTGCCCTTGATCGACACGCCCGAGAAGGTGCTGTAGGCGCGGAGCATGAGGTACATGCGCTGGTTGGTGCTCTGCGCCGCGATGTTGCACGTCTCGTTGTTGCCGGCCAGGTACGGGCGGCAGGTGTACGAGGTGGTGGTGGGCGTCGCGCCGATCCGCACGTACAGGTCCGCGTCACCCGTGCCGAGGCTGGACACGAAGGAGGAGGCGCGGCCGGCCGGGACATCCAGGTAGTAGTGCTTCTCGGTGCCCGTGGAGGCCGACTGGCTGGTCAGGGCCACGCCGTTGGTCAGCGCGGTGGCGGGAGGCGGAGGCGTCGAGGAGCCCACGCCCACGGCCGTCCAGGCGGCCGACACGGAGGCGACCTCGGCCGTGGTGTAGCCGAGGGCCGTCGCGGCCTGCTCGGTGTACGTCTTCGCCTGGGCGAAGGTGGTGGAGGCCGTCATCAGGTCGCGGTTGGCGCGGTAGAAGATGGCGCCGGCCTTCTGGATGCCGATGCCCGTCACGTTGGTGGTGGTCACGCCGCGCGGGTGGGTGCCGCCCTGGCTGAGCAGGTAGAAGGCCAGGTTGGCGATGCCCGAGTTCCAGTGCACGCCGCCGTTGTCGGACGTGCCCGTGTAGCGCGTGGGGTAGTAGTCCTTGGACGAGCCATCCAGCGTGGGGTTGTTCATGTAGCGGAGCGCGTCGCCCGCGGTGGCCGGCGTCCACACGTCATCGCCGATCATCCACACGCTCGCGTCCACCACCCAGCCCTGCGTCCAGGCCTCGCAATAGGCGGCGAAGATGTCGCTCATGCCCTCGTTGAGGGCGCCGGACTCGTTGGAGTAGGTGAGGTTGGACTCGTACTGGGTCACCGCGTGCGTCAGCTCGTGCACCGTCACGTCCAGGGACAGGCCGAGCGGCGCGGACTGCACGCCATCGCTGTCGCCGTACACCATCTGGGTGCCGTCCCAGTAGGCGTTGGTGTAGTTGGTGCTGTAGTGGACGATGGCCTTCAGCTGCGCGCCCGCGTTGTTGTACGAGTCACGGCCGAAGTTCTGGGAGTAGCAGTTGTAGGTGAGGCCGAGGTTGTCGTAGGTGCCATCCACGACGGCGTCGCCGGTGGGGGCCTCTCCCTCGCGGCGGACCACGTTGCCCGCGGTGCCCGAGGAGATGATCCGGTAGAGCGCCGAGTGGATGTCCGAGGTGACCAGCTCCACGGCGCCGGTCAGGGCGTTGACGTAGACGTGGTCGCGGATGGGCTGGTCCACGCCCTCGCCCGTGACGACGACCTCGTAGGCCAGCTTCAGGCGGTTGTCCTTCTCGGAGCGGACGTACAGCAGGCGGGCATCGCCCTCGGTGGCGATGTGGCGGCCCACGGTGTTGTCCAGGGCGGCGGTCCTGGCGGCCTCGCCGGAGATGCGGGCGCGGGAGGGGACGGACTCGCCATCGCGGGCCGAGCCGTTGGCGGAGTAGACGTTGCCGTTCTCGTCCACGTGGACGATCAGCTCATGGCCGACGACGGGCAGCCCGTTCTTCATCTGCGCATAGCGGATGTGCGTGTGGCCCTGCTCGTCCTGGGTGAGCCGGCGCACGACGAGGTCCGCGGCATCGAGCCGGAAGACGGGCGTGATGCGGGCCAGGGCGGTGCTGACCTGGGCGTGGGCCTCGGCGGCCGAGAGGCCCCGGAGCGACGTGGCCGACGCGCCGAACTGGCCGCGGATCATGTACGGGACGCCGTCCTCGTGAGCGCCAACCACCTGGGCCGAGGGCAGGGCGGCGAGCGCGGCCCGCACGTCCTCGGTGGAGGCGACGTCGGCGGAGGGTTCAGCGGATTCAGTGCCACAGGCGGTGAGCGCGAGCGAGAGGCAGGCTGCGAGCATCCGGGTACGCATTCAGTGATTCCCCCTGACAGGCGGCGGGGTGCCGCCGAGGTGGGGGAGCATGAAGATCCGTCAGGCCCGGAATCAATGGAAAGACCGGCAATGTTGACTGCCGAACACTTCCGGGGCCGGGAGGGGTCACTTCGCGGAGTGGACATCCTTGGCGTACTGCACCAGGGCCTCCTCGGCCTCGGTCCCCGTCCACCCGAGCGGCACCATGCGCTCCAGCTTCTTTCCGTTCACCGAGACGATGAAGTAGCGATCGCAGCGATCGCCCTCGCCATAGGAGATGCCCAGACGCAGGCCGAGCTGCCGCGCCCGGGTCTCGAGCCGGGCCGTGGTGGAGGTCGCGTAGAATCGGGGGAGGATGAGCACGCCCCCGCTTCAACCAGAAGGGGCCGCGCCTTTGAAGGACCACCTGGGGCGTCACCTGCCGGGGCCACCCTTCAGGGTGGGATGGCTCACGGGCGGCGCTTCTTCGACAGCCAGCGGCTGACGCTCACCTTCCCGAAGCGTCGGCCGAACAGGTACCAGGTGAAGACGGCGCCGAAGATCGCCGCCGACAGGGCAATGCCCATCAGGCCCAGCACCGGCAGGCCGTGGTACTGCCACGGCGTCTGCGCGAACGAGATGAAGGCCCCGACGATGAGTCCGCATGCGCACAGGCCCATGAACATCACGATGGCCGCGCTGCGCAGGTTGTCGTTCAGCTTGTCGAACTGCTCGGCCCGCACCGTCACGCTGAACTTCCCCGACTCCAGGTCCAGCAATATCTGCGACAGCTGCGTGGGCAGATCCTGCGCCAGCGACTGGAAGCGCAGGAGCGTGCGCATCAGCCCGCCCTGGAGCTGGCTGGGGTCATACCGGTCCGCCAGGAGCTCCTTGGCGTAGGGCATGGCCACCTCGAGGATGTTCAGGTCCGGGTAGAGGCTGCGCAGCATGCCCTCGGTGGACACCGAGGCCCGGCTCAGCAGTGCGTACTCCTTGGGGATGCGGATGCGGTACTTCACCGCCAGGTCCAACAGCTCGCGCATGAGGCTGCGCGCGTCCACCTGGCCGAGCGTCATGGGCAGGTGCCTGCCGAGCAGTCCTTCAATGTCGTTGCGGAAGCCCACCAGGTTGGCCCGCGCGTCCGGCACGCCCACCCGGTAGAGGATGCGCGCCACCGAGTCGCTGTCCTTGAGCGCCACGGCCAGCGCGAGCATCACCAGCGTCTCCTGCATGGCGCGCGACAGGCGGCCCACCACGCCGAAGTCCAGCAGCGCCAGCCGGTTGCCCTCCAGCACCAGGAGGTTGCCCGGGTGGGGGTCGCCGTGGAACAGCCCGTCCTCGAAGAGCTGCCGGAAGCTCGCGTCCAGGATGTGGCCCGCCACCTCCCGCCGGTCCTCGGGTGACAGCTCCGCCTGGCTGATCTTCACCCCGCGCACGAACTCCATCGTCAGCACCGTGCGGCTGCTGAGCGCGTCGTACACCCGCGGAATCTTCATGTACGGCCGGTTGCGGTTGTTCTCGAGGAAGGCCCGGATGTTCGAGGCCTCGTGCACGAAGTCCAGCTCCTCGTGGATGGCCCGGTCGAACTCGTCGACGATGCCGGTGGGCGAGTAGATGCCCGTCTCCTCCACCACCGCCTCCAGCAGCCTCGCCAGCGAGCGCAGCACCACCAGGTCCGAGTCGATGCGCTCGGAGATGCCCGGCCGCTGCACCTTCACCACCACCTCCTCGCCCTCCAGCGTCACCGCGCGGTGCACCTGGGCGATGGAGGCGGCCGCCAGCGGCTGGGGATCGATCTGCTTGAAGAGCGCGTCGGCCTCGCTGCCCAGCGAGCCGCGGATCTGCGCGTACACGTCCTCCAGCGGGAAGGGCTCCACGTGATCCTGCAGCGTGGACAGCTCCTCGATGTACTCGGCGGGCAGCAGGTCCGCGCGCGTGGAGAGGATCTGCCCCAGCTTCACGAAGGTGGGGCCGAGGTCATTGAGCAGCATCCGGAAGCGGCGCGCGGTGGAGGCGCGCTGGGCCTCGGGGGACACCTCCACCTTCTCCCGCCGCCCGAGCTGGCGCCACACGCCCGCGCGCTCCAGCCACTCGCCGAAGCCGTGGCGCGCTGCGATGACCCCAATCTGCCGGACGCGGTTCAAATCCTGGAGGAGCACGGTGGCCGGCACCTTTCCACGGCCCCGCGCCGCCCGCAAACCCCAAGAAGCCCTGCGGGCTCCGTGCTCAGGCCGCCCCGGAGGCGGGCTCGGAGGTGGGCTCCGCCAGGGGCCGGGGCGTGGGTCCGAAACGCAACAACAGGTAGCCCACCACCGCGGACAGCAGGGAGCCGAGCAGGATGCCCAGCTTGGCCTCCGTGAGCAGCTGCGGCTCGTTGGCGAAGGCCAGCCCGGCCACGAACAGGGCCACCGTGAAGCCGATGCCGGCCACCACCGACACCCCGTGCAACTGCAGCAGCCGCGCCCGGCCCGGCATGTCCGCGAGCCCCGTCTTTACCGCCACCCAGGTGAAGAGGAAGATGCCCACCTGCTTGCCCACGAAGAGGCCGAGCATCACGCCCAGCGGCAGCGGCTTGAGCAGATCCGCCAGGCTCATCCCCTCCAGGGAGATGCCCGAGTTGGCCAGTGCGAACAGCGGGACGATGGCGTACGCGGACCAGCCGTGCCAGATGTGCACGAAGCGGGTGAGCGGCGGCTCGATGTCCTCGAGCTGCTCCTCGATGTGCAGCAGCTGGTTGGTGCGCACGGCCTCGTCCTCGGGCTCGAGCAGCAGTTGGCCGATGAAGCCGTGCAGCTCCTCGAGCACCTGGCGGCCGCGGCGCACGGGCCGGGCGGGGATCATCATCCCCACCACCACGCCCGCGATGGTGGCGTGCACGCCGCCGTGGTGCATGGTGTACCAGAGCGCGCCGAGCAGCACCGCGTACACCAGCCCGTTGCGCACGTAGAACTTGTTGCACGCGGCCAGCAGCGCGGTGACGCCGAGCGCCGCCAGCAGCCACTCCACGTGCAGCCCGGTGCCGTAGAACATGGCGATGACGAGGATGCCGCCGATGTCGTCGAAGATGGCCAGCGCGGTGAGGAACACCACCAGCCCGTGGCTGACCCGGCCCTTGAGCAGGGTGAGACAGCCAATGGCGAAGGCGATGTCCGTGGCCATGGGGATGGCCCACCCCTTGAGCGCCGGCGTGCCCGCGTTGATCGCCGCGTAGATGCCGGCGGGCACCACCATGCCACCCACGGCCGCGATGAGCGGCAGCATGGCCTTGGACAGGGTGCGCAGCTCCCCGGCCGCCAGCTCCCGCTTGATCTCCATCCCCACCAGGAAGAAGAAGATCGTCATCAACCCGTCGTTGATGAATTCACGCACGGTGAAGTGCAAGAGGGTGTTGCCCGAGCCGAGGGCGAGGGAGGCGTCGAAGAGGCCCGTGTAGGTGCTGGCCCAGGGGGAGTTGGCCCAGATCAGGGCCACCACGGCGCAGAGCGCCAGGAGGATGCCACCGCTGGCTTCCAGCCTGAAGAACGCCTGGACGGGGGCGACGGCGGCCTTGAAGAGACGGGGGACGGGAACGGGCTGGACGGTGCTGGGCTGGGTCTCCATGGCGGGGGGAAGGTTGCCTGCCGGGAGGGACCGGGCCAACCGTTTTCGGCCAGGGAACCCACGATTTCGCCGGACGGTGGCGGCAGCCTGTCAGGGGGGCGTGCTAGCCATCGGCGGAGTAGGAGCGAGCGGGTGGACGGCAGAAGTCATGTGTTCTGTTGATCCGGAACCAGACGCATGACACAAGGGGCGGCGATGGGCGCGACGCAAGCGAAGGCAGGCAAGGGACACGGGGACGAGGCCGAGGCGCAGGTGGAGGCCCCGGCCGAGGCGGCGGGCACGCGGGAGATTGGCGCGCTCACCCCGATGATGCGGCAGTACCTCGAGGTGAAGGCGCTCAACCCGGACGCCATCCTCTTCTTCCGGCTGGGGGACTTCTACGAGATGTTCTTCGAGGACGCGGTGCGCGCCTCGGAGCTCTTGCAGATCACGCTCACCGCGCGGGCGAAGAACGCGGAGAAGGTGCCCATGGCCGGGGTGCCGTACCACTCGGCGCGCCGCTACATCGCGAAGCTGGTGGAGCACGGGCTGAAGGTGGCCATCTGCGAGCAGGTGGAGGAGGCGGGCAGCGGGCCGGGGATCGTCCGGCGCGAGGTGACGCGCGTCATCACCCCCGGCATGGTGCTGGACGAGGAGGCGCTCGAGCCGCGGGCGAGCAACTTCCTGGCCGCGGTGTACCCGGGGGCGCAGGGCTTCGGGGCGGCGCTGCTGGAGGCCTCCACGGGCGAGTTCTTCAGCCTGGAGGCGGAGACCACGCAGGAGTTGGTGGAGGCGCTGGCCCGGGTGGAGCCGAGGGAGCTGCTGGTGCCCGAGGGAGAGAAGGACTCCCCGGACACGGCCTTCATCGTGTCGCGGCTGGCCCGGCCTCCGGCGGTGGCGGAGCTGGAGAAGGCGGCCTTCGAGCCCGGGCGGGCCACGGTCTACCTGCGCGGACATTTCGCGGTGCAGTCGCTGGAGGCCTTCGGGCTGCAGGACGCGCCGTTGGCCACCGGGGCCGCCGGTGCGGCGCTGCGCTACCTGAAGGACACGCAGAAGACGGCCGCCGCCCACGTGGACAGGCTCAGCCGCCACCAGCGCGGCGTGCACCTGCTCATGGACGAGGCCTCGCGCTCCAACCTGGAGGTGCTGCGCACCCTGCGGGATGGGGGGCGCAAGGGCTCGCTGCTGGGGGTGCTGGACAGGACGGCCACGGGACTGGGAGCGCGCAAGCTGGCCCGGTGGCTGGCCGCGCCCCTGTGCTCGCTGCCGGAGATCAACGCCCGGTTGGACTCGGTGGAGGAACTGTCCCAGCGCAGCGTGTGGCGCGAGGAGATGACGAGCCTCCTGAAGGAGGTGGGCGACATCGAGCGGCTGTGCGGCCGGCTGTCGCTGGGGGCGGGCAACGCAAGGGACTTGAGGGCGCTGGGGTTGTCGCTGGCGCAGCTGCCGCGGCTGGGGGCGGTGCTCGCGCGCTGCGAGTCTGTGCTGCTCAAGTCGCTGGCGGGGCCGCTCGGCGCGCTGCCGGAGCTGACGCAGCTGCTGCTGGGGGCGGTGGTGGACGAGCCGCCCCCGAGTCTCAAGGAGGGCGGCTTCATCCGGCCGGGCTTCCACGCCGAGCTGGACAAGCTGGTGGAGCTGTCCACGTCCGGCAAGGACTTCCTGCTGAAGATCGAGACGCGGGAGCGGGAGCGGACGGGCATCAACTCGCTGAAGATCCGCTACAACAAGGTGTTCGGGTACTACCTGGAGGTGACGAAGGCGAACCTGCACCTGGTGCCCTCGGACTACATCCGCAAGCAAACGATGGTGGGGGCCGAGCGCTTCATCACCCCGGAGCTGAAGGAGTACGAGGAGAAGGTGCTGACGGCGGAGGAGCGCCGGAGCGCGCTGGAGCTGGAGCTCTTCGAGCAGCTGAGGGCGCAGGTGGTGAAGGAGGCGCCGCGGCTGCGCTCTGCGGCGGAGGCGGTGGCCACGGCGGATGCGCTGCTGTCCTTCGCGCGCTGCGCGGCCGAGTACGGCTACGTGCGGCCGGTGGTGGACGAGTCCGAGGTGCTGGCCATTACGGCCGGGCGCCACCCGGTGGTGGAGCGGATGCTGGGGGCGGGGGAGGCGTTCGTCCCCAACGACGTGAAGATGGACTCGGAGGAGGCGCAGATCCTCGTCATCACGGGTCCGAACATGGCGGGCAAGAGCACGGTGATGCGGCAGGTGGCGCTGACGGTGCTGATGGCGCAGGCGGGCAGTTTCGTGCCGGCGGGCTCGGCGCACATCGGCCTGTCGGATCGGATCTTCACGCGCGTGGGAGCGGCGGACAACCTGGCGCGAGGGCAGTCCACCTTCATGGTGGAGATGACGGAGACGAGCCACATCCTGCACCACGCCACGCGGCGCAGCCTGGTGGTGCTGGACGAGATTGGCCGTGGCACGTCCACGTACGACGGCCTGTCCATCGCCTGGGCGGTGGCCGAGCACCTGCACGACAAGGTGGGGGCGCGGACGCTCTTCGCCACGCACTACCACGAGTTGGTGGACCTCTCCCGGGAGAAGCCTCGGGTGAAGAACATGTGCATCGCGGTGCGGGAGCAGGGCGGCAAGGTGCTCTTCCTGCGCAAGCTGGTGCCGGGTGGGGCCAACCGCTCCTACGGCATCGAGGTGGCGAGGCTCGCGGGCCTGCCGCCCGAGGTGGTGATGCGGGCGAGGGACATCCTCCAGAACCTCGAGTCCGGTGAGTTCGACGACAGCGGGCGGCCGAGGCTGGCGCGGAGGACGTCGCGGGCGCCGTCGCCGGGGCAGCTGGGGCTGTTCGGTGGAGGCGCCGAGCCGGGGCCGAAGCTGGAGCCCTCGCACCAGAAGGTGCTGGAGGCGCTCCGGGGCGTGAAGGTGGACGAGACGACGCCCATGGAGGCGCTCAACCTGCTGGCGAAGCTGCAGCGTGAGCTGAAGTAGGGGAGGGGGGCGCTCGGACGTGGTGCCCGCGTCAGCAGGGTGGCCTACACTGCGAGGGGAACCACCCATGTCCGACCTGGTGCGCCGCGCCCATACCGCCCTCTTCGAGCACACGTCCGACGGCGTGCTGGTGCTCGACCTCCAGTATCGGCTCGTGGAGGCCAACGCCGCCGCGCAGCGGCTGCTGGGGGAGTCTGGCGACGCGCTCCGGGGCAGGCCCCTCTCGGAGCTGCTGCCGCAGTGGACGCCGCCCGAGCCGTTGTCTCCGGAGGACCCGCCGCGGGATGGTGAGTGGGTGTGGCACGGGACAGCGGGCTCCCCGCGCCATGCGCACGTGCTGCGCGTGCGCTGCGTGCCCCTGCCGGAAGGCCGGATGCTGGTGCTACGAGACATGACGGCCCACGCGGAGGTCGAGGCCTCGTTGCGCCAGCAGAAGGAGTATTACGAGTCGCTGGTGCTCCACAGCCCGGTGGCCATGGTGACGGTGAACCTCCGGTTCAACGTGGTGTCGTGGAATCCGGCGGCCGAGCGGCTGTTCGGCTACACGGCGCGAGAGGTGAAGGGCCGGAATCTGCTGCGGCTGGTGGCGGGGGAGGGGCCCATCCGGGAGGAGGCCGAGACCACTGCGCGCGAGGCGCTCGAGCATGGGCGGGTGCAGATCCTCACGCGGCGCCTGCGCAAGGACGGGACGCCGATCGACGTCGAGCTCCTGGCGCTCCCGGTGATGGTGGAGGGGGAGCGGGTGGGCTTCATCGCCATCTACCACGACATTACCGAGCTGCGTCGGCTGCACGAGCAGGAGGTGGCGCACCTGCGCACCATCCAGAGCGAGCGCGAGCGGGCGGATCAGTTGCTGCTCAACATCCTGCCGAAACCGGTGGCGGACCGGCTCAAGAATGGCCAGCGGATCATCGTGGAGAACTTCCCGGACGTGACGGTGCTGTTCGCGGACCTGGTGGACTTCACGCGCTTCGCCGCGCAGCACTCGCCGCCGGACGTGCTGCAGGTGTTGAACATGGTCTTCTCCATCTTCGACCAGCTCACGGACGAGCTCGGGGTGGAGAAGGTGAAGACGATCGGGGACGCGTACATGGCGGTGGGCGGGCTGTCGTTGCCGAGGAGCGACCATGCCGAGGCGATGGCGGACCTGGCGCTGGCCATGCGGGCCGAGGTGTTGAAGCTGGGAGATCAGTTGCAGATTCCGCTGCACGTGCGGATTGGGCTGCACTCGGGCCCGGTGACGGCGGGGGTGATCAGCGGCAAGAAGTTCGCCTACGATCTGTGGGGCGACACGGTGAACACGGCGAGCCGGATGGAGTCGCACGGGGTGGTGGATGGCATCCACCTGTCCGAGGCGGTCTACGAGCGGCTGCGAGACCGTTACCGCTTCCAGGACCAGGGCGTCGTCCACGTGAAGGGGAAGGGTCCCATGCGGACCTGGCTGCTGCTCGGCGCGCAGTGAGCCGGGGCGTGCAAATGAAAAACCCCTGCCGCCCTATAGAGTGGCAGGGGTCGATGGCCCCCCGCAGGATGAACGAGGAGCACGGGACGAGGACGCCGGGCTATTGCCTACGGGAGGAGCACCTTCACCGGGGAGTGTTGTTCGAAGTTGGAGCCATTGCCGAGCTGGCCGTAGTAGTTGTAGCCAGAGGCCCACACGGTGCCGTCCAGCTTGAGGGCCAGGGAGTGCATGCCGCCAGCCTGGACGGCTACCGCGCCCGAGAACCCCGGCACCTGCACCGGTGTGATGCGCAAGGTGGTAGTGCCATCGCCGAGCTGGCCAGCATAGTTGTCTCCCCAGGCCCACACAGATCCATCATTCCTCACCGCCAGTGAATGAGAGGAGCCCGTGTCGATGCGCGTGACGCCAGACAAGCCGGAGACCCGCACTGGCGTGGCGCGGTCGGTGGTGGTGCCATCGCCAAGCTGGCCAGAGTAGTTGCAGCCCCAGCCCCACACGGTTCCATCCTGCTTCAGCGCCAGGGAATGGTAGGAGTCGGCAACGAGGGCTGTGGCTTGCGTGAGACTCGTGACCCGCACCGGCGTGTAGCGTGACGTCAGGGTACCGTCTCCGAGTTGGCCGCAGATGTTGTCGCCCCAAGCCCACACGGTTCCATCCTGCTTCAGCGCCAGCGAAAACCTCCCACCTGCTGCGACGCTCATTACGCCCGAGAGCCCCGCTACCTGCACCGGTGTGTACTGCGGAGGAGTGACACCGATCCCGAGCTGGCCGTGCGAGTTGTTGCCCCAGGTCCACACGGTTCCATCCTGCTTTACGGCCAGCGAATGCTCCTTATTCGCGGCGATGGCCACCACGTTCGTGAGCCCCACGACCTGCACGGGCGTGGTTCTTATTGTGGTGGTGCCATCCCCGAGCTGGCCGTGCGAGTTGTTGCCCCAGGTCCACACGGTGCCGTCCTTCTTCAACGCCAGGGAATGCGCCTCACCCGTGGTGACGGACTCCACGTTGTCGAGCCCTACCACCCCTACAGGCGTGGTGCTCTGGGTGGTTGTCCCGTTCCCGAGCTGTCCCTGCTGATTCATTCCCCACGCCCTGACAGTCCCCTCCTGGTCCATCTTCAGGCTGTAGTGATACCCAGCCGCCAGGCTCGAGGCTTTCGGCAGGGATGCACCTACCACCGCGAAGGCCAAGTCATCCCGGTCATCATAGGAACCGCCCGTGCAGGCGCCCGGGGAGCCCATATAACGGAAGGCCGCGCGTACAGCCTGGGTGCTGCCGCCGCTTGGCGGCAGCGTGTAGTTCACCCGAAGCGTCTGCGCACCAGCCCCGGCAGGCACCAGGGTGGTGATGAAGGTCCAGGCCGGGTTGCTCGCGTCCGCCGCGTAATACAGGTCCAGCGCGTCCGCCGTGTAGCTGGACCAGGCCCACACATCGACTTCAAGGGTCACCTGCTTACCGGGCGCCAAGTCGGTGCCATCTGTGGTGTAGACCTTCACCCGCTCCACCGACTCGTCGTTGTGGTAGGCGCCAGCGGTACCGTCGGGACAGGTTGCGCCTAGGGTGTTGGGCGCGTTGAGCTCGGGTCCCATCGTCGGCCCACGGCCGTTGACGAGGCTGCCCGAGTCACAGCCCGAAGCCACTCCGGAGCACCGGGGCACCTTCAAGGTCGAATCGTAGCTGGCCGTTGCCGTCAGCGCCGCCGTGGTAGCTCCTGGTTGCTCCGCTTGTCCCTCGATCGTCTCCCCGGGCCCACAAGCCCACAGCCCCACCGCCAGGACAGCCCCGGTAAATTGCTTCCACATGTTTCGTTTCCCCCCTCGTGAACAACTTTCGCGGGTCTGACTACCAGTGGCTTGAGGCAGGTGCTGTGAAGCACCTCACATGAGACGGGTGAGCACGTTCACATGGGCCCGGCGTCATTCACCGTGACTGCGCGTCGCACCCCCACGGCCTCGGCTCACGTGCCTGGCTGCTCGCTCGAGGTGCGATCACCGGTGCCCGATGCGTCCCGGGCTTCCCGCGCCCCCGCTGGGGAGGCGGCGCGTTGCAGCACTGGAGAGCGCTCGATAATCTGCCCGCATGGCAGAGGATGACGGCGGCAAGCCGGAGACATTGGAGAAAGGCTCGGCGGACGCCACCGAGCTCGAAAGCATCAGCTCGCAGGCCGCCTACGACGCGTTCCTCGTCGAGGCGAAGGCCGTCGAGCCGGGCTTCATCGAGGAGTGCTGCGCCGACATCGTGCTCGCCTATCACACCGTGATGCGCGGCGTGGAGAACGTGCTGGGCAGCGGGACGGTGGTCATCGGCAGGCTGCCCAACATCAACGTCGTGGATCTCTCCATGCTCCCGCGGCTTGCCCAGGGCTTGGCCTTCGCCGCGCTGCAGGTGGACCGTGAGCTCGAGGCCGCCTCGTTCGGGAAGCTCTTCGAGAAAGTGCAACACCTGCGCCGCAAGCTGCGCAAGGCCGCTGACGCCCTCGCCGAGGCTCGCCTCCTTCCCGATGCCGATGTCGATGAGGTCTGGCTCCGTGGGCAGCACGATGCCCTGGACGACTGCCTGGCGCTCGTCGCGTTGTTGCGAAGGAACGAGGCGAGGATCGCCGGCCACTCGCCGGTGTCGGCATCCGACCTCGCCGAGGCGGAGCAGCTCGCCGGGAAGCTGCGCGTGATGCTCGGGCAGCAAGGAGTCGAGAGCAACGGGGCCGCGCCGTCCCTCGTCAAGGCCGTGGAGCTTCGCGATCGGTTCTGGACGCTGTTGAATCAGCGTTACGATGTGCTCTGGCGGTGCGGTGCGTGGCTCTACGGCCGTGCGGTTGACGAGCGCGTGCCGCCGCTCCCGGTCCGGCAGGCGCTGGTCGGCAAGGCCCGGAGCGCTCCGGTCGAGCGGGAGGCACCGCAGCCCGTGCCGGAACAGCGGCGGATCCTGAGTCCTCCGCCACTCAAGCCCGCGCCGGTGAGCCCGCCGGCCAGTGCGAGTGTTCCCGTTGTGCGCGACAGCGCCCGGCACTTGCACGATCTGCAGAAGGATCTGGAGCGAAAGGCCCGCTTCCTCGTCCGGATTGGCGTCATTGCGCCTCCGAGTTGAGCGAGCCTCTTTCCCTCGACCCCCGCCGCCCGGATGGGCGGCAGGGGCGGAGACGGACCCGGGCCTCCTTCAGCGCTGCCCCATCAGTTCGTGCACTGGTTCGCGCCGGCGTTGTTGCTGAAGTAGTTGGAGGTGACGAAGTCCCACGGGACGTTGGTGGTGCCGGGACGGGTGCCATCGCTCACGGTGATGCCGCAACCGGCCGAGTCGCTGAACGTGCTGTTGATGATGTTGTCACCAGAATCCTTGTACACGTTCAGGTTGCCCGTGCCGATGCTAGGCGCAGGGCCTCCCGCGCCAGCGTGGCTGACGAGGGCGAGGTTGATCAGGCTTCCAGTGGCGTCCCAGAAGTGCAGCCCGCGCCAGAATCCCCGGGTGGGAGTGGGCGTGTCCGGGACGAAGCGAATGGGCCTGGGGTTGTCGACGTCCTCGTATCCGTCCAACCTCAGTATTCCGGGCTGTCCATCAGCGCCGATGCTCATCCCAGCCTCCGGCTTGAACCGCAACTCCGTCCCCGGGCTCAGGGTTAGCGTCGGGGTGGTGCTCGCGGAGCCCACGTTGATGAAGTCGCTGATCACGTAGGGAATGCCGAGGTTCGGCCACCTCTGGGTGGTAACCACGTTGCCAGTAGGGATATTCACCGCATCGTGTCCATTCCCATGGAAGGTGCCACCGGTGGGAAGGGTGCCAGCCTGGTTGGCCCACACCGAGATGGCGTAGCTGCCATTATCGTGTGCGCTCAACCGGGCCGAGCCCGGGCCGAACTCCGCGCCCCATGCCAATTTGGCTCCGTAAGTGAGGCTCTTCCGGACGATGACATCGTTGATGACGGGGCGCGCGCCTTTATCGGTTACATCGAGGTTCGCGCGCTCGTCGTCACCGCCACCTCCGTACTCGATGATGGCGTGTGAGAGGCGGGTGTTGCTGGAACTCCTGGAATACACGATGACGCCCGCCCAGTGGCCGGGAGCGGGGGTGGCCGCATCGGCGGTGAGCAGGACGGGGGCGGTGGCGGTTCCATCCACGACCAACTCCCCCGGCAGGGTGCCGGTGCTGCCACCGTTGCCAACGGTCAACGCGGCGTTGGCTCCGAATCGCAACACCGTGCCGGCGGGAATGGTGAGCGTGGGGGTGGTGGAGCTACCGACTTTGACCCGGCCGTTCACGACATAGGGGAGGCCCCGGTTCGGCCAGGTCTGCGTGCGCAGGACATCGCCCCGTAGCTCGATGGCCTGGAGCTTGTTGCCGGTGAAGGTGCTCTCCGCCGGGAGCGTGCTGGCCTGATTGGCTCCGATACGCACGGCGTAGCCCTCGCTATTGGAGACGTTGAGCGCGGTCGACTCCGTGCCGAACGCACTGCCATCGTCGGCCACCAATATGCCCGCGGTGCCGCTGTCGCGCACCGTCACGTGGCGAAGTAGCGGCGCCGCCTGGTTCTCCAAGGCGAGGCAGGCGCCCGTTCCCGAGGCATTCCCACAGTGGCTCAGCGTGACGTGGTTCAGCTCCGAATCGCTTCCCGCGGCGGCGAGCACGACTCCGCGCCAATAGCCCTTGGTGGGCACGCTCTGTCTGGCCACCATGCGGATCGGTGCTTCCGGGGTACCCAGCGCCCGCAGCGCTCCGGTGATGACGCGCAGCTCGGAGTCCTGATCGAAGCGGAGCTCTACCCCGGCCTCGATGGTCAGCGTGGCCCCTGTCACCTGGAGGGCGCCGCGCACCACGTGCGGGTTGTTGGCCGCGCGCCAGGTCTCATTGGCGGTGATGGCGGTTTCGTGAAGGGTGGGCTGGATGATCGTGAGGGTGGCCTGCCCGTCCTTGGTGACTCCCTCCACGGTGGCACTTGCGCCGACGGTCGCCGTTCCGCCACCCACGGGGGTGACCTTGCCCGTCGAGTCCACCGTTGCCACGGATGCGTTGCTGGACGTCCAGGCATAGCTGGAGATGGTGAGGGGCTGGCCGCCCTCGTCCGTGGCGCTGGCTGTGCACTGCGAGGTCTGCCCGACCTCCAGGGACGTGGGGGTGCAGCTCACCGACACCGCGCCCAGCTGGGGTTTCTTTTCGGGTCCGGGGCACCCGGCGAGCACCACCAGGGTGCTGAACCAGAGGGATGCCTTGTTGAGGCTCATGATCCGTGAACTCCTTTTTCCTCTTGTTAGGAGGTCACGATCATAGGACGGATTGTTTGCCTGGGGGGGAATCGTTGGAGACAGCGGAGCCCTTGGGGCGCGCTCCGTCGAAAGGAGCGCGAGCAGGGGAGAGCGGTTACGGCGCGGGCGCCTGGGTGACCGGCGCCTTGGGTTCCTCGGTGAGGACGAGCACCTCGGCCCGGCGGTTGAGCTGGCGCTCCTGCTCGGTGGCGGGTTGGGCGCTCACGGGCCAGCTCGAGCCGAAGCCGCGGATCCGCACCCGCGTTGCAGGGACACCCTGGTCGAGCAGGTAGCGCCGCACGGCCTGGGCGCGCCGCAGCGACATGATCATGTTGGACGTGTCGGTGCCCTCGGTATCTGCATGCCCCTCGATGACGATGGTGGTCCCGCGGGTCTGTTCCAACAACCGTAGGACGGCCTGATCCAGCAGGGGCACCACACCCGACAACTCCGCGTTGCCCTGAGTGAAGTGGACCTCTCCTCGCAACACGAGCCGCTCCTGGGGGCCAGGCTGGTAGGGGCGGGGAGGCTCCCGCGGTGTCCCGTCGGCCGAGGTGTCCTGAGAATCGCCACGGGTGACGTAGAGCTCGTGGGTGCCGGCTGGACGTACCGGGTTGTCCTCCGGTGGGGGCTGGGGCTTGGCCAGGGTGAGCTGGAAATCGCGATCCGCGTTCGGGTCGATGAAGGAGATCCTGGGAGGGGGCTCGCTGCGGAAGGCAACGCCAGCGAGCACGCGGAAGAGAGGCGTTCCCAGGGCTCCGCCCACGCCGGGGCCTCCCAGCACGAAGGCATCCAACCCGACCAGCAGTGGGAAGCGCACACCGCCGAGCAGCTCCATGGACACCTGGGGTGCGAGCGTGGTCCGCAGGCCCAGCTCTCCCCGGAGCCCCTTGCCCGTCGTGGCCAGCGCGGCCCCCAGACGGATCTCGGAGGTGGCACCCTGCCTGGCTGCCTGCTCGGTGCTGGCCAGGGCGACGGACGGGCGGAACAGCACGCCCGCCTCGAGCGAGGGCTGCAGCCAGCCCAGGGTCGTGCCCACCACCATGCGAGCGTGGAAGCGAGGCCCCGCATCGCCGGCCAGTGCCAGCCCGGTGCCAACGGGCAGACCCACACCCAGGTCCGCCGACAGGTCCACGGGTTGTTGGTGACGCCGCGAGAGCAGCCCCAATCGTGCCTGGAGCATGGGAGTTCCGAGCCCCTGGGCCGCCAGCGGTGCCAGGCCCACCTGGCTCGGATCATCCCCCTGCTGCCAGAGCACGAAGGGAACCTGGGCGCTCAGCTCGAGCCATGGAAACACGCCATAGCTGGCGGCGAGCAGTCCGGTGGCCCTGTCCTGCACCACCCTCAGATCCTGCGCTCCGTCGCTCAGCACCAGGGGAAGGCGCTGGTAGTGCCCCAGGAGGCTCACGCTCAGGCCCCCGGGCACCAGCAACTCTCCGTTGCCAACCAGCAACGTACCGCGCCCCACATTCGTCTCCAGCCGCTCCAGGTCGAAGCCCGGCAACTGCTCGGTGGACTGCGCCGACGCCACCGAGCCCGCCAGCAGCGCCGCGGCCATTGATCCCCTGACAAATGAAGGTAAGCTCATGCTCAACTCGAACTTTACCGCTCTTCATGTGGGGGGAGACAAGTGCTCCGACTCAATTTCTTGGCCGCCGCTCTGTGCCTCGCGGCGCTCGCCTCCTGTGCTCCTTCGGAACCACAGGGGACGGTTTCATCGGACTCGCTGCGGCGGACGTCCACTGCGGTTGTCGACACCATCCCCTTCACCGTGAAGTGGAGTGGGGAGCGGGTGGCGGGTAACTCCTGCCTCAACTGCCGCACCGATTGGGACTACGAATGTGTGGTGAACACCGGCGGCCAAAACGACATCTCGTACCTGACGCAGACCTTCCGGGACCCATACCCCGGTGCCGTGGTGACGGGGGTCAAGGCGAAGGTGTACGGCCGACTCATAGATACAGGTGACTCAGATCGCAGGGAAACGCTCAACATCCAGCTGAATGGTCAGCCCATCGGTAGCGACTACACCTCTGCGGATGAGATGGCGTGCAGTACGACGAACAAGGATTGCGAGACGCCTTGGGAGAAAAGCGCCGCTAGCGGCAGTGCTGCCATCACCGGCTACCTCCGCAATGCTGATAATATACTGAGGGTAGGGGTCACCGGTTCAGGTAATAGCGTCAAATATTGCCTCTCGCATGTGGAACTCTACTTCACCTATCAGCCACGGACCCTTGAGGCCTTAGGCCTCACCGACGGCAGCCTGAGCTTTGGCAAGCAGAAGAACGGCACCATCAGCCGTACGCTGACCGTGAAGGTGAAAAACACCGGCGAAGCGTCTGTCAGGGCGATCACTCCCTCCATTCGCAACGCCACCGGCGGGACATTTACTCTCTCCTCGACGACACCGTTCGACCTGGGTACGGGAGCAACCAGTGCGCCGTTCTCGGTGACGTTCACGCCCACGGCTCCAGGAGGCGAGGCCTCGGGCATCCTCTCCTTCACCAGCAATGAAGCGGGCTTTCCCGCTGGCAATCCCACGCTGGACATCCCTCTCTCCGGCTTTGGAGTGGCGTCCGCTGCCGATGTGAGCCACGAATCGCTCACCTTCGCCTCACTGCGCGTGGGCCAGACCAGCACGGCGCAAACGGTGACGGTGCGCAACGTGGGCAACGTGCCCACCCCCACGTCCTCGTTCAACATCACCGGGGTTTCCATTGGCCCCGACGAGCCTTTCGACGTGACTCCGAAGACGGGATTCCCGGTCGCCGTGGTGGCGAACACCGCCGGCACGCCACTCTCCGTGACGTTCAAGCCCACGGCCGAGGGCGTGGATCAGACGGGCACCCTGACCATCTTTACCAATGACCCGGACAGGCTGGAGATCACCGTTGCCCTGAAGGGCACGGGCGTGAAGCCCACCATTGCGCTGAATCCAGACCCGGTCGTCTTCGGGCCACAGCGTGTGGGTACCATCAGCGGATGGATGCCGCTGGTGGTGCGCAATGATGGCAGCGAGCGGCTGGACGTGAGCGCCGTGGCCATCGGTAGTGGGGCGCCCTTCGAGGTGTCCTCGACGACGGCGTTCACCGTGGCGCCCGGAGCCACTCACACTGCACTCCAGGTGAGGTTCAAGCCCGTGGCCGAGGGTGTGGATCAGCTGGGCTCCCTCACCTTCACCACCAACGAACCAGGCAGGACCACGGCCATCTTCGTCCTGAAGGGCACGGGCGTGAAGCCCACCATTGCGCTCAATCCCGATCCGGTCGTCTTCGGGCCGCAGCGAGTGGATAGCATCAGCGAGTGGACGACGCTGTCGGTGCGCAATGATGGCAGCGAACGGCTGGACGTCAGCGCCGTGGCCATTGGCAGCGGACCCTTCGAGGTGTCCTCGAATGCGGGATTCTTCGTGGCGTCCGGGGCCACCTATAGTGAGCTCAAGGTGAGGTTCAAGCCCACGGCTGCGGGAGTGGACCAACCGGGCGCTCTCACCTTCACTACCAACGAGCCAGGCAGGAGCACGGCCACCTTCGTCCTGAAGGGCACGGGCGTGAAGCCCACCCTCGTGCTGGATCCAAGCCCGGTCACCTTCCTGCCGCAGCGTGTGGATACCATCAGCGACTGGAAGACGCTGTCGGTGCGCAATGACGGCACCGAACAGTTGGACGTCAGCGCCGTGGCCATTGGCAGCGGGCCCTTCGAGGTGTCGTCGAACGCGGGGTTCACCGTGGCGCCCGGGGGTACGCACACTGCACTCCAGGTGAGGTTCAAGCCCACGCTCGAGGCAGCGGACCAGCCGGGCGTCCTCACCTTCACCACCAACGAACCGCGCAGGACCACGGCCACCTTCGCCCTGTCGGGCTCGGGTGTGAGACCCCATCTCGAGGTGACTCCCGCCACGACTCCGACCAGCCCCCTCACCTTTGATGACCAGAGAGTCCTCACCACCAGCGGGCCCAAGACCGTGACGGTGAGCAATCTCACGGGAACCGGCCCCATTCGCATCACCGCCGTCTCCACCGGTAGCGATGGGATCTTCACGGTTTCCCCGTCCGATCCCTTCACGCTGGAGAAGGGAGAGAGCAGGCCGCTCTCGGTGACGTTCCGTCCCACATCCGAGACCGTGGCCTCGGGCACGCTCACCCTCGCCACGGATTACACGCCCCTTTCTACTGTCACCGTGTCCCTGTCTGGCAAGGGCATCAAGCCCACCCTCGAACTGAGCACCACGTCACTCAGCTTTGGGACCCAGGGGGTGGGATCGCCCAGCACGCCCAAGCCGGTGACCGTGCGCAACATTGGCAGTGGTACCCTTCGCATCACCTCCATCAGCGTGAGCAGTCCATCCTACAAGCTCGACTCGATGGCGCCGTTCGAGCTGACGGAGAGCAGCAGGGAGAAGACACTTTCGGTGACGTTCCAACCCCTCGCACAGGACTCGATCCCGGGGTCCATCACCCTCCGCACCAACGACCCGGAGAATGACCCGGTCACCATCTCCCTGTCTGGCAATGGGCAGACCGAGCTCAAGGTGACCCCCTCCACCATCGACTTCGAGAGTGTACGTGTGGGGGCGGTGGGCGAGCGGCAAGTGACCTTCACGAACGAAGGTCCGGTCGCCATCACGCTCACCAAGGTGTTGTTCATCTCCGACGCTCAGTTCTCCGTGGAGGGGCTCGGTACTCCGGTAGAGCTCAAGCCTGGATTTCCCAGCATCCCCCTCAAGGTGAAGTTCATTCCCACCAGAGCGGGGGATGTGAGTGCCGTCATCCGGGTGGAGAGCACCGCCAATAACAGCCCCCACACGTTGAGTGTCTCGGGGAGGGGCACCGAAGCGAGGGTGCAGCTCTCTCTTCCCATGTATCCTGGGCAGACCGCGCTCGACTTCGGAGACGTCGAGGTCTACAGCACGAAGCAGGAGATGGTGCGGCTCACGAATACTGGAGGAGCGACGCTCGATGTAACAACTGCCAAGGTCGTCAGAAGGCTGTCAGATGGTGGTACCGTCGTTTCCACAATTCCTTTCGAATATCGCGGCCCCAGCACGCGCAGCGACATTGCGCCTGATGGCGGGTACATCGAGTTTCCGGTGGCCTTCACACCTCCGGAGAATGCCGCTTTCTCCGCGACCCTCGTCATCAACTCGAACGCCGTCAACAATCCGGTGGAGCTCCCCCTGATTGGCAACGGCGCCGCTGCGCATCTCGAGCTGTCCAGGAGCTCCATTGCGTTCGGCACTCAGCGCCTGGGGGCGGCCAGCCCAACCCAGCGGGTGTTCATCACGAACCGAGGCAAGGCCGCGCTCAAGATCCAAGGGTTCTCCTTCACGAACTCGGATTTTGCCGTCTCGTCTCCCACACCCCTTCCTTCTCCAAGCTCCCCCATCGTGGTCCCTGGGGATGGAGGAACACTTGCAGTCGACTTGAGGTTCACGCCAACGGCGCTGGGCGTCGTGCGTGGCAGCCTGACGGTCCTCAGCAATGCCATTGACTCGGTCTCGTCTCTGTCATTGGAGGGAACGGGTCTCGACGGAGCCATCACTGTGGTGGAGCCCACCACCGATATCAACTTCGGGGGGGTGGCGGTGGGTTCCTCTTCCCCAAAGGCGCTGGTGAGAGTCAAGAATACGGGCGATTTCCGGTTGACGCTCATCAGCGCGGGGATCAAGGACCCATCAGAGGATAACCCATTCATCATTACGGGATTCAATAGTGGGTTGACGCTGTATCCGGGGGATGTGCACGAATTCTTCGTGACGTTCAGGCCCCTCGTGAACGGCTATCAGAGTGCACTCGTTACCATCCAGAGCGACTCCTGGCTCAATCCCCAGCGCAGTCTGACGGTGTTGGGCACGGGCGAGGGCGCTGAGGTGGAGTTGCTCCGCTCGAGCATCAACTTTGGCAAGGCCAATGTGGGGCAGTCCGCCCCGCAGACATTGTCAATCAGGAACAGGGGCGTGAGGACTCTGGACATCCATGAAATCTCCTTCGAAAAGAAAACCGTCCTGGATGGAGGGATCGCGGGAACCGATGATATGTCGCTGGATTTCAACGCTGGCCGCACTGCCGACGGCGGTAGTATCTTCTCGGGGTCGGGGTCGGTGTTGTTGGAGCCCGAGGCCAGCATTGTTATCGATATGAAGTTCTCCCCGACAGCGGTGGGCCTGCGGGAGGCCAGAGGCGTCATTACGTCGAACGCCAAGACCGTCAGGTTCGACGTCACGGGTCAGGGGACTTCGCCCATCCTGAAGGCGGAGCCTGCGAAGCTGGTGATTTCAGGTGTCCTTTTGGATAACACCTCCACAGCCCAGCAAATCAAGATCACCAACGATGGTGACGGTCCGGTCGACCTCAATGGTATAACGCTGACCCAGACGGGCAGTGCATTCACGCTGACGCATTCCAGCGTGCCCATTCGCCTGGATCCAAAGGCAGTCGAGACGTTGCTGGTGACATTCAGGCCGACCGAGGCGCAGCCATCGGCCGTGGCCCAGTTGCTCGTGGAGCCAAGCCTCTCAAGCGTACCGCGTATCTTGATTCCCATTGAAGGGAGAGGGGTCACTCAGCCCATCACCGTGGAATCGGAGTTGGATTTCGGACAGCAGCTCATCGGGAGCACTTCTCTCCCGCACACCCTGCACATCTCCAATAATACGGAGAACATCATCAGTCTCACGGGTGCGACGGTGGTGGCGGGAACGGGTTGTGCGCAGTTCAAACCGGAGCCACTGCCAACGACGTCGGTCGAGTTGGTTAACGGTGAACCGGTGCCTCTGAATGTGACCTTCAGACCGCTGGACCAGAGCGATGTGAATTGTGTGCTGCGGCTCTCCTTCAGTCAGGGGCGGCCGATAGATGTCGCTCTGCATGGGAAGGGAATCCCGACGGTACTTTCCATCAATCCCTCGCCCCTGGATTTTGGTGGAGTTCGTATTGGAACCGGTGCACGGGAGGAGCCGATCACCCTGCTGAATCTGAGCAGTGATCCGATCACCCTCGCAAAGCCGGAGGTGCAATTCCCCAAGGGCGAACCCTTCCTCTTTGACTGGGCTTCTTTGGAGGGCCTGGTGCTCCAGCCCGGAGTGCCTGTCGTCAAGAAGGTGAAGTACGAGCCCATGACGGAGTCCTTTTCCGACGCTACCGTGTATTTCGGTACGACCATTCCGCTGAAGCCTCGGGCCGTGGAATTCAAGCTGCAGGCCAGGGCGACCAGAAGTGTCCTCAGTGCCGATGTGACCCATCTGGATTTTGGCAGGGTGGGGTTGACCGCGCAGGCTCAGACCAAGACCGTCACCGTCACCAACAAGTCAGCCCAACCCCAGCGTGTGTTGGTGAAGTTGAAAGCGATCGAGGCGTCTGCTTTTGCCTTCAACTCGAGTGGTTTGTCAGAGGCCATTCCGCCAGAGGCAAGCGCGACCTTCTCGGTGGCCTTTGATCCCGACAAGGTGGGCGAGGCCGAAAACGAGGTACAGGTCTGGGTGCAGGACGCCACCGAGCCCGAGTTGCAGATACCCGTGACGGGATTTGGCCAGAATCTGACCGGCTCGGGCAGTGGCTGCTCCTGCAGCAGCACCGAGGCGGGAAGCGCGGGGATGCTGATGCTGCTGGCGTTGGTGGGCCTCGGCTCGCGGCGCCGGAAGCGCGAGTAGCCGGATGAGCTTCGACGTCAGGAAGATCCTCGAACAGCTCGAGACCGGCACCCCCGCTGACACGGGGGTGCCGGTCTGGCAGCAGCAGAGCTGGGAAGATCCGGAGGGTTTCGCCGCCGCGCTGGCCGTGGCCCATGTGGGCCGCGGCGCCCCGCTCAAGAGCCGCGCGGGGCAGCACTACGACTTCTTCCACGACCTCGTCGTCCGCCACGGCAACACGGACCGCGTGGCCCTGCGCAGCTACGATCGAAGGAGCGGCTGGCAGGTGCTGAGCTACCGCCAGTTGCACGAGCAGGCCTCGCGGCGGGCCACCGACTGGGCACGGCAGGGCGTCAAGGCCGGCGCCAAGGTGTGCCTGGTCTATTCCGTCGGGAGCGAGCTGCTCATCTCGCTCGCGGCCGCCCTGGGCCTGGGAGCCTGCATCAGCTTCCTGCCACCTCAGGGGCGGCGCTTCATCTCACGCCGCCTGGCCGAGCTGGCGCCGGATCACATCGCCGCCGAGCCGCACCAGGTGCTCCTGTTGGGGGGGTTCGAGAAGAAGCTGCTCAACAACCAGGGGCAGGCCGCTCCTGCCTTCACCTCGCACACCTACAAGCCGGCCGAGCCGGTGGGCCTGCTCTTCTCGCCCCTGGTGGAGCCGCCCGGCATGCCGGCGCCGCTCCTCGCGGAGGACGCCTGGCGTGGGGCGCTGGTGGACGGGCTGCTCACCTTCGGTATCGGTCCCGGGGAGCATCTGGCCGCGCCTGGCTACCACCCGCTGCAGCACCTGCCGGCCTTTCTCTTCACCACGCTGTTGCGTGGGGCCACGTACCTCCACCTCGAGCTGCCGGACATCGAGGCCAATCCCGCGCTGCTCACCGAGCACCCGGTGCGTGCGCTCGGCGTCACCCCCGCGCTGCGGGACCTGCTGTTGCGCACCCGCACGCAGCTCAAGAACGTGGCCCACTGGTTCCGCAACCCCGAGGAGCCCATCGACTGGCAGTCCTGGCGCGCCTGGGTGAAGCAGTGCGGGCTGTCCACGGTTCCATCCTCCAACGTGCTCGTGGATCCCTCCGCTGGGGGCGCGGTGCTCGTCTCCCCGCGGCGGGTGCGGGATGTGCACACGGAGGCCCCTCCCGCTCCGGGACGCCGCTGGGCGCTGCACGACGTCAACATGAGCGGCCAGGAGGCGCCGGGAGATCTGGGCGTCTTCACCCTGCTGCCCGACAAGGAGCGGCCGCCCGCCTACCTGGTCCTCACGCGCTCCTATGGCCTGTACCACTACGGAGGACCGCGCACGGCGAGGAGGGAAGGGCGTGTCTACCCGGCCGTCGAGGTCGCCGAGGCCGTGCAGGAGCTGGCGTTCGTGCGGGGCGCCGCCGTGGTGCCTGCTCCCACGGGCGGTGTGGCCGGCCATTACCGCTACGTGCTGCTCGTCTTCACGGGAGCCCAGGCCCAGCAGACGAACGTGTGGTTGCAGGAGATCCGCCGCTGCCTCGAGCTCCAGCTCGGGGCGGAGCACCTGCCTGATCGGACCGAGCTCGTCCCCCTCTATCCTCGCAAGGTGGACGGGCAGGTGGACGAGGCCTGGTGCCACACGCAGTACCTGACGGGGGCGCTGCACCGGAAGAGCTCGGATCCGCTCTTCCAGTCTCTGACCGTGCTGCGAGGCCACCTGCTGGAAAAAGGAGGGCCGGGTGTGTGACGATGGTGCGCCGCGCCAACCCTCGCCACGGAGTGCACCATGGGAGTCCAGGTTGTCATGGGGGCCATGCTGCAGTGCAGTTTCGGAGCGGCTCCCTCGTCGCTGGTGGTGCTCCCCACCAACAAGATCCTGGCCACGACACCCGCGGCCAACATCATGGACAACAAGCCCATGATGAACATCATGCCCTTCGGCATGTGCATGTCCATGGCCAACCCCATGGTGGCGGCGGCGACCGCGGCGGCCATGGGGGTGCTCACGCCCATGCCGTGCGTGCCCGCCACGGCAGCTCCCTGGGCGCCGGGTTGCCCCAAGCTGCTGATCGGCAACATGCCGGCCGTGGACAGCAACTGCAAACTCATGTGCAACTGGGGCGGCGTCATCCAGGTCGTCTCCCCTGGCCAGTTCACGGTGCAAGATGGCTGAGTCCGCGAAATCCCTTCCTCCTCCTCCCCTCCAGCCCAACCTGCTGGACAAACTCCTGGATGCCGAGGCGCCAGACCTCGAGAGCTCGGATGACCGGCTGGAGAAGGTCAACGGCCTGGTGTCCAAGAGCGCCTACCTCGATGCGGCGCGGGCCGCCGAGGCGCTGCTGCGCCAGGGCCTCTACGACGTGCGGCTGGTGGGCCCCTATCTCCTCGGCGTCTTCGTCGAGGGGGGCTTGGAGGCGATGCCCGCCGTCTTCCAGGGGCTCTCCCGCACGCTGCTGATCAACTGGCAGTACTTCGGACCCCGCGAGCGCAAGGACGTCTTCGCCGATGGGGGCCTGCGCTGGATGCTCAAGGTGCTCAACAAGCACCTCGAGCACCACGAGCGCCTCAAGGACGAGACGTGGCAGCGCTGGAGCGCTCCCACCAACCGCGAGCCCCTGGAGCAGGCGCTCACGCTCAGCGAGGAGATCTTCTCCGCGTTTGGCAGGGCGATGCCGCGCAACGGCTGTGAGGCCCCGTTCCGCCGCCTCACCCAGTGGCTGGAGGGCCACCTGCAGTCGCTGCCTTCCCCAGCCCCGCTGGAAGAGCCCGAGCCCGAGGAGCCCGCTGAAGAGCCCGAGGCCATGGAGGAGGAGGCCCAGGCCCCGTCACGGCCAGCCAGGCCCGTGCGCGCCGCCGCCGCGTCGGCCGGCCCCACCATGCCCGTCTCGCCCGCGCTGGCCCAGCTGATGCTCAAGCTGGCCGCGTTCGACACCCTCGTCGCGCGTCAGGACTTCCAGCGCGCCAGCGTGGTCGCGGCCGACGTGCTGAACGTGGTGGAGCACTTCGATCCGCGCGTGTACCTGCCCGCGCTCTTCTCCCGCTTCTTCGCCGGGCTGAGCACGAACGCGGAGCAGGTGGAGCCGCTGCTGCAGAGCACCGAGACGCTGTCCTTCCGCGCGCTGGATCAGCTCTACCGGGTGGACCTGGAGACCTTCCTCGCGCAGGGCACGGGGACGGATGGGGGAGGGGAGTAGGCCATGGACGTCGCGCTCGAGCGGCGCATCCGCGAGCGCATCCGCGGCTTCGATGTCCCGGCGCTGCTGGACGTGTTGAACGCGTCCGGCTACGGCGACGCGGAGATCGAGTACCGCAGCCACCGCACCACCGTGCACCAGTCCCACCTGGTGCACGACATCCAGTTCATCCACCAGCCGAGCAAGCGCATCATCATCACGGTGAACGTGGGCCTGCTCAGCGCGCAGTCCCCACTGCCGTCCTTCATGATGCAGACGATGGATCAGCTCGACCATGATCGGCTCGAGCGCTTCATCGGCTTCTTCGATCACCAGCTGCTGCGCGAGTGCTTCGCGGGGTTGTACCCGGAGCGTGAAGGCGCCCTGCTGCCCGGGTGGCCGGAGGCGGCGAAGGACCGGTTGCGCCTGATGCGCCCCACCTGCCAGAGCACCCTGCATTGGCTCTTCCGCAAGGTGTTTCCCGAGACGGAGCTGTCGGTGCGCCGCGACGTGCGCCAGCAGCGGGTCGCCGCGCCCGAGATGCGGCTGGGGGCCAGTGCGCTCGGCGAGGGCGGCGCCATGGGCGGCTTCGCTTCCATCCCCACGGGTGGCATGGAGGTGAGGATCTTCGCCGACGAGCCCATCTGCAGCAGCGGCGTTCCCTGGGCCATCGAGGCTCGCCGCCGCCTCGAGAAGGATCTGCTGCCGCTGCTCTCCGAGACGGTGCTGATGCTCACCGTGATCCTCGTGCTGCGCGATCAGGAGGGCTTCCTGCGCATCGAGCGCCAGAGCCACCTGGGCTACGATCCGCTGCACGGAGCCCCGGTGGAGACCCGACAGGTGCTCCTGTTTTCGGGTGACACGACACGTTCTTCCTCGCTTGGCAGCTCGTGAGGCGGGGGAACCTCCCTTGACCCCTGCAATCGCTTCTCCTTAAAGTGCCGATCTAGAACACAGCGGGCTGTGTCCTGCGGTGGTGGGGGGAGGCGCAGGGGGCTTCCAGGGATGCAGACCGCTCGGTGTAAGGAGAAGCCGTGCCCATCCAGGACAAGCTGCCCAAGTCTCGTATTACGCTCGTCTACCGCACCAAGATCAACGGCCAGCCGGAGGACGTGAAGCTGCCCTTCCGCGTCGTGGTGCTTGGTGATTTCTCGCAGGGGAGCTCCAAGGACCGGCAGCAGGAGCTGGACGAGCGCGCCATGCGCTCGGTCACCGGCTCCAACATCAACGAGCTGATGAAGGACATGGGGATGTCCATCTCCTTCGAGGTGGACGACAAGGTCAGCGCGGATGGCGAGGGGAAGATGCAGGTCGAGCTGCCCATCGACCGCATGAAGTCCTTCCACCCGGACGAGATCGTCCACCACGTGCCCAAGCTCAAGGCGCTGATGCTGCTGCGCAAGCTCCTGATGGAGATGCAGTCGGACATCGACAACCGCAAGGAGCTGCGCCGCACGCTCTACGAGCTGTTCTCCAACAAGGAACAGCTGCAGAAGCTCCTGGAGAGCGACGAGCTCAAGAGCTACGCGTCCATGCGCCTGCCCACGCCGGCCAAGCCTCAGTCCGCTCAGCCCGCGCTCGCCGCCGGCACCTCGGCCGCCAAGGCCTGATCCCTCCACGCACAATTCTCCACGCCGAGGAACCATTTCCCCATGGCCGTCGAAAAAAATTACCTGAATGAGCTGTTCAAGGTCCGCGGGCTCGACATGCCCACCAGCGCCTCGCCGATGATCGGCACGGGCCTGGTGCCCGCCACCGCCAACGAGGTGCAGGTCCCGGGCGACGAGCGCTTCATGTCGTCGCTGGCCGCGCTGCTCTACAACGTCGAGCCCGTCAAGGACGAGGCGGGGCAGATCCGCTTCGACAAGGGCGAGGTGCTCAACGCCGTCGCGCGCATCGATAGCCTCATCGAGGCGCAGCTCAACGAGATCCTCCACCACGAGAAGTTCCAGCAGGTGGAGGCCTCCTGGCGCGGTCTCGAGGACCTCGTCAACAACACCAACTTCCAGGCCGACATCACCATCGACATCATGGATGTGGCCAAGGAGGAGCTGGCCGAGGACTTCGAGAAGAACTCGAGCAGCCTCTTCTCCAGCGCCCTCTTCGACAAGGTCTACATCAAGGAGTACGACCAGTTCGGCGGCCGTCCCTACGGCGTCATGCTGGGCCTGTACGACTTCACCGCCTCGCGCGCGGACCTCACCTGGCTGGAGCGCATGGGCACGGTGGCCAACGCGGCGCACTGCCCCTTCATCGCCGCCGCCAGCCCCAAGTTCTTCGACTGCGACAGCGTCGAGCAGCTCGAGTCGCTCAAGAACCTGGACGGCGTGCTGAGCCACCCGCGCTACAGCAAGTGGCACGAGCTGCGCGACAAGGAAGAGGCCGCCTACATCGGCCTGACGCTGCCGCGCTACGTGGTGCGCCTGCCGTGGGATCCGGAGAGCAACCCCTGCGAGGTGCTCAACTTCAAGGAGGACGCCCAGGGTGACTCCAAGAAGTACCTGTGGGGCAACACGGCCCTCCTGATGGGCCGCAACCTGGTGAAGGCCTTCGAGCTGTCCGGCTGGTGCCAGTCCATCCGTGGCCCCAAGAGCGGCGGTCTCGTCACCGGGCTGCCGGTGGACGCCTTCACCATGCGCGGCCAGAAGATGATCCAGGCGCCGGTGGAGATCGCCATCCCGGACTACCGCGAGTACGAGTTCGCCCGCAACGGCTTCATCCCGCTGGTGTACCGCAAGTCCACGGGTGAGGCGGCCTTCTTCAGCACCCAGTCCATCAAGCAGGCCAAGAAGTTCAAGGACCCCAAGGACTCCGAGAACTCGCAGCTCGTCACCAACCTGGCCTACACCTTCTCCATCACGCGCCTGGCGCACTACATCAAGAGCATCCAGCGCGACAACATCGGCAGCACCGCCGATGCCGGCTACGTGCAGCGGCAGATCGAGTCGTGGCTGTCGGGTTACGTCACCACGATCACCAACCCGGACGACCTGACGCTGCGGCGCTTCCCGTTCAAGTCCGTCGCCGTGCAGGTTGAGGCGCGCCCCGGGGAGATTGGCTGGTATGATTGCAAGGTGGCCGTGCTTCCGCACATCCAGTTCGAAGGCCTCAATGTGGAGCTGATGTTGGAGTCCCGCCTGGGATGACCAGGCCCCCGTCGTAGTCCCCATTCAATCAAGCGAAGGAGGGCGAAATGCCTCAGTACGCCAAGTCCCTGGACATCTATCAGGGTTTCAACTTCAAGAAGGACAAGCAGACGCCGGTGGGCTACATCACCAAGCTGATGGTGGGTGATGTGGAGCTGGCCGCCGACCAGACGACGATCAAGGATCCGGAGCAGCCGGGTGCGGATCTCGGCACCAAGGTGGTGGGCGTGCTCAGCCACTACCTCTGGGAGACGGGCACCACGGACGCCATGTACCTGTCCGCTCAGATCTCCACGGCCAACAAGCAGTCCCTGGCGGCCAAGCTGCTGACCGACTGGACCAACATGGAAGTCACCTTCAACTACGTGGTCTTCGAGTACGACCCGAAGGAGAAGAAGTACTTCAAGTCCAACCACTCGGATGCGGAGCTCAAGGGCATCCTGGAGAAGAACGGCAACGACCTGAACCTGACCGTGGCGGATGACCCGTCGCGCGAGGTGCAGTCGCCCGAGAACTTCACCCTGCAGGTCGGCATCAAGCCGCAGACCCAGGAGCAGGTGGTGCACATGGCCACGGGCGTGGGCAAGAACCTCTCCAAGCAGTGGGGCATCACCTCGGCGTAGTCACCGCGCGCCAGCCACCCGCCGGACCTCTGGCAGGAGGACGCATTCCTCCTGCCAGGGTGATGGGGAATGCGCGCTGGAGTCCCGCCTGGGAGGGGCTGGAGAGCCTCCAGCGAGACGGCCTCTTTGACCCTTCACCCCAGGAATCCATCACCATGCAGCACCACAAGCTCGCGCGGGTCCGCTGGCAGGTTGGCCAGACGCTCCTTCCCGAGCACTTCCGCGCCCAGGACGAGGCCCTCTCCGCCGAGGCGCGGCTGCACGCCGGGCTGTCCGGGCTGCCCCAGACGGGCATCGCCTCGCTCGCGTGGAGTGAAGCCCTCCTGGCCGAGGGAAGCCTCTCCATCTCTTCACTGACCGCCGTCCTGCCCGGAGGCTTCCTGGTGGACGTGCCGGGCAATGCCGCCCTGCCATCCTTCTCGCTGGAGGCCACCGGGCGCGCCGAGGTCACCGTCTTCCTGCACCTGCTGGAGGACACGCGTGGCACCGAGGGCGTGCCGCTCTACGCGGACGAGCCGCCCAATGTGCAGCGCGTGCTGCGCAAGCTGCAGCTCTCCAGCGAGCAGTCCGTGGACCGGGCCCTCTCCTCGCTGGAGCTGGTGTCCTTCTCCAAGAACCTCGATGGCTCCTGGCGCCCCGCGACGCGGAAGGTGCCGCCGCTGCTGCTGGTGGGGCCCAATCCCTTCCTCAACGCGCTGCTCGCCGAGCTGGACCTGTTGCTGGAGAAGGCGCACGGCCAGCTCCGCACGCTCCTGCTGGACAGCTACCAGCGCGGTGAGCGGCTCGCGAGCGCCCGCCGCACCCTGCTCGAGGTGCACCGCCTGCAGGCCCTGCGCACCGACATGCGCAACGGCATCAGCCCCCACCCGTACGTCTTCTTCGCCGCCCTGCGCCAGTTCTACTTCGAGGTGTGCTGCTACCTGGAGCTGGAGCCCACCGGCGAGATGCCCACCTACCTCCATGATGATCCCGCCGAGGGGCTGTGGGGGTGGATGACGCTGCTCAACCGGGCCTTCCGCCCCGAGGACACGCGGCTCACCTACAAGCCCTTCGACCAGAAAGAAGGGCAGTTCGTCCTCTCGCCCCTGCCCGCGCTGGAAGAGGGCATGCAGAGCGAGCTGTACCTGCTGGTGCGCAGTGAGGACCCCAGCCAGCCTCCGTCCATGGAGGGCGTGAAGGTGGCGAGCCCCTCCCGGCTGCCCGCGGTGCGCCGGCTGGCGCTCCGGGGTATTCCCTTCCAGCACGTGCCGCACCCCGCCTTCCCCCACGCCTTCGGCCCGGAGATCTCCTGGTACAAGCTGTCGATGGGGGAGGAGTGGCAGTACGCCCAGCGCGACAACGGCATGGCCTTCTACGCCACCCCGGCGCTCCAGGGCACGCAGGTCTTCCTCTTCTGGCGCAGGGCTTGAGATGGCACGCCCCTCCTTCCTCGACAAGTTCACCAGCCCCTGGCAGCGCTCGGGCTCCGGCCAGGGCGAGCTGGCGCTCGTGCGGCAGAACCTGGAGTCCGTGCTCAACACCAAGGAAGGCTTTGGCTACTTCGTCCAGGGCTTCGGGGTGGGGCGCTACACGGAGAAGTTCGGCACCCGGGACCTGATGGCGACACTCGCCGGCGAGCTGCTGCACTCGGTGCGGCAGTTCGAGTCGCGCCTGGAGGAGCCGGAGCTGGAGTTGCGCGGCCGCGACTCCGGCCTGTGGCTTCACTTCGTGCTCACCGGCCAGCTCAACGGCGCGCCCTGCACGCTGCGGCTCCTCTTCCATACCGTGAGCGGCCGGGTCCGGGTGGAAGAGGACGAGGAGGGGTGATGGAGCACACCTTCGACGAGCGCCTTGCGGTCACGCTCACGCTCACCATCGCCGGCAAGGCCCACGAGATCATCGCCGGCAGCATCAAGCGCTTCGCGCTGGAGCTGTGGAGCTGGGGGCTGGAAGGCGAGGTGGAGTTCCTGCTGACGGACAACTCGGCCCAGGGTGGCAAGGAGAAGGACGCGCTGCTCGCGGACTTCATCAAGCCGGACCTGGTCGAGGTGACCGTCGAGGTGAAGGCCGTGCTCGCCGAGGCCTCGGCCCGGCCGTCCCATACCGCGCTGAAGGTGCAGGGGCTCGTCACCGACAAGACGCTCGTCGAGGAGGTCGTCCCCACCACCAGCGGCGCTTCCGTCATCCTCCACCGGCGCTATGGCATCCGCTTCCAGGACGCCGCGCGGGTGCTGTGGCGCCAGCACTACCCCTGTGCCCTCTACACCTCGAAGACGCTCAAGGACGTGCTGGAGGCGCACAAGGGCGACAAGATCCGCCTCGCCTACGACTGGGACGCGGGCCTGGGCACCTCGCACTCCATCATCTTCGTGGGGTTGAATCCCGAGGGCGGTGCCAGCTTCTACGACTGGGTGCTCTGGTACGTGCACGGCCACCGGGGCGTGTGGACGTACGACTACGCGACGCAGGGCTACAAGTTCGCGGCCGCCAAGGACACCTCGGGCACGCCGCTGAAGCTGGTGGATGAGAACCTGCAGGGGCTGGAGGTGCTGCTGCCCGAGGTCATCCGCCACGACGTGACGGTGCTCAACGCCACGGCCGAGAGCCCCCAGACCCAGCCCGTGACGCAGAAGCAGGCCGTCGCCGGCATCCGCCAGGACGTGCTGCTGTGCACCCCCATCTCGGACGACGTGCAGGCCCGGGTGGACCTGGAGACGGCGCGGCTGAAGTGGCGCAGCCCGGAGATGGAGCTGGTCTGGCGCTCCTTCCCCGAGAAGACGTTCGCCCCCGGGGCCCTGGTGAAGCTGCCGGACAACGCGGCCTGGGGCGCCGCGGGCCTGACGGCGGGTGAGCCCCTCCGCGTCCGCAGCCTGCACCTCTCCGGGGAGGTGTCGGACGAGCAGGGCCAGGAAGAGGTCTACAACGATTCCAACGCGCTCTTCTCCTTCCGCATGAGCACCCGGCTGGAGCGCAAGGACGATCCCTACGTGGATCTGCCCGCCTGGCAGCCCCCGGCCTACCCGCGCTACGTGGAGGGCTTCATCGTCAGCGAGCAGGGCGCCGACAAGGACGAGACCTGGCAGGCCTACACCGACTCGAAGACGTCCCTGGACGGGTACAAGGTGAAGATCCCTCTCTTCGCCGATCAGATCATCCCCGCTCCCTTCAACCCCAACCTGCTGCCGGGCCACTTCTACTTCCCCGCCTACAAGGGCGAGCGGGTGCTCGTGGCGCTCGGCTTCCAGACCGCGTGGATCAAGCGCTTCCTGGACTGGCGCACCGGCGCGCGCATGCCCCAGGACGGGCAGGGCGTGCAGTTGCTGGTGGGGAAGACGCCCGAGAATGGCACCGCGCTCAAGCATTTCTACACGGACGACAAGCCCGTGTTCCTCATGCAGCGCACCAACGCCAAGGACACGCAGAAGATCCAACTAGACGAGGGCACGCTGCTCATCCAGGTGAAGGAAGAGCCGTCGTGACGCGCGGGGCGCCCCGGCACCCCACCAGGAAGGCGAGGAACCATGGGCAAGCTCGTCTGCACCGTTGAGCTGGACAAGGAGAAAGGCGTCACCGTAAAGGTGGAGAACGCCGACGACCAGATCACCCAGACGGTGGTGATGGATGGCACGAGCATCACCATCACGGTGAAGGGCTCCGAGGAGACGAGCACCTACGTCCAGAAGCAGGACAGCGTCACGATCACGTGCAAGGATTTCACCGTGGACGCCACCGGGACGCTCACCCTCAAGTCGGCCAAGGCCTCGAGCTGGGCGAGCCAGGACATCCTCAAGGTCGAGAGCACCAAGGACATGACCTTCACCTCCAGCGCCAAGCTCACCCAGAGCGCCACGCAGGACGCCGCCTTGTCCTCCAATGCCAAGGTGGCCATCGAGGCCGCCACCAACCTCGATCTCAAGGGCATGCAGACGAGCTTCACGGCCACTGGCGGCGACAACAAGATCGAGGGCGTCAACCTGAAGATGGCCGGCAAGGCCCAGGCGGAGCTGGCCGCCCCCATGATCAAGGTGGCCGCCCAGGCCAAGCTCGGCCTCGAGTCCTCGGGCATGGCCGACCTCAAGGGCTCGATGACCACCGTCGGCGGCTCGCTCGTGAAGCTGGGATGATGAGGGTGCGGTGAGCGATTCGTCGGAGCGGGTGTACCTGGACTACCTGAACGAGCTGGATGCGCTCGAGCGCTTCCGGCAGCGTTTCCTGGGCTCGTACCCCACCGTGCCCATGGACCGGGAGGATCCGCACGTGCGGCGCCTCATCGAGTCCATGGCCTTCTTCTCGGTGCAGACGCGCCTGGCCACGCAGCACAACCTGCGCTCCACCTGGCTGCGGTTGTTCTCCGCCTTCTTCGACTTCCTGCTGCAGCCGCTGCCCGCGGTGGCGCTGGTGCAGGCGCTGCCGGCGGAGAAGATGACCGAGACGGTGGTGCTCACCCGGGGCACCGAGCTGCGGCTGTCTCCCGCCCACGGGGTATCCGGCGCCTTCCGCACCCGCCGTCACCTGCGCATCCTCCCCATCTCCTCCGCGGGCACCGAGGTGGTGCGCCTGCCGGACGGGCGCTGGCGGCTCATCCTCCGCTACGAGTCCAGCTTCCCGCGCCGGGATCCGGTGGGCCTCTTCAGCCTGCTCGTGCGCCACCTGGACGAGTACCGTCCCTCCCTGGCCGTCTTCCACGCGCTGCGCCAGCACCTCACCCAGGTGGGCGTGGTGTACGACGCGCCGGCCAACGAGTCCTCCCAGCCCCTGCCGTGCGAGTTCTCCCTGGGCACCGCCCCCGGTGAGCTGGATGACGCGGGCGCCTACGAGCACCCGCTGCAGCGCGTGCGTGCCTTCTTCCAGATGCCCGAGCAGGGGCTCTTCCTCCACGTGTCGGTGCCCTCGCACCGCAAGGAGTGGACGCGCTTCAGCCTGTGCCTGGACCTGGACAAGTCCTGGTCGGTGGGCCGCTCGAGCTACCCGGACTTCCTCCACCCCTTCGTCGTGCCGGTGGAGAACCTCAAGGCCGAGCCCGCCCAGCCCATCGTCACCGACGGCACCCGCTCCGAGTACCCCATCCGCGGCATGACCGCCGGGCGAGATCTGCAGCTGCACTCGGTCACCGGCGTGTACGTGCTGGAGAAGACGGGCCGCATGCCCATGCGCCCGGCCTTCCTCCCCGGTGATGGGCCCAGCTATGAGCTGGACGAGTCGCTCGATGAGGACCTGCGCACGCGCCACAGCCTGCTGGTGCGCATGCCCGAGGCCTTCCTGGAGCCGCGCAAGCTGCTGGTGGAAGCCCTCTGGCACCAGCCCCAGTTCGTCTCCGAGGCCGTGGGCCGGGTGGCGGTCTCCACCCCGGGCCGGCACGTGGAGGGCCTGGGCTGGCAGCTGGTGGGCCGGCTCGAGGCGCACCGCGAGAGCACGCTGCGCAACGACGTGGCGGGGTTGACCCGGCTGCTCGCCTGGAAGGTCAAGTCCACGCTCGAGCGCAACGAGCTGGCCGCGTTGCTGAGCTACCTCGGCACCCCCGCCGAGGAGCCCTTCCGCCGCGTCATCCCCTGGCTCCGGGAACTCAAGGCCACAGTGGCCCCGGATGGCGCCCTGCGGGGCTCCGGCCTGTTGCACGTCTACGAGCTGCTGCTGGAGCCCTTCGACGCGAGCGCCGAGCCCCTGGTCGCCTGCTTCCTGGAGCAGGTGCACCAGCTGCTGGAAGCGTGGAATTCTGAGGCCTCGGTGGTGCTGCGGCCCACCGTGGCGGGGGCAGGCCCCTTCCAGTTCAAGGTATCCTCATGAAACTCGAGCATTGGCAGAGCATCCTCCGGACGCACCGGCAGGTGCGCTCGTTGTTGGATCAATCCCTGCCCCCCGAGCCCGCCGCGGGCGGAGAGCGCACCGAGGTGCGGGTGGGCCTCCAGGGACTGATCCAGCTCCAGCAGTTGCTCCTGGCCGAGGTGAGCGTCCTGCAGAGGGCCCTGGGCGGCACCTACCGGGAAGAGGAGATCGACGAGGCGGTGCGCCCCTTCGTCTATCTCGTCGACGAGCTGGTGCTGCGCCGGCTCGCGGACATGGAGCAGGCCGACTGGCCCCTGCTGCAGCACAGGCTGTACGGCATCGACTCGGGCGGCGATCGCTTCTACGAGGTGGCCGACGAGAAGCTCGTCCAGCGCGGGGCCTCGCCGCTCGTCTTCGAGCTGCTGCACTTCTGCCTCACCGCCGGCTTCGAGGGCCGCTACGCGGGCAACACCGCCCGGCTGCGCGAGTACAAGGAGCGCCTGGCCGCTCGCATCCCCACGCCCGAGGCGATGCCCGCGCTCCCGCCCGCCGTGGCCCAGCAGCCCCTCGTCCACGCCTTCCCGTGGCGCTACTACGCGGTGTCCGGATTCGTGGTCGTGACCGTCCCGGTGCTACTGTGGTGGCTATCGCGATGAGGGCCGAAGCGCAGATCGTCAAGGAGCTGCAGGGGGCACGGTCACAACTGGGCCGCCTGGAGAAGATCATCCACTCCGAGCTGGGGGGGCTGAGCGCGGGCGTGGAGCCCCTGCTGGCCGAGGTGCGCGCGGGCGTGGCGGCGCTCTTCCCGGAGGCGGGGGGAACGCGGCTGGCGCCCAAGGAGCACGAGGCCCGGCACGAGAAGCTCCTGCAGTCGTTGGACGAGCTGGAAGACGTGTTGGAGGCACTCCAACTGGCCGCGCGTTCTGGACGCTCCAAGGCGAGCGCGGCTCGCGGGGGGAGATGAGCCGTGGGGTCGCAGCTGCTGCTGAATGTGGTGATGGCGCAGGCTCCCGCCGGGGGGGATCCGACCAAGGCGCTCAACGCGGGAGTGCAGCAACTCAACGCGGGGGCCCAGTCGGTCAAGACGAGCGCGACGACGCTCGGCAAGATCTGGCAGATGATCAGCCCGTACATGATGTGGCTGCTGATCATCGGCGCCGTGGCGTTCCTCGTGTACGCCACGGTGAAGTGGATCGTGCCGTGGTGGCGCCGCCGGCGCGCCGGGGATCCGGCCTCCAGCGGCCCTCCGCCCATGGACTCCAACCGGCTGGTGCGGGTGCGCCAGGCCTTCCTCTCCGGGCTGCCCTGGGCCAACCGCGCCGCCGTGGTGGATCTGCCCAACGTGGTGGTGCTCGGGCCCGCCGGCAGCGGCAAGACGGAGCTGATCGGCCTGGACGTGGACTGGCAGCGCCAGGCCCGCCAGTTCCTCCCCAGCTACACCGCGGACGCGCTGCTCCAGGTGTACCTGGGGCCCGACTGCGTGGTGCAGGAGGTGTCCGCCCCGCTGCTGGAGGATGAGTCGCTCGGGGCCCGCGGCGCCCTGCGCCGGATGTGGCAGAAGTGCTTCAGCCACCGGCAGAAGGGCCTGGCCGTCATCGCCCTGGACGTGCGCTGGCTGGCGGACACCCCGCCCGACGAGCAGCGGCGCATGGCCCAGCTGCTGCGCGGCAAGCTCAACATCATGTCCGAGGCCCGCGGGGGCCCGGTGGAGACCCGCCTGTGCCTCACGCACATGGACGGGCTCGAGGGCTTCGAGGACTTCGCCCGGCTGCTGAAGAAGCACCGCGTGCCGCTCTCCTTCGAGATTCCCAAGGAGGGCCAGGAAGGCCAGCTGTCCTCGCTGCTGGAGGGACAGGAGCAGTACCTGGCCCTGGGCCTCACCTCGCTGCCGGTGGACGACTTCGAGCGCCTGGAGCACTTCTACTCCCAGGGCGGCCGCTCGTTCTCCGCGCTCGGCCGGTTCGTCTCCGCGCTGCTGGAGGGCGACACGCTCTCCTACAAGCCGCGGATCACCCGGGTCTTCTTCTCCTCCCGCACGCCCGAGGCGCGCGCCAGCGACACCCTGTCCGTGGTGGCCGAGGAGAGCTCCACCCAGTCGCTGCGCCAGCACTACCTGCGCACCCACCTGCGGCGCGCCGTGACGATCGCCGTGGTGGGCTGTCTGCCGGTGATCCTCGCCTACGCCCACTTCTACTCGCTGCTGGGCGAGGCCCAGGAGGAGTTGCAGGGCTTCGAGGACACGATCGCCGAGCTGCGCGAGCAGGGGTTGGAGGGCAGGGGAGAGGTCGTCGAGCAGGAGGTGAACGAGGCCGCGGAGGCGCTGCTGCACCTCAACCGCGCCACGCGCTGGTGGCCGCCGCTCAGCTCCAGCTTCCCCGATGAGATGTTGGATCTGCGTCAGCGGCTGGCCCGGGGCATCCGCGAGAGCCACCTGCGGCCCGCGCTCACGCACTGCCGCAAGCAGCCCAAGGACTGCCGCCCCGAGCAGGTGCTCTACCTGCTGGCTACCCTCCACGCCTCCAATGGGGACAGCCTGGGCTCCTTCGTGAGCTCCAGCGTCCAGCCCCAACACACGCGCTTCCTGCGCCAGCTGCGCGACGGCGAGTCCGGCGCCGCGGCCACCTCCAGCGTCGAGAAGACCCGCACGTGGATCTCCGCGCTGGATCTGCGCGAGCCCCTGGTGGCGACCTACGTCCTCGCCAGCGACAATCCCTGGGAGCGCAATCCGCCCTGCCGCCGCGGGGCCGTGCAGATCAACAACAACGCGGACGAGGACTGGTCCTGCTGGCCCTACGTGCAGCGGCTGACGTTCGAGAGCCAGCTCAAGCCCTGGGTGGATCACCTCCTGGCCCTGCGGCAGACCCTGGAGGCCGGGCACAAGGGGATCCCCGAGCTGGAGCTGCGCCGCGAGGAGCGCGAGCGGCTGCAGGCGCAGCTGGCGGACCTCGACGTCTATACCTCGCTGCCCTCCGTGCTCAACCTGTTCGACGCTTCCGAGGTGCAGGTCAACACGCGCCACTTCGAGGGCATCGAGACCACCGTGCAGGTGCTCGACTGGCTGAGGGCGAACCGGGACACGCTCGCCGCCGTGCTGCGCATGGAGGAGGAGGCCTACGCGGGCTACCAGGCCGTGGAGAAGATGACGCCCTCCGAGCTGCTCACCCGCGATGGCCTCTGGCTGACGGGCGAGAACAAGGGCCCCTACCGCATCGAGCTGCTCCAGCAGTCCTTCGAGTTCCGCCCGCCCCAGCTGTCGCGGGATCTGCTCCAGGCCATGCTCGACTACTACGAGAAGAACGGCCGGCTGACGATCGCCGCCACGGCCTCCGTGCGCGACGGACAGATGGTGCTGACCCGGACGCCCTTCGAGGCGGACCTCAAGCCGCTGGTGGATGACTTCACCCAGCGTCTGAAGAACGCCCAGCTGCCGCTGGAGGAGGCCGCCAAGCGCGAGGCCTACGTGCAGAAGCGGGTGAACGGCTTCTCCCAGGGCTACCGCGACGGTCTCTTCCACACCCTCCGCGGCTACGACTTCAACGTGCCGCGCAGGCAGCTGCTCGACTCGCTGGCCCGGCTCACCCAGCCCTCCTCGGAGCAGGTGGACATGCTGCGCGACGTGGCCACCCGGGCCAACCTCGAGCCGCTGGAGGGGCCCTACTACGAGCCGCTGCGCAATGCCGTGGCGCCCTTCCGCCCCATCGTCCAGCTCATGACGGCGGACAAGAGCGGCTTCTATGCCGCGCTCGCCCCGTACCACGCGCTGGTGGCGCAGATGCATGACGAGCTGGACGCCGTGTCCAAGCCCGGCCAGGACAAGGCCGCCGGCAAGGACAAGGCGGCGGCGGGAGCCCCGGAGGCCGCGCCCAAGGACAAGGCCCCGGCCGAAGGCGAGGAGGGCGCCGAGGGGCCGCAGGACGGCACCGCGGAGCTCGCGGACATGATCACCCCGCTGGAGAAGGTGGCCCTGTCCATGCTGCTCGAGGAGGAGGGCTCCTACCTGCGCAAGGCCCAGGAGTGGCTGGACACGCAGGGCATCACCGGCGATCTGCGCCAGCCCTTCCTCAAGCCCTTCCTCCAGGTGCAGAAGCTGGGCAAGCAGGAGCTGGAGGCCACCCTGGCGCGCCAGTGGGAAGAGGCCACCGGGCGCATGCTGCGGCCCATGCTGGAGCGCTACCCCTTCAACCCCGACTCCAAGGAGGACGTGGATCCGGGCGAGCTGGAGGTGCTGCGCCGCAAGGACGGCGCCTTCTGGCACTTCGTGGACCAGATGTTCTCCCGCGTCGCCGTGGAGCGCGGCACGCAGTGGTCGCTGCGCGGCCCGCTGCGCGAGAAGCTGACCATGCCGGACGAGCTGCTGCTCACCCTCAGCCGCCTCTCCCGCCTGTCCAAGCTGCTGTGGGATGACGAGGGCCGGCCCCGGCCGCTCATGTTGAAGGTGCAGCCCCAGCCGCTGCCCGCGCCGCCCATCACCGGCGTCTTCGTCACCATGTCCTCCCTCAAGTGCGGGAAGACGACCGCGTACGGCTTCAACCAGAGCCCCTCCTGGCAGGAGTTCCCCCTGAGCTGGTGGGATCAGCAGGTGTCCTCCATCGTGCTGGAGATGCGCTCGCCCGCGCGCGACGCTCCCCAGTACCTGTCGCTGCCGTGGAACCGCTCGGCCTGGAGCTGCTTCCGCCTGTTCGAGGAAGCCACCCTCACCAACGATCAGCGCCGCCAGTGGAGCCTCGCCCTGCAGGGCAACGGCGTGGGCAAGCGCGGGTTGGAAATCAGCTTCGGCCTCAAGGGTGACCCCTGGGTGCCCTTCCGGGAGGTGCCGCGATGAGCACACGCATGTATCGGTTGACGGCCCTGGCGGCGATGGCGCTGCTCAGTGGCTGCGCCGCGAGTCAGATCAACCTCAACGTCAAGTCGCCTCCGGGGACCAACCTGGGCCGGCCCATGTACATGCTGGTCCGGCAGGTGGACCCCAAGCAGTACGCCAACGAGGCGTACTCCGAGGTGGCCGCCAAGGTGGGCGCCCCGGACAACACCGTGCTGCAGACGTCCGTCATCTACCCGGGCACCATCCAGCGCTTCCAGGTGAAGACGCCGAAGGAGGGGGCGCTGGCCGTCTCCTTCCTCTTCACCGCCCCGGACGGCAACTGGCAGCTGCTGCTCAGCCCGCCGGTGACCAGTGCGGTGGACATCGAGCTGACCGTCAGCCGCATCCTGAACGACTCGACGCCTCCCGCGCTGCCCCAGGACGAGCAGGCCGCGCCCGAGGCGAAGCCGCCGGAGGAAGGCGGCTTCAAGATGCCGGAGATGCCCAAGGAGATGCCCAAGCTGCCCGGCCTGCCCGGCGCCAAGTAGCTCAGGCGGCCAGCGCGCGCACCTGGGCGTCCAGCCCGTCCATCATCTTCTCCACCCAGGTGCGGGCCTGCTTCACCGGCTCGTCGAAGAGGGTGGTCTCCTGGATGGACTTCTCGAGCTTGTCCAGGGGCGCGAGCAGCTGCTCCCGGGCCTCGTCCACGCGGCCGGCCATGGCGTCGATCTGCTTCGCCGCCTCGTCCATCAGCCCCCCGGCCTGCGTCGCCAGGGGGTTGAGCAGCTGATCAATCCGCGTGGCCAGCTCGGTCTCGATGCGCTCGCGGGCCTTGTGGACCTCGTCGAGCGCCTGCTCCACCGACGTGCGCGCCGTGTCGAGCCCGGACTTCAGCTGCTCGCGGGCCGCGTCCACCTGCGTCTCGACCGCCTCGCCCACCTTGGCCATCTGGTCGGTCGCGGCCTTCACCCCATCGGCGAGGCGCTGCTGGAGCATGTCCAGCTGCTGCTTCACCTGGGCCTTCAGCTCGTCCACGCGCGTGGTGACCTGCTCCACCATCGCCTCCACCTGCTTCACCACCTGATCCCGCGCGGTCGCGATCTGCGCCGTCACCTGCACCACGAGCTGCTCCACCTGGGAGACGGCCTGGTCGATGGTGCTCTGCACCGACTCCAACAGGGTGCTGATCTGCTGCACGAGCTGCTCCTGCAGCGTCTGCACCTGCTGCACCGCCTGCGCCTGGAGCTGCTCCACCTGGGTGATGAGCTGATCCTGCAGCGTCGTGAGCTGCTGCGCCACCTGGTTGGAGATGGTGGTGATCTGCGTGGAGATCTGCGTCACCACCTTGCTGATGGCCTGCATGGCCGGGTCCACCAGCGGCTTGGGCAGGTCCGAGGCGGGAATGGCCTCCAGCATCTGCACGGCCTTGGACAGCACTGACTCCAGCGTGCCCACCAGCGTCTTGTAGAGTGTCTGCAGCTGCTCGAGCTTCTCGGGCAGCAGGGCGAAGAGGGCCTGCAGCTGCTTCTCCAGCTGGGCCACCGTCTCCATCAGCTGATCCAACACCGAGAAGGCGGTGTCGATCGTTTGCTGCACCGGGGCCTGGATGGACTCGAAGGTGGTCATCGCCGTCCGCATCACGGTGTCGATGGCCTCGCTGCCCTGGGTGATGATCGTATCGATCTGCTGCTGGATCTGCTCGATGAGCTGCTCCACGGCCTTGATGCGGCCGGCCAGCTCATCCACCTGTCCGGCGAGCGTCTGCTCGATGGTGTCGAGCACGCTGTTGAGCTGGTCGCGCCCGGCCCCGAGCGTGTTGGCGACGGTGGTCTCCAGCGTCTGGAGGAGCTGGTCGGCCGTCTCGGTGGCGCTCTTCACCGTGGAGCGCACCGGCTCCAGCCCCGCGCGGACCTGACCGATGAGCCGCCGCGCCTCGGCCTTCGAGGTCTCGCTCGCCGACTGCACGCTGTCGTGGAGCCCCTGCAGGGCCGTGGAGGGCGGGTCTAGCACGGCGTCGATCGCCTGGCTCAACCGCTCGGTCTCCTGGCCCACCATCTGGCGGATCTGCACCGCCGGGGCGAGCACCAGCGTCGTCACGTTCTCCAGCTTCGTGGCCGCGCCCTTCAACTCCTCGCTCGCGCGAGTGCGGACCTTGTCGAGCTCCTCCTGGAGCTGCTTCTCGCGGGCCTCCAGCTCCTTGATGGGCTTCTCCAGCTCCTTCCCGGCCTGATCCTTCAGCTTCTGGAAGTCCTCCTTGAGCTGCTTCTCGCGCTCCTCGAACTTCTTCTTCTGCTGCGCCACCTGATCCTTCAGCTTCTGGATCTCGTCCTTGAGCTGCTTCTCGCGCGCATCCGCCTGCGCGGTGGCCGCCTTCACCTGCGCATCCACCTGCGCGCGCAGCTTCTGGAGCTCCTCCTGGACTTGCTTCTCGCGGGCCTCCAGCTTCGCGGCCGCTCCCGGCTCCTTCTTCTGCACCTGGGCCCGCAGCTTCTGGAGCTCCTCCTGGAGCTTCTTCTCCTGGGCCTCGAGCCCGGCGGTGAGCTTCTTCGCCTCCTGCTCGGCCACGGCGCGCAGCTTCTTGTACTCGCCCTCCAGCTGCTTCTCACGGGCCTCGAGCTCGGAGGTGATCTTCTTCAGCTCCTGCTCCGCCTGATCTCGCAGCTTCTTGTACTCGCCCTCCAGCTGCTTCACGCGCTCATCGAGCTGCTTCTTCAGGGCGTCCTTGCGCTTCTTCAGCACGTTGAGCAGCTCGGAGGAGAGGGACTGGCAGCGCTTCACCACGTCCTGTCCCAGCCCATCGAGCTGCTTCACGAAGGACTGCTCCTTGCCCTTCACCGCGCTCTCCAGGGACTGGAAACGGGAGGAGACCGCAGGCTCGATGGCCTTCACGGAGCTCTGCACCCGGCCCCCGGAGGACTCGAGCTTCTCGCGCAGGACGAGCACGTCCTTCGCCGCCTTGTCGAACCTGGACCACAGGGCCTTCACTCAGGGCTCCATCTCCGCCAGCTCGGCGTCCAGTGCATCAATCTGCTTCGAAAGCTCGCCACCGAACGCGTCCACCTCGGGACGCAGCGAGCCGACGGCCGACTCGAGCTTGCCCGTCAGGGCCTCGACCTCCGTGCGGATCGGCTTCAGGCGGGCCACCACGCCCTTGCTGAAGGACTCCAGCTCTCCGCGCAGCTCCGCGACCTTGCCGCTCAGTTGCTTCATGGGTGCGCTCCGTCCCCCGGTTCCTTGCTCACCGCAGCTTCTTCAGGGCCGCCTTGGCCTGCTCCGCCGCGCTCGACAGCTGGCCCACTCCCTGTGACAGCCGGGAGGTGGCCCCCTTCAGCCCGCTCTTGGCCTCGGCCACCTTGGCGCCCACCTCCGCGCGGGCCCCGGAGAGCACCGCCTTGGCCTCGGCCTGGGCGCTCTTCATCTTCGCACGCACCGAGCCCATCGCGCCCTGGTAGGCGGCCGTCGTGCCCCCGATGGCGCCTCCCACGGCCGCCGTGAGGTCTCCCTTGGCGGCCTCCACCTGCGGCGAGACGTCATAGGTGGGCGTGGGCGGCCCGCCGCTCTGCGACTCCTTCACCTGGATGAAGAGGTGGCCCTCCCCCATGCGGACGACCTGGGTGTCACCCCCGTTGGTGCGCAGCATGCGCCACACCGGCTTGTCGTCCTGGAAGTCGTGCGTGAAGGCCGTCTGGCTCGTCTTGTTCCAGCCCAGGAGGATCTGATCGCCCTGTCCGTCCTGCGGCGTGCGCACGCCTTCCTTCCAGTCGAGGAAGCGATCGAACTCGGCATGGGCGAAGTGGAGAGCTATCAGCACCCGCGTGTTCTTGTACGGCGGGAAGAAGAACTGGCCGGGGAAGTGGATGGGCTCGGCGGGCACGCTCACCGTCTGGTTCCACAGCGGCACCGTCATCTTGAAGTAGGCGAGGGAGGTTTTTTCGTCCTCGACGATGAGGTAGCGCCTGTCCTGGGGCTCGCCGCCGGGGCTGTGCACCAGGGCCTCGACGTGGATGGGGTAGCGCGGGGCACGGAAGGAGGGCAGGGTGACCAGCGGCTCCGAGGCGGACTCCAGCCGCGCCGACATCAGCACGTTGTAGTTGGCCTGGGTCGTCTGCTGGTTGTCATGCTGGCCCTCGCGCTCGGCATGGGCCTCCAGCTCCAGCTCCAGCACCCGCTGGTCCTCCTCCAGCCCCGTCAACGCGGCGGGCCACAGCGGGCCCTCCAGGCGCACCAGCGCCCCGGGATGCACGGGCACCGAGGGGAAGTGCTTGAAGGCCAGGTTGAGCTGCCGCTGGCGCACCTGCAGGCGCGTCTTCTCCAGCTTCTGCCGCTGCTCGGCCTGGGCGGTGATGGGGTTGCGCAGCAGCACGTCGTGGGACACGCCCGCCACGGCCTGGGGCTGCGCGATGGGCGTGGTGGTGGGCCCGTTGGCCAGGGCGTTGAGCACCCGGGTGCCATGACGGATGGGCTGCGGCAGCCGCACGTCCACGTGCCCCACCTGGAGGCGATCGAGCAGGGCCGCCGTGCCCGAGGGCTTGCTGTCGGCCAGCAGGTACTCGTTCTTCTGGGTGTCGTAGCTGAAGACGCCGTTGTGCGCGTGCACGTACCAGAGGACGAAGTCGTAGAAGCTCACCTCGGGGGCATCCGCGCCCAGCGCGAGGCAGAGCATCTCCTGCTTCTGGCGCAGCCCGGCCCAGTCGTAGGAGAGCTGGAGGGTGGCCTTGTGGGCCTCGAGCACCTCCTGCATGGACATGTCCGTGTGCAGCTCGACGGGGCGGTGCTGGCGCCAGAGCACCTGGGCGGCGTCGGCGAACTCGAAGGTGTAGCGGCGGAAGACGCGCTCGGCCTTCTTGTCCTTGCCGTGCGTCTCCGCGATGAGCCGGCGGCTCCGGGCAATGCCCTGGACGACGAGCGGCGCGGGCGGCGAGTCGAGCGCGGGGTTCACCGAGGACACGGCCAGCCGCACCTGCACGAGGTCCGGCTTCTGGAAGGCGGTGTAGAGCGGCGCGTCCTTCTTCTCCAGCGAGGTCCAGAAGGTGACCGAGGCCGTGAAGCCGTGGCTGCCCAGGCGCACGGCCAGGTGCTTCACCTGGCCACCGGGGATGGAGAAGGACTGGCCGCCAATGGTGAGCGTCAGCTCGGGCTTGAGCTCCTCCTGGAATGCCGTCCTCACCGGGTGGTCTCCTTCCCTCGCTCGGGGTGCCTGGGCGCATCATCTCACATCCCCGCTGGATTCGTCCCTCGCAGCCCCCCGCGGCGGCGAGGAGCAGCCGGGCAGCCAGAGGCCCGGTGGGGCTTAGGGCCTGGACGGCTCGGGCCAGAGGGTCGCGAGCTCGACGTCCAGGGCGGAGGCGAGGAGCTTCTTCGTCCGGGTGTCGTAGACGTGCGCCGAATGCGCCCCTCCCAGGACGGTGATGACCAGCAGCTCGCCCCGGAGCCGCAAGACGAGCGGGTCTCCGTCGTTCGCCGTCAACCCCTCGACCTCCACCAGCTTCCCGTTCTGCTCCCAGCGCACCGGGGCGGCCGGAGATGGGGCGTCGTCCTTCTCCAGCCGCTCTCCCCGGTAGAAGAGCATCCCGCCCGGGGTGGGCAGGGCCATCCACTGTCCGAATTTGTCCCGCGGGGGGAGCTCGGCCTTCAGCATTCGCGCGGCGCTCTCCGAGGCCTTCTGCCCGGGCAGGCGTTCGGCCGCGAAGGGGTTCGGGCCAGGCAGCCGGGCGGCATCGAGCACGTCCACGCTGTCCGTCTCACTGGAGAGCACCTTCGCCTCGAAGCGCTTCCAGTCCGCGCCCTCCAGCCGGTACGCGAGGGCCAGTCCGGGCGTGCCCTCGATGCCCTTCGCGGGGTAGCGCTGGCCCTCGAAGGTGATGAAGGGCTCGCCGGCCGGATCCTTCTCCAGTTTGGGGACGATGTAGACGAGCGCCATCGGGCGCCCCTGGGCGTCGAAGCCCACCTTCGCGATGACGGGTTGATGGGCTCCCTGCGCTCCCGTTCCGCCCGGCAGTCCCTTCAGCTCCACCGGCGTGCCCGTCTTCGCGGCGAAGTCCACCCGCCAGAGGCGTGGCCGGGCGCCCTCACCCGTGGGCAGGTTGAACACCAGCCCCTGTTCGAGATCCGGGCTCCAGGAGAGCTCGGTCCCGGTACAGGCCGCGTCGAAGGTGAAGAGCGTGGTGGGCTCTCCGGAGAGGGGCCGGCGGACCCAGTCGCACCGCTCGGGGTCCACGGACTTCAAGTACGACAGGGCCGGCCCGGAGAGAGGCACAGGGGTGGGGGCGGGCGCCTTGTCCTGCACGAGCGCGGCGGCGATGCCCGCGTCCGGAGTGGCGGCGGGGGGGTTCGACTTGCAGCCCGCCAGCACGAGGCCCAGGGCGAGCAAAGCACGGCGCCAGTGAATCAGGAGCATGCGGGACTCCGGGGATGTGCCGCGAGGTCAGGGTTTGGACGGCTCGGGCCAGAGGGCCGCGGACTCGGCGCCCTGCACGGAGACGAGGTTCTTCTTCGTCCGGGTGTCGTAGACGGAAGCATGGCTCGTTTCTCCCTGGACGGTGACGACCAGCAGCCCGCCCCGCAGCTGGAAGCCGAGGCGGTCGCCCTCCTTCGCCGTCAGCCCCTCGAGCTCGGCCAGCTTGCCGTCCTGCTCCCAGCGCACCGGAACCGCCGGACGAAGCGAATCGTCTCCCGGATTGCTGGCACGGTAGTGGAGCGCCCCGCCCGGGGTGGTCAAGGTCATCCACTTGCCGGACTCGTCCTGTCCTGGGAAGGCGGCGTCCAGCATCCGCGCGGCGCTCTCCGAGGCTTGTTGTCCGGGAAGTTCCCTGGCCGCGGTGGGGCTCTGGACGACGGACAGCGCCCTGGCGGCGTCGAGCACGTTGACGCCGGGGGCGTTCTCCGCCTCATAGACGCTCGCCTTCGTCTCGAAGCGCTTCCAATCCGCGCCCTCCAGCCGGTACGCCAGGGCCAGTCCCGGTCTGCCCTCGCCCAGCTTACCGGTCAGCGGGTAGCGCTGGCCCTCAAAGGAGAGGAGTTGCTCGCCGCCCGGGCCCTTCTCCGGCTCGCGGTCGGAATAGACATCGGAGACGAGCACCACCGGACGTCCCTGGGCGTCGAAGCCCACCTTCTCGATGTAGGGCTTGTCGGGGCCCTGCTCGCCCGTTCCACCGGGCAGCCCCTTCAACTCCATGGGCTTGCCGGTCTTCGCGGTGAGGTCCACCCGCCACACGCGAGGCACGGCGCCCTCGCCCACGGGCCAGGTGAACACCAGCCCCTCCTTGCCATTCGGGCTCCAGGTCACCTCGGACCGGCTGCAGTCCCCATCGAAGGCGAAGATCGTGGTGGGCGCGCCAGAGGGCAGCGGCTGCCGGATCCACTCACACCGCTGGGAGCCCACGCTCTTCAGGTACGAGAGTGCGGGCCCGGGGGCGGGGAGGGCAGTGGGTGCCTGGGCCGGCGCGGCGGCGACACCCGCGTCCGGAGTGGCGGCGGGGGGATTCGACTTGCAGCCCGCCAGGACAACGGCGACTGCGAGCAACGGACGGCTCCAGCGAAGCAGGCACATGGACATGAGGGACTCCGGGGACGTGCCGCGAGGTCAGGGGTTGGACGGCTCGGGCCAGAGGGTCACGGGCGCGGTGACGTCCTTGACGGAGGCGAGGTTCTTCTTCGTCCGGGTGTCGAAGACGTATGCCGACTGCGTCTCGCCCAGGGCGTTGATGACCAGCAGATCGTTCCGGAGCTGGAAGACGACAGTGTCACCGGGCTTCGCCGCCAGCCCCTCGGGCTCCACCAGCTTCCCGTCCTGCTCCCAGCGGACCGGGGCGGACGAGATGGCGTTCGAGTCCGCGTCGAGTTGCTTGCCGCGGTACAGGAGATTCCCGCCTGGAGTGGGCAGGGCCATCCACTTTCCGAACCTGTCCTTTGGCTTCAGCGTCTTGTTCAGCAGCTGCGCGGCGCCCTTCGAGGCCTCCTGCCCGGGCAGGTTCTCGGTCCGGGAGGGACCCGGGTCATACAGGGAGTTGTTTGCATCGAGCGCGGTGTAGGAACCACCCACTTTCGTCTCGAAGCGCTTCCAGTCAGAGCCTTCCCACCGGTAGGCGAGGGCCAGTCCCTGCCCACCGGGTGCGTCGGCCTTCGTCACCGGATAGCGCTGGCCCTCGAAGGAGATGAACTGTTCACCGCCCTGGCCCTGCTCCGGCTGGGCGGAGAAAAAGAGGAGTGCCACCGGGCGGCCTTCGGCATCGAAGCCCACCCGTGCGATGCCAGGCTTCCCAGGACCCTGTTCTCCCGTACCGGCGGGCAGCCCCTTCAGGTCCATCGGCTTGCCGCTCTTCCCGGCCAGGTCCACCCGCCAGATGCGCTGCGGGGAGCCCCGGGGGAAGCCGCGCACCAACCCCTCCTTGCCATTCGGGCTCCAGGAGAGCTCGGAGCGTCTACAGGCCACATCGAAGGCGAAGATCGTGACGGGCTCACCGGAGGGAAGCGGCTGCCGTACCCATTCGCACCGCTCGGAGCCCGTGGGCTTGAGGTACGCGAGCGCGGGCCCGGAGGCGGGGACTGGCGCGGGCGCCGGAGTGGGCGCCTTGCTCGGTGCGGGCGCGACGGCGACGCCCGCGTCCTTGGTGGCGGCGGTGGAGGTGTTCGGCTTGCAGCTCGCCAGCACGAGGGCAACGGCAAGCAATGCACGGCGCCAGTGAATCAGGGGCATGGGGACTCCTCGAATCTCTCAGTGAATGGGTGCGCGGACCATCCGCGCCCAGCGGGCTCAGGGCTTGGAGGGCTCGGGCCAGAAGGTCACGGACTCGGCATCCCGGGCGGAGACGAGGTTCTTCTTCGTCCGGGTGTCATAGACGTGCGCCGAGCGTGTCGTGCCATCGCTCAGGACGGTGATGGCCAGCAGCCCGCCATGGAGCTGGAAGCCAAGGCGGTCACCCGGCTTCGCCGTCAAACCCTCGAGCTCGGCCAGTTTTCCGTCCTGCTCCCAGCGCACCGGGGCGGACACGAAGAGGGATTCATCCGAGTCTTCCTCCGTGGCCCGGTAGAGCAGCGTCCCACCGGGGGTGGGCAGGGCCATCCACTGTCCGGGCCGGGTCTGGGCGGCGGCGGTGTCCAGCATTCGCGCGGCGCTCTCCGAGGCCTTCTGCCCGGGCAACTCCTCACTCAGCGCGGGAGCCGGATCATATAGCGACCGGGAGGCATCGAGTGCGTCGAGCCCAGGGGCGTTGTCCGACTCGAAGGAGGAGGCCTTGGTCTCGGAGCGCTTCCAGTCCGCGCCCTCCAGCCGGTACGCGAGGGCCAGCCCCGGCGTTCCCTCGCCCGGTGGTACCGGGTAGCGCTGGTTCTCGAAGGTGATGAACTTCTCCTTGCCCTTGCCCTTCGTCAGCTCGCGGTTGGTGTAGAGCAGGGCGACGAGCACCACGGGGCTTCCCTGGGCGTCGAAGCCCACGCGCTGGATGATGGGCTTGCCAGGACCCTTCTTGCCCGCTCCACCACCGGGCACTCCCTTCAGGTCCAGCGGCTTGCCGGTCTTCGCGGCGAAGTCCACCAGCCAGAGGCGTGGCGGAGTGCCCTCGCTCGTGAACACCAGCCCCGCTTTGCCATTCGGGCTCCAGAACACCTCGGACCGATCACAGGTCGCGTCGAAGGTGAAGACGGGGGTGGGCGCACCGGCGGGCAGCGGCTGGCGTATCCACTCACACTTCTGGGGGCCTACGGGCTTGAAATACGAGAGCGCGGACCCCGAGGCGGGGACCGGCGCGGGCGCCTGGGTGGGCGCCTTGCTTGGAGCGGCGGTGCCCGCGTCCGCGGCGGCAGCGGGATTCGACTTGCAGCCCACCAGCACCAGGGCAGCGGAGAGCAACGGACGGCACCAGCGAAGCAGGGACATGGGATTCCTCGGGCCTCGGGTAGGATGGAGCGCGCGGACTATCCCTGCCCCAGCGGAGGATGTCACGCCCCTCCTGGCTCACGGATTCCCCTGCTTGAAGGGTCTGTTTGTCGCACCTGCTGCGCTGGCAGGGCCATCTCCCATTCACGGCTGCTTCATGGAAGAATGCTTCCCGGTAGGGCATTCTCCTGCCCGACGGGGGAGGGTATTCATGAGCGGAACCATCATCATCCAGCGTGGGCAGACCCTGAGCGAGATCGCGCGCCAGTACCACACGAGCGTGGCGGAGTTGGTCAAGCTCAACCACCTGAAGAATGCGAATTTCATCGTCGCTGGCCAGCAGTTGTTCGTCCCGGGTAGCCCCAAGCCGGCGAGTGGAACTGCTGCTCCCCGGACGCCGCCGCGCAACCCGGCCACCTCTGGCTCGGGCCATACGCAGACGGCGACTCCCCTTCCGGCCGTTCTTCCGACCGTTCAGCTCCAGCAGACCACTGGGGCCATGGCCACCGAGTTCGTCAAGGACGGCCGCACCTTTCCCAACAACAATGGCTATCCGGTCTATGCCCAGGGAAAGAACAGCGCCACCCATACGCGCGAGGCCTGGGCCGACCTGCCCATCGGCCCGAAGACCGTCAGCCAGATCGGCTGTGCCATGACGGCCGTCACGATGGCGGTCAGCGGGATCTCCCGCCAGACGATCACGCCAGCCGAGATGAATCAGTTCATGAACAAGATCGGCGGCTTCTCGTCGGGAGGGCTGATCCAGGCGTGGAATCGGATGGGGGAGCTGGGCAAGCCCGCGGTCAAGGTGACGCGCCGCTCTGGCATCAACGCGAACAAGATTGATCAGGAGTTGGACGCGGGCCGGCCGGTGGTCGTCCAGGTCGACTACCACAAGGGCCGCGGCAAGGCCGCGACGAAGGGCTACGACGGGGAGGGCGATCACTGGATTCTCATCACGGGCCGTTCCCCGGACAGGACGCGCTACCTGGCCAACGACCCCGCCGGCGGCAAGATGATGACGCTGCACCGGACCGTGGACAGCAAGCTCGAGGGGGACAGCGCCGACAACGTCTACGAGACGAAGTACCTCACGACTGGTGAGGCCGCGACCTTCGACCGTGGCCCGGGGCTTCCCGTGGCGGGCATCAAGACCCCGGTGTCCAGTGGGACTTCCACTCCCAAGACAACCACCACCACCTCCGCGAAAAAAGAAGTCGCGACCGCCGCCAGCTTCGTCAAGGACGGCCGCACCTTCCCCACCAGCAATGGCTACCCGCTCTATGCTCAGTGGAAGAACAGCACCACCGGCAAGGTCGAGGACAAGTGGGCCAGCCTTCCGATGGGCTCGGACAACGTCGGCAACATCGGTTGTGCCATGACGTCCGTCACCATGGCGGTCAGCGGTATCTCCGGCCAGACGGTCACGCCGGACGAGATGAACCGCTTCATGAACAAGATCGACGGTTTCACCAGCGGAGGCGGCATCCAGAAGTGGGATCGGATGGGGGAACTGGTCAAGCCGCAGCTCAAGGTGACGCGCCGCTCCGGAATCGACGCGAAGAAGATTGACCAGGAGTTGGACGCGGGCCGTCCGGTGGTCGTTCAGGTCGATTACTACCAGAAGAAGGACAAGAAGAAGGTCTCGGGCCACGACGGCGTGGGCGACCACTGGATTCTCATCACGGGCCGCTCTCCGGACAATCGCTACATGGCCAATGATCCGGCCGGTGGCAAGGTGATCACGTTGCACCGGACCGTGGACGGCAAGCTCGAGGGCGATAGCGCCGACAACAAGTACAACACCAAGTACCTCACGACCGGCAATGCCACGACCTTCGATCGTGGCCCAGGGGCTCACCCGGCCGAGAACATGGTCGTGGCCAAGATCGAGGCGAAGAGCGCCAAGACCACGACGTCCAGCAGCACGTCTACTCCCAAGACCCCCGCTCCTCCGAAGACAAGCACCGCCTCCACTGGAAGCAAGGTCCAGGGAAAGTTGCTGCAGCCGTCTCGCGAGGTGGAGGAAGCCATTCGCAACGCCTCGGCCAAGGTTGGGGTGGATTATGGGTACATGATGGCCATGGCCGCGCAGGAGAGTGCTTTCAATCCCACGATCAAGGCCTCGACGAGCAGCGCGACGGGTCTGTACCAGTTCCTCAACCAGACGTGGCTCGGGGTCGTCAAACAGCATGGCGAGAAGCATGGATTGGCGGAAGAGGCCGGGAAGATCCAGTACTCCTCTTCGCAGAAGAAGAACGTGGTGTCGCCCTTCTGGTGGGAGGACGACATCCTCGATTTGCGCAAGGATCCGACGTACAGCGCACTGATGGGGGCGGAGTTCGCCAAGGACAATCAACAAATCCTGGAGAAGAAGCTGAAGCGGCAGGTCAGCCCGACCGACCTCTACATGGCGCACTTCCTGGGACCCTCCAATGCGGTCAAATTCCTGGGCGCGCGAGATGCGGGCAAGGGAAGCCAGAGTGCCGTCGCCATGTTCCCCAAGGCGGCCGAGGCCAATACCACCATCTTCTATAAGTCTGGACAGGCGCGAACCCTGGATCAGGTCTACAAGATCATGGAAGCGAAGATTGCTCCGAAGGCGGAGGCGTACAGTCAAGCGCGCAAGCCCAGCGTGAGCTGACGGTATCTCCGTCCTGTCCACGCGGCGCGGGTCCTGGCAAGGTTTCTCCATGAAGATGGAGATTCCTGCCCTGACCGCGGCGGCGTTCCTACTGCTCGCCGCTCCCGCTGTTCACGCCGATGAGCCGGTGAAGTCCGCCTCGGCCGACCTCGATGGTGATGGCAAGCCGGAGGCCATCTCCGTGCAATGGGCCCAGGGGGACGCGCAGTTCGTCCTCAAGGTGGGCGGCGCCACCCTCCGGGGCAAGACGAACGACGCCGAGGTGCGCGGTGTGACCGTCATCGACGTCGACGGCGGCGACAAGTGGAAGGAAGTCGCCGTCGACATGGGGCTCACCGACGACGATCACCGCAGCATCGTCTACGGCTTCGATGGCAAGGCGTTGAAGGAGCTGGGCAGCACCCACGCCCTCACCGAGGTGCGCGGCAACGGCATCGTCCTCTCCGACACGTGGATGGGCTTCTGGAACCTCCGCGAGAAGTACGCCCTGGATCGCAAGGCGTGGAAGCTCAACCGCGTCCCCCAGGAGCTCTACTTCGTCGGCACCGAGGCCACCGTGAAGCAGTCCTTTCCGATCCTGCGCAGCACCAAGGACAAGGCCGTGGTGGCCAATCTAGCCGAGGGCTCGAAGATCCAGGTGCTCGCCGCCACGCCCGAGGACCCCAAGACCCAGGACTCCTGGTACCTCGTGAAGTCCTCCACCGGGCTGCTCGGGTGGACCCGTACCCAGAACCTCCACGACAAGACCGAGGGCCTGCCCTGGGCGGGTTGAGCCCCGGGCCCGTCTCAGCCGCGCAGCGGCAGCATGAACTCCAACTGCACGTGTGTGCCCGCGAGCTCGGGCCGTAGCGAGGCGTGCACGTGAACGCCCCGCTCGCCGGGGCCCGTGGACACCACCTTCCCCTGGAGCTGACAGGTCTGCCCGGGACCCGCGGGCAGGAACGCCTCGGCGGCCCGGGTGAAGACGGCGGACACCTCGTCCTGCCGGGCGCCAGCGGGAAGCCGCTCGGCGATCTCCTCGGCGAGGCGGACGATGCGGCCGGTGAGCAGCTGCGCGGGCAGGGACGTGGCATCGCGGCCGCCGTACACGGTGGGCGCCGCCGCCAGCAGCACGGCGTCCGAGTCCCACCAGCCGCTCACGCCCACCACGCCCCGCGCGGCCAGCCGCTCCTGCTCTCTCAGGGAGAGGCACACCTCGGTCGCCACGGGCGAGCGTCCGCCAGGGCGCCACACCGCGGGCGCCCGCGTTCCGCTGCCCGGCCCCCCGAGGCGTCCGAAGGTACGCGTGTCTCGAAAGCTCGCCGCCAGCAGGGCCGCCATGGCGAGCGCGGGGCTGGTGAAGCACTCGCGGTGCACCGCTCCCTGCTGCTCGGCCATCATCACCACGGGATTCTGGACGGCGCACAGCCAGCGGGAGGACTCGTCCGCACGCAGCCGGCTCCACGCCTCCGACGCGGGAGCCTCCCGGGTGGCCACCACCATGGGCAGACAGGCCTGCTCTCCCAGCGCCGCGAGCCGCCGAAGGGTGTCCACGTCGTCCAGTGTGTCGAGGAGGAAGCACGCATCGGGGCGCTGAAGGGCGGGGACATCCAGGCCCCGCGTGAGCGCGTCCGCGAGCTGGTGGGGCTCCACGTCGAGCACTTCGATGTCCATGCCCGCGGAGGCGGGGCAGTGCGTCCACAACCAGTGCAGCCCGCGCCAGGCGGACTCCAGCCGCGCCACCCCGGGGTGCTGGAGGATGTCCCGCGCGGTGCCGAAGAGGGCCTCCTCGATGACGGCCAGTGCGGCGTCGCGGGCCTCCTGGGGCGAGTGCGTGCCCCGCAGGGCCTCGGCCAGCGCGGAGGACAGCTTGCCTGGGCCCAGGCCCTCCTCGAGGCGGGCGGCGTCCTGGGGGCCGAGGCCTCTCGCGCCGGAGAGCACGTCTCGCACGGAGCGCAGCGTGCGCAGATCCGGAAGGGCGTCGATGACCGCGGAGAGCTGGAAGGCCTCCGGCCCAGCGAAGGAGAGCACATGGGAGCTCGCGTCACCGGAGCCGAGGCGATCCCGCACGGTAACGCTCAGCTCGCTCCCGGCGCGCCCGAGCTGCTCGGCGAAGGAGGCCTCGGTGAGGAGGAACCGGCGGCCCGAGGGCGAGGGGAGGACGGCCCCGGCGACGAGCCAGCGCACGCGGACGGCGGGCGGAGGGGTTGCATTCATCAAGCGCTCGCCCGCTCACTTCGCTGCTCGGGGACGAGGGGCAGCTCCAGCGTGAACGTGGCTCCCTGGCCCGGTCCGGGGCTGTGCATCCGCAGGGCTCCCCCCAGCTCCTGAGCCGCCAGCGCACTGGAGTGCAGGCCGAAGCCGTGCCCCTCGTCGCGGGTGGTGAAGCCGTATTGGAAGATGCGCGTGATCATCTCCGGCGCGATGCCCACGCCGTTGTCCCGTACCTCGATGTGGACCCGGCCGGGGGTGGGGCTCGTCAGGCTCACCGTCAGGTGCCGCTGCCCCTCGGGCACCGGGTCCATGGCGTACTTGGCGTTGCTGATCAGGTTGACCAGGATCATCAACACCTTGTGCTTCTCGGTCACCACGGAGGGCACGTCGGCCATGTTCCGCTCCACCTTCACGGCGTGGCGGCCGAGCGCGGCCTGGTTGATGCGCAGGGCATCCTCCAGCAGCTCTCCCAGCTGCACTGGCTCGAACAGCTGCTGGGGCGTCCGGGCGTAGCGCTGCTGCAGCTTGACGATGGCGCCAATGTGCTCGGTGTGCCGGCTGACGTCGCCGAGCAGGTTCTGGAGCTCCTGCCCCTCCTCCTGCATGTGTTTGCCCAGCCGGTTCAGGAAGGGCAGCACGTTCTTCCCGCGCTCGTCCTGGCTGAGGAAGGCCGGGAGATCGGTCCGGTGCTCCTCGAGCAGCTCCGCCACCTTCTGCACGCTCTCCAGCTTCAGCAGGGCCAGCCGCTCCCGGGCCAGCAGTGTCGAGGTGAGCACGCTGTTGAGCACGTTGCCGACGTTGTGCAGCACGTTGGTGGCGATCTCCGCCCGGCCCACCTGCCGCGCCGTCTCCACCAACTGCCGGTGGACGTCCTGCAGCTCCCGGGTGCGCTGCTCCACCCGCTGCTCCAGTCCTTCGTTGGCCTGCCGCAGGGCCTCCTCGCGCCGCTGGATCTCCCCGGCCATGCGTTTGAAGGCGTTCGCCAGTTCTCCCAGCTCGTCGCCACGCGAGGTGTCCAGTCCCACCTCGAAGTCACCACCTTCCAGCCGGGTGGTGGCCCGGGTGAAGCCCAGCAGCGGGCGGGTGATCTGCTGCTTCAGCACCCAGTACATGATGGCCAGCTCCAGCAGCAGCGAGAGCACGCCGAAGCCCAGGACATAGCGCGCCGCCCGGAAGGCGGCCGCGGACACCACCTGCTCGGGCAGCACCGTGACGATGATCCAACCCGGGCCCTTCAACCGCGCCACGGCGAGCAGCTCGCCGTACTCGGGGAAGTCCAGCACCACCTCGCCGGAGGTCTGGTCCTTCACCCGCTCGAAGAGGGCGCGCAGGTGGGCCCGCTGCGTCGCAGTGCCCGCGTGCGCGGAGACATCCTCCGGCTTCCCGGTGTTCTTCAGGATGTCGTAGACGCCCTCGCCGCTCTTCATCTTCATCTTGGGGTGGGCGATGACCTGGCCATCGTCGCGCAAGAGGATGTTGTAGGCCCCGGCGATGTGGTTGTTGATGGTGCGCGCCATCAGCTCGTTGAGAAGCAGGTCATGGGAGACGGTCCCCACGTGGCGGCCGTCCACGTCCAGCGGGGTCGCGACCGTGACCATCCACGTCTGGGTGGGCGGGTCCTCGTAGACGCTGGTCCAGGCGGACTCCCGCCGCGGGTTGTTGGAGGGCAGGCCCAGGGAGTAGTACTCGAAGTCCTTGAGCGAGAAGGTGGCATCGAGGTCCTGGAAATAGGTGGCCCCTTCCGGCCAGTACCCCACCACCGCGCCCTCCGGCAGGATGACGCCCGTGGTGGCGAAGCGGACATGGAAGGCGGGCGCGTACTGCGCCGTCACGTCGTAGGAGGCCAGGAGCCGGCGGCGAAAGTCGGCATCGGCCTTCACGTCCGGGGGAATGAAGACTCCCGGCATCCGCGTGCCGTCGAAGGACTCGGGGCGGTTGCGGATCGTCCCATCCGGACGCAGGGCGAAGAGGCTGTCGAAACGGGCGTCCACCTCTTCCTGGCTCAGGGCTCGCAGCCGCTGCTCCAGGGCCGTCTTCATGGCGGCGTGGTTGTCTTCCGCCTGGACGAAGAGGGCCTGCTCTCGCTGGCTGCGCTCCGTGACGTTGCGCTCCAACTGCACGATGGCCTCGTCGCGCAGGGAGTAGAAGATGTGCAGGTAGCTGCAGAGGGTGGTCAGCGCGATGATCACCGCGATGCGCACGCCCATGCTGATGAGCGTCGAGCGGGCCAGGGATGACCGGGCAGGGGTGGGGGACACGTGCTGTCGGGTCATGGAGATGCTCGGTCAACCGCGGGGGGGGCTTCCCGGAGCACCCGGGCCGATCCGCGAGGGAGCGGCCCGGGCACGTCCGTCCTGCTCAGGGGGTGCTGAGGGGATCCGCCGGGTTGCTGCCCGCCGCCCGCTCGTCACCGTCGAGGTGCCCGTCCTGATCACGATCGATACCGATGCGCTGGCCCGAGCCCGGGGGCGTGCAGGTATAGGTCAGCGCACCGCCACCCGTGATGACGTGCGTGCGCAGGGCCGAGTCGCTCAGCAGCGGCTTGGACTGCCGGTCCGGCTTGAACTGCCCGCCCTGGTAGACGAAGCCCACCTCGGTCAGTGCCACCCGGCCCTTGGCCACCAGATCGCACTCGCCGGCGGCCGCGCGCGCCACCAGCAGGTCGATGCGGGGGCCCACCACGGCCGCGTTGGCGGGCGTGAGCGTCACCTGCTGGCCGACGATGGGCGCCAGGTTGGTGTCGAAGGCCAGCATGAACTGCTCCATGTCCAGCTTGGCCTGGTCGCCCTCGGGCGTGTCAGGGATACCCACCGAGTTGAAGATCGGATGGACATCGAAGCTGCTGTTGAAGCGGAACAGCGTGTCCACGGAGCCGTCGCTGTTGAAGCCGAAGCCGCGGATCTGATCGCCCATGAAGGGATCCGGCGGCAAGTTGCCGAAGTCGTAGCCCACGCCGAACATACCGACCTTCTGGTACATGTTGCGCAGGTGCGGCGTCTTGGGGAAGAGCGCCGTCCCCACGAAGGCCGAGAGGCCCTCCGTGCCGAAGAAGCCCTTGGCCACGCCCAGGCTCGGGTTGGCGTTGGGATTGAGCACGTGGCAGGAGTTGCACGAGCCGTGGAAGAAGCTCGTGGTGTTGAAGTAGAAGTCCCGCCCCGCCTGCTGCGACGGCGTGAGCGAGTTGTCGAGGTTGCGCACCGGGTTGGGCGGGTAGGTCACCTGGAGGATGAAGTCGGTGAACTGCTGCATCTCCGTGGGGGTGAGCTGCGCGTTCCTCCCGAGCAGATCCATGAACGCCGGGTTGAACTGCTTGAACGCCGCGGCCTCGTCGAAGGCTCCGCTGTCCGGCTGGGCGGTCGGCGCGGTGTAGCCGCCGTTGCGGTCCCCGCGCCAGTGCATGGCACCGTGGTTCGCCATCCCGCGCAGGCTCTGGGTGGAGAACGGTCCCTTCATCGGGTGGAAGTTCGGATCCTGCCCGAAGGTGGGATCATCGCCGAACTCGGGCGGCACCTGGACGATGGGGTTCGGGCTCACCTTGTAGGTGCCATCCGGGTTGCCGAGGTTCCACACCAGGCTGTCGAAGTCGCCGAAGATGTGGCAGCTCGCGCAGGACGAATCGCCGTGGCTCGAGGTCCTCTTCGCGTCGTAGAGCAACGGGCGTCCCGCCACCACGCTGGCCGGCTCGGGGTTGTGCAGCTTCAGGTGGGCGACCTCCTGGCGCGTGACGGTGTTGACCACGGAGATGCCGTTGTCGAAGCGCGTCATCACGTACATGCGCCCGCAGCTCTCATCCAGCACCATGCCGGTGGGGCCGCCACCGCTCAGGGGAATCTGGTTCGTGGTGCTCGGCACGAAGGTGTCGGACTCGAGCGCGGCGGTGGAGTAGACGCCGAGCTTCGAGGAGCCGAACGCGGCCACGTACAGGGTGGAGCCATTGGCGCTCACCGCCATGCCCATGGGCTGCGCGAGGCTCTTCTCGTTCTCGGCGTTGGGGGTGGGCGCGCAGCAGGCCGCGTAGTTGATGTGCTTGTTGAGGTGCCGGGGCGCGACGCCCGTGGAGCTCAGCACGGAGATCCGGCTCTCGTGCAGGTGCCCGCGGAGCGTCTCTCCGGCGAAGGTGCCCGGCCCCTCGAAGCGCAGATCGTTCCGGGCCTCGGTGTTGCTGACGTACACCTTCCCGTTCACCGGGTTGACGGCCATGTTGAACAGGATGGTGCCCACGCCCGAGTAGAAGCCGGCCGTGCCGGAGAGCTGCGCGGGCGGGTTGGCGGTGGCGTCGATGACGAACACGTCCTTGTCCGGCAGGGAGAACTTCACCTTGTCCGTCCACGAGCGGCCCAGGGAGTCCACCCAGTCCTGGCCGTTGAACCGGACGATCACGGAGGTCTCGGGCGCCGGCATGCCCTCGGCGTTGACATTCGGTCCCGGCACGCCGCCCACCGCCTCGCCCCCGTTGGGCACGAGGAGCTCATGCACCACCGTGGAGCGGTTTCCGGAGTGGAACGCGGCGGCGTACACCCGCGAGCCGTCCGGGGTCACCGCGAGCGCGCGAGGCGTATCACTGAAGAGGGTGACGATCGTCAGCGGGTTGCCGGCCAGCGAGGTGCCCAGGTTGTTGGCATCGAAGACCCAGACGTCCGCACGGCCCACGCCCGGCGTGGTGAACTGCGGATTGAAGGGCACGTTCTGGCCGCGGTGGGCGGCCGTGATGAAGGCCCGGTTCTTCCACGGCCCGGCGAAGACGATGTCCCGCGGCTCGTCACCCACCAGCAGGGTCCGCACCACGGAGCCGGCGCGTCCGTAGGCGTTGTGCCGCACGACGCTCACGCTGTCGGACAGGTGGTTGACGACCCAGACCTCGTCGTCGCTCCGCGCCGCGACCGCCACCGGCTCCAGCCCCACGGGCACCGAGGAGACATGGGTGAGGGTGCCCGCCGCCACCTGGAAGATCTCCAGGCGGTTGTCCGGGGTGTTGACGGCGTAGAGGAACTTGCCGCCCGGAGACAAGGCGAGCGGCCGGACCTGTCCGCTCTCGAAGAGGGTGAACGATGAGGCGAAGGCCTCGTGACCCGCCACCGCTCCCACGAGCAGCAGCGCGACGAGGGCTGCTCTCAGACGATTCCAGCGAGCTGCCAGACGGCTGGCTTCCATGACGTCTCCATACAGAAGGGCTGAAAGAATCCTTTCCAACAGGAGGCCGCTCGGCGTCAAGTCATGGAGCGGCAGGGAACTTGACAACGCCTGTGTCTCTCGGGACCCGGGCCGGGAGCGGGATGACCCGGGTCCGCCCGTACGGGTCATGCCGAGTGCCGCGACTCCTCGTCCGGTTCCACCTGAAGCGGAAGGGGCAGGGGCTCCTCCTGAACGGGAGTGACAGGCGCCCGGCGCTCGAGCAGCGCGAGCACGGCGGGGAACAGCACCGTCGTGCCCAGCGAGGCGCAGACGACGCCCAGCAGGGCGATCTCCCCGATGGAGCGCAGCCCCGGATGGCGGGCCGTGAGCAGCGCGCCGTAGCCCGCGGCATTGGACAGCGTGGCCACCACCGCCGCCACGCCCGTGGTGCGCACCACGTGGGGCAGCGAGCCCGGCCCCTCCTCGCGGTAGCGGTGGTAGAGGTGCACCGCGTTGTCCACGGCGATGGCCAGCAGGTTGGGCAGCACCACCGCGTTGATGAAGTTGAGCTTGAGCCCGTAGAGGTGCATCGCCGCCGGCAGGCAGGCCAGCCCCAGATACAGGGGTCCGGCCACCAGCCCCGCGCGGCGCAGGCTGCGCAGGCTCAGCGCCATCATCGCGAACACCGCGAGCCCGGCGGCGAGCAGCAGCCAGGGACCATCCATCCTCACCAGCTCGAAGATGCGGTAGGCGATGAGGTTCGGATCCAGCACCTGCACCCGCAGGCCCCGGGCCCGCGCCACCTCCCGCAGCTCGTCCATCTGCTCGCCGAAGCGGTGCAGGGCGTCGGTGTCGGAGAGCGACTCGCGCTTGAAGGCGAGCACGAAGCTGCCCGCGCCATCCAGCGCGGTGAAGCGGCGGCGCACCTCGGCGGGCAGCGCCTCCACGCCGTAGGGCCGGGCGTCGAGCAGGCCCCGCAGGCGGCGCAGCGCGGGGCCCACCCGCTCCGACTCCCAGGCACCGCCGGGAATGCGCTCGAGGAAGGCACGCAGCGCGGTGCGCTCCGCCTCCACCTCCTCGCCCGTGCGCGGCAGGAAGTCGCTGAGCGAGACCACCTCCGCGAAGGTGCGATCCGCGGTGTGACGGGTCTCCAGCTCCCGCAGGGCCGCCGCGAGCTGGCCCGCCTGGGAGACGTCCTCGGCGAGGAAGATGGTGGGCGAGTGGCGCCGTCCCAACTGGGCGATGATGTGATCGTCCAGCCGGGTGGCGGCGAACTCCCCGCGCAGCTTGCGCATGTCGGGCTCGAAGCCGATGGAGCCCACCACCGTGGCGGACCAGGCGGCCAGCGCGCAGACGCCCACGACGATGCCCACCAGCACGGAGCGGGACAGGTGCGGGGCCTCGCGGCGGGGACGGGCCGGCAGCGGCAGCTCCGCGCGTCCGGGCCGCAGCCGCTCCGTCAGGGCGATGAGCGCGGGGCCGCACAGGTACGTGGCCAGCACGGTGAGCATCACGCCCGCGGCGGCGATCCACCCGAACTGGGCGAAGGCCTTGAACTGCGCGAGCGTGAGCGCGGCGAAGGCCGCGGCGTTGGTGCAGGCCGACGTCAGCGCGCCCTTCCAGGTGCCCAGCACGGCCTCGACGAGCGCCTCCACGGCGGAGTGCTGGCGGCGCTCCTCGCCATAGCGCATGGCCAGGTGGATGCCGTACTCGATGCCCAGCCCGATGAGGATGGCGACGAGGAAGCCGGTGATGATGTTGAGGTAGCCGATGGACTGCTGCGCCACCGCGAAGGTGACGAGCAGCGCCACGCCCACGGGCGCCCCCACCACGGCGAGCGAGGAGAGGCGCCGGCAGGACAGGACGACGATGAGCGCGGCGATGGCGCACGAGAGCATCGAGGCGCGCGTGAGATCCGCGCGCATCCGCCGGTCCTCCTCCAGCCGCAGCACGTGCGCGCCCGTGGCGTCCGTCTCTACCCCGGGGAAGCCCCGGGCCACCTCGGCGCTGGTCGTCCGCACCTGCGTCACCAGGCGCTGCGCGAAGGCGAGATCCGCGGCGACCCCCGAGGGCTTCACGAAGAGGTACAGCTCGCTGCCGTCCGCCGGGCTCAGGTACTCGCGCACGGACGCGCGGGGCGCGTAGCGGCGGGCGATCTCCTCGAGCGAGGGTGGCGGGGGGCTGTCGTCGAGCTCCACGAGGAAGGGCAGGGCGGCGCGCTTCTCCGCCTGGAGCACGGCCTCGAGGTCCGCGCGCAGGGCCCGCAGTTGCTCGGCGGAGAGCAGAAGCAGGGCACGCTCCTCGAAGAAGCGCGTGTCGTAGCGGAACTCGACGTAGCGGACCTCGTCCAGGGCCTCCAGCCGCGGCGCCAGCGCGTGCGCGAAACGGCGCAGCGTCTCGGGGCTCCCACCGCGGGCGCGCAGGACCAGATAGCCGTCACCGCCGGCCTTCTGGGACACGGCCTCCAGCTCCCGCACCTCCTGGGTGTGCGCGGGCAGCAGCTCCACGAAGGAGCCCCGGAAGACGAGCCGCGAGGCGAGCAGGCCCGACAGCAGCGCCGCCACCACGACACACGCGAGCACATACCCGGGCCGCCGGTACGACAGCCGGGCGAAGCGCTCCATTCCTCTGTCGAAATCCAGACGCGAGCTCAAGCACCCTCACAACCCCCCCGGCTTCCGCCCGCGTGTGTCTCATGAATGCGCGGCGGGCCCAAGCGTCCCGAGCGCCTTGAAACAATTTGTAAGCGGAGCAGCGGCGCGCGGTGCGAGGGCGCTTCAGTAATACGCCACCAGTGTGACACGCACCTGGCTCCTGGCGGCGAAGGTGGGGAGGGCGTCCTCGACACCCGTGACGGGATCGAACGTTCCGACGATGCCCACGCCTCCGCCCGCCGGGCCTCCCACGGTCCGCAGCAGCTCGAACCGCCACTCGCTCACCACCGAGTCCCGGCCCATCAGGACCTCCGGGGGAAGGGACGGCAGCTCCTCGCCGAGCTCCGTCACCGCCGTCACGGCGGCCTGATCCAGTCCACCGTTGCCCGAGGGCTCGATGATCTCCACGGAGCGGACCTTCCCCTCGGCGTCCTGGGTGAGCCGAACCACCGCGACGCCCTCGCTGTGCGTCCATTTATTGGGCAGCGAATAGGCCAGGCGCTCCTGGGCCTCCTTCAGCATCGGGTGTGAGGCCGGTCCGCTCGCGAGCGGATCCACCCTGCGGGGGTGGTCGAGCGGATCCTCCATCTCGCCGGAGCGCGAGAGCACGCTCGACACGTCGCGCGCCTTCTGGGCCACTTTCTCCTTCGTCGTCCGTCCGCTCTCGATGTCCGCATGGCTCTGGCTGAAGCGCCGCACGAGCACCTTGCCCATGTCTCCGAAGTACGAGTGCGTGAGGCCGCTCTCGGCGCGCCGCCGGGCCACGGTGTCGCGTGCCGTCTGGGAGACGAGCTCCTGGGGGGACGCCGGGTGCGCGGGCGCGCGGAGGCGGGTGCCCGGCGGCCCTGGCTCCTCGGGTGGGAGCACGGGGAAGTCCCCACCGGGCTGGAGCGCCAGCGAGCCGGAGTCCGGCAGGAGCGAAGGCTTCTCCGGGGCCTGTGCCGCACGGGGCACGTCACTGGCCAGGGGCGCATCACGGGCCAGGGGCGCTGGCGAGGGACTCGTGGCGGGTGGGCCCGTGCGGGGCCGGGTGCCTGGGCGTCCCGCCTCGCGCTCGTGCGTCTCCGGGCCCTGGCGCGGCGGGACCGGAGCGGGCGGCGGGGCAGGGGGAACGTCGACGACGAGCACCTCCACCGGGAGTCGGGTGAAGGGGGAGGACGTGGGAGGTTGCGCCGGTGGAAGCGGGATTCTCTGCCACCACCACAGCAGCACCAGGTGCAGCACGAGGCTGAAGGCCAGGGCGACCTTCAAGACACGGGATGGGCGCCTCATCTCCCCAGGTCCTCACAGTCCACGCGAGCCGCATCCCAAGGGTAGGCACAGGCCAGGGCGCTGAAATCTCCGGGGGGTGTACGAGGGGCCGAGCCCCCGATTGCACGCACCAGGGGTATGACACCTTCCCGAGGTGGATGGGGAGGTCCGCCTGCTCTGTTCGTTCAATGCCGCGCGGCTGGCTTGCATGGAGGCCCGAAGCCCGGCATGGATGACCCCGATGACTGCCCACCGCCTTTCGGTCGCGCCCATGATGGACTGGACGGACCGCCACGACCGCTACTTCCTGCGCCTCATCTCCAAGCGCACGCGGCTGTACACGGAGATGGTCACCATCGGCGCCATCCTGCACGGCGACAAGCCGCGGCACCTCGACTTCTCGAAGGAAGAGCACCCCATCGCGCTGCAGCTCGGCGGCAGCGACCCCGAGCAGCTCGCCGAGTGCGCCCGCATCGCCGAGCAGTGGGGCTATGACGAGGTGAACCTCAACGTGGGCTGCCCCTCGGACCGGGTGCAGAACGGCATGTTCGGCGCGTGCCTCATGGCGAAGCCCGAGCTGGTGGCCCGCTGTGTCGAGGCCATGCGCGGCGCCACCCGCCTGCCCGTCACCGTCAAGCACCGGCTGGGCATCGATGACCTCGACTCGTACGAGCTGCTGACGCACTTCGTGCGGACGGTCCACGGGGCGGGCTGCGACACCTTCATCGTGCACGCGCGCAAGGCGTTGCTGCAGGGACTCAGCCCCAAGGAGAACCGCGAGATTCCCCCGCTGCGCTACGAGGTGGTGCGCCAGCTCAAGACGGACTTCCCGCAGCTGACCCTCGTGCTCAACGGCGGCGTGAAGTCCCTGGAGGCCGCGCGCGAGCACCTGGCATGGGCCGATGGCGTGATGATCGGCCGCGAGGCGTACCAGAACCCGTACATGCTCGCGCTCGCCGATGGCCTGCTGTTCGGCGACGAGGGCCCCGCGCCCACGCGGCGTCAGGTGGTCGAGGCGCTGCTGCCGTACGTGGAGGAGCTGCTGTCGCGCGGCGTGCACCTGTCGCGCGTCACCCGCCACATCCTGGGGCTCTTCGCGGGGCAGCCGGGGGCGAGGGGCTGGCGGCGCGTGCTGAGCGAGCGCGCCTGCCGGGCCGGAGCGGGGATGGAGGTGCTGCGGGATGCGCTCGCCCAGGTGCCGGATCGCGTCCTGGACGAGCCGCCCGGCGCCGAGCCGGCCCCGCTGGCCGCCTCGGCGTGAGGCACGTCAGTAGACGTTGTACTTGCGGCGCAGCGCCTCGTGCTCGTCGGCGTTGCGCGAGGGGTGCAGGCGCCGCTCGGCGTCGTGGAGGTAGTACCAGAACTCGCTCGGCTTGGGGTTGAGCGAGGCCCGGAGCGACTCCACCGTGGGCGCGCCGATGGGCCCCGGAGGCAGGCCCTTGCGGTGCCGCGTGTTCCAGGGGTCCTCCTGGTCGCGCAGGCGCTTGAGGAAGGCCACGCGGTCGTTCCACTCGGCCAGCTCGTAGCGGGACGTCGCGTCCACGCCGAGCGGGAAGCCCTTGTCCACGCGCTTCCAGAGGATGCCCGCCACCAGCGGACGCTGCGCCGGCACGGGCTCCTCGCGCTCCAGCATGGAGGCCATCACCACCACCTCGTGCAGGCTGCGGCCGCTGCCCGTGAGGGCCTCGCGGTGCGGGGTGTAGAAGCGCTCGGCGAAGGTGTCCAGCTGGCGCTGGATGAGCTCCTGGACGTTGAAGGCGCCGGGCACCACCCGGTACGTCTCCGGGTAGAGGTAGCCCTCGAGCGTGGCGCGCGGGAGCGGGAAGGTGGCGGTGTAGCGGCCGGGCTCGCTGGCGGCGGCGATATAGGCGCCGGGCTTGATGAGGCCCGCGGCGGCGAGCGCCGCGTCGGTGTCACGCAGGCGCCAGCCCTCGATGACGACGAAGGGGACGTCCTCGGGGATGGGGGCGCCCTCGAGCGCGGTGGACAGCTCCGCCATCGTCATGGACGGGCTCACCAGGTGGCGGCCCGCCTTGGGGGCGAAGTGGCCGCGGCGGTAGAGGTGCCAGCGCCAGATGCGGACGTCGCGGATCAGCCCCTGGGCGGCGAGCTGGGTGCCCAGGCCGCGGCCCGTGGTGCCCTTGGGCACGGTGAATTCCACGGTGGGGGCGCCCGGCGGGGCCACGGCGCGTTGGACCTCGCGCTCCGCCCAGAAGAACGTGCCAGCGACCGCGCCTACCGCGAGGACGAAAACCCCAACCAGGACCAGAAGAATGCGCTTCATGCGCGGCGCACATTAGCACCCGCCAGCCCGGCCCCCAGGAGATGTTGAATGGCGGCATGCCCTCCGGGCGCCCCTCTGCTCGCCCGCTGACTCCGCGTCTGGCCGGTGGACGACACGAGCCGTGGTGGTTTCAGGACACCCAGAGTCTTTCGGTGAATGGCTGGCCGTGGGCGTCGAGCCCCATCCGGAAGCCGTAGCCGTTGCGTGGGCCAAACGAGCCGGACGCATACACCGCGGTCTGGCCTCGGTAGGGGGCCACGTTGAAGACCCCGATACCCGGATCGGGACGGATCCGCAGGGGTTCGAGTGGCGCGTTCTGGATGGCTTGAAAGCGCAGGTAGCTCCACACCTCGCGGCGGACGAACCCCGAGTCCGTCAGGAACCAGGCGGCTCTCAGCGGTACCGAGGGGTGGAGTGTTTCCAGCTCCTCGTCATGCTGGATGGCGCCCCAGAGCAGGACCCATATGCCCCAGGGCCGGCCCTCCCCGCCTTGTAACGACCAATCATCGACGAGCCGCTGGACGGCGAGCCGGGTGAAGTGCTCCAGCATTTGGCGGTGGGAGGGCATCGCGGCCGGAGTATGGCAGCATGGGCTTTCCCCCTGGAGACCCTTCCTCGATGCGCCGTGCCCTGATTTCCGCCCTCCTGCTGCTCTCGGCCCTGCCCGCCAGCGCCACCGAGTCCCACGCCCAGAGCTCCTGGCCCCGCATCCGCAAGGCTCGCATCCAGCAATTGCTCCCGAAGGCCATGGAGCGGGCGCAGGTGGATGCCTGGGTCGTGATCTGCCGCGAGAACGACAACGATCCCCTGGCCCTGCACGTCGGCTGCGAGAACACCGGCGCGCAGGCGGCCTTCCTCTTCCTCAAGCAGAAGGACGGCGTGCGCGCGCTCGCGCTCTCGCCCTCCGGTGAGGCCAAGGCACTCCAGGAGGTGGGCCCCTTCGACGAGGTGGTCTCCCTGGAGCGCGGCACGGACCTGTTCGCCCGGGTGGCCACGGCGCTCTCCGAGGCGAAGCCCCAGCGCATCGCGGTGAACTCCTCGCGCACGCTCACGGTGGCGGATGGGCTGTCGGCCACCCAGCGCGAGCGGCTCCAGGAGGCGCTCTCTCCCGCGCTGCGCCGCCGCATTGTCTCGTCCGAGGAGCTCGTCTTCGAGTGGCTGTCGGTGAAGCTGCCCGAGGAGGTGGAGATCATGCGGCGCGCCGCGGCGCTGACGGCCTCGCTCCAGGAAGAGGCCTACCGCACCGTCGTCCCGGGCAAGACGCGCGACTCGGACGTGGCGCGCTTTCTCAAGAAGCGCATCGCCGAGCTGGGCGTGGAGGACGGCTGGCAGCCCGACCAGAACCCCAACGTGAACTCCGGCCCGGACCGGGGCCACTCGCACGCCACGGATCGCATCATCCAGCCGGGTGACTTCATCCAGACGGACTTCGGCATCAAGGTGGAGGGCATGTGGGGCACCGACATCCAGCGCTTCGCCTACGTGCTCGCCCCGGGCGAGACGCAGCCTCCGGCGGAGGCGCTGGAGAAGTGGGAGAAGTCGAAGAAGGGCAGCCGCGTGGCGCTCGCGGCGATGAAGCCAGGGGTGCGCGGCTACGACGTGGACAAGGCCCAGCGTGACTGGATGCGCGAAGCGGGCTCGGAGCCGGTGATGTGGGGCACGGGCCACCCGGTGGGCTACTGGGCGCACGACGTGGGCCCGGCGCTCTCCGGGGCGCAGAAGGGCAAGCCTCCCGAGGGCTGGGCGCTCCGGCCACTGCGTCCCGGCCAGGTCTTCGGCTTCGATGGCTTCTTCGCCTGGAAGCTCGCGACGCCCGGCGAGACGAAGACGCTCTCGGTCGAGGAGATGGCCGTGGTGACGGAGAAGGGCGCGGAGTACCTCATCCCGCCGCAGGAGACGCTCATCCTCATCCCCTCGCCAGCACAGCCCCGCCAGCCGGGCAGCGGGGGCTGAGCAGCCTCAGGGCTTGCGCAGGCCCCGGCCGGTGACGAGGTACACGGCGAAGCTGCCCAGCCAGTGTCCGCCCTCGTAGTGGGCCCCCGTCACCGCCCGGAGGCCCGCCTCGCGGTGGAGCTTCGCCACCGCCCGCAGCGAGCGGAGCCGTTTGTCCGCGGGCGGAAGGCCGGACACGATTCCCTCCAGCATCCATGCCCGGCTCAGGTTCAGGCCGTCCAGGTGCGCGAGCTTTGGATCACTCGGGTCCGTCACCACCGCCGGGGCGAGCCAGGACGTGGAGCCATCCGTGGGAATCTCCGGCAGGAAGCCGCGCAGCCACGTGGCGAAGCGCGCCGGTGGGAGGATCCGCCTCATCAGGTCCGCCTCTCCCAGGCATGGCGAGAGGAAGTCCTGCCCCGAGGGCTCGTACGCCAGCGGACCCCGGACATCCTTCCCGTAGAAGGTCTCCACCCGCGACGTCAGCAGCTGCTCCATCGCGCGATCCTCCGCCTGCCGCGCCCAGTCGAGGATGAGCCCGAAGGCGAAGCCCGTCTGATCGTGCTCGCCCTCGCGGATGGGCCGCGACAGCTTGGGCAGCCACTCGCGGATCCGCTCGGCCGCACGCGCCTCCAGGGGCTTGAGCGTGGCGGACCACTCGCGCGCCTGCGGGTCATCCCACTCCCTCAGCTCCGTCGCGAGTTGGAGCAGCCAGGCCAGCCCATACGGGCGCTCGAAGGAGACCCGGCCCGGGGCGCTCAGGTAGCGCACCTCCGCCTCGATGTTCGCGGGCGTCAGGCTCCTGGCCACCGCCTTCCGGGCACGCGCGGCGAACGGCGCCTCCGGGAAGGTTCGCGCCAGCCTCACGAGCAGCCAGTGCCCGTGCACGGCGGAGTGCCAGTCGTAGCAGCCGTAGAAGGCGGGGGTCAGCTCGCGAGGCGGGCGCACATCCGCGTCGCCCGCCATCACATGCGCGATCTTGTTCGGGTACTCCCGGTGGACGCAGGCGAGTGCGAGCTCCGCGAAGCGCGTCGCGGCCTCGGCGCCGAAATCCTGGGGCGGGGGGGTGTTGGTGGTGAGCGTGGTCACGAGGAGGGTCAGCAGGAGAGGGGAGGCCATGGAGTCTCAGCGGGGTTTCGCTCGAGGCACGGTGAAGGAGAAGGTGCTGCCCCGGCCCGGTTCACTCTCCACCCGGATCGTTCCGCCGTGGGCCTCGACGATCCCCTTGGCGATGGACAGCCCGAGGCCCGCCCCGCGGCGGTCCGTCCGGTTCGCCTGCCAGAAGCGATCGAAGAGGTGTGCGAGCGACTCGGGAGGAATGCCCGGACCGGTATCGCGCACGTGGAAGCGGACCTGGTCGCCCTCCACCCGCGCGCCCACCCGGATCTCTCCTCCCGCGGGAGTGAACTTCAGCGCATTGCCCAGCAGGTTGGAGAACACCTGGAGGAGCCGGTCGCGATCGGCCAGCACCGGGGGTGCCGCCTCGGGATCTTCCAGGTGCAGCTGGAGCCCCGCGGCCTCGGGACCCGCCGAGTCGATGGCTTCCCGCAGCAGGCTGGCGGGGGTCTGGGGGCTCGCGTTCAGGGACAGCTGGCCCGCCTCCAGCCGTGTCACGTCCAGCAGATCCTGGATCAGCCGGCTCATGCGCCGGCAGCCGGAGGAGATGGAGCCCAGGGACTCCTGGCTCCGGGCCTGGAGGTCCGGCGGTCCCAGCTTCTGGATCTGCCGCTCCACCACCTGGGTCCATAGGGAGATGCTGTTGAGCGGACTGCGCAGATCATGCGCCACGATGCCCAGCACCTCGTCACGCGCCTTCGTCGCCCGCTGGGCGGACTGGTACAGCCGTGCGTTCTCCATCGCCAGGCTGGCCAGCCGTGCCAGCCCCTTGGCGAACTCCACGTCCGCGGGGCCATAGCTCCGTCCGGGGCGGGTCGAGATGAAGACCAGCGCTCCCAGCAGCCGCTCGCCGCTCACGAGGGGCACACCCATGAGCGAGCGCGGCTCGAGCCGCCGCAGCAGTGAGAGGTACTCACTGCCCGGGGCCATGGACTCCAGCACCTCGGGGTTGACGAGGGGCATGAGCAGGGGCTCGCGGCGCACCAGCACCTCGCGCGCGAGGAAGGGCTGGTTCATGCCGATGCGGAACTCGCGCAGGGCCCTGGCCAGCTCCTGCTGTCCGGGATGGTGGTGAGCCACCTCCAGCCGGCGCACGTGCTCGCCCTCGGAGAGCAACACCACGCACCAGTCCGCCAGCGACTCCACCGCGAGCCGGGCCACGGAGGCCACCGTGCGCTCGGCATCCAATGAGCTGGAGAGTGTCTCCCCGGCCCGCGCCAGGAAACGGTGCTCCGCCTCCACCTGCTTCTGGAAGGAGACGTCCCGCAGGATGGCCGTCAGCACCCGCTCGCCCTCCACCTCCATCCGGGAGATGGCGGCCTCGGCGGGGAACTCCTCGCCGTTCTTCCTCAGGCCGAAGATGAGCTGGCGCTCGGCCATTCTCCGGGAAGCCTGGGCGCCCCTTCCAAAGGTCTCCAGGTGTCCGGGGTGGCCGCCCCGGAAGCGCTCGGGGAGGAGCAGCTCCAGCGGTTGGCCGAGCACCTCCTGCGCGCTGTACCCGAAGATCTGCTCCGCCCCGGAGTTGAAGAGGGTGATGCGCCCCCGGGCGTCCACGGAGATGATGGCGTCCGCGGCCAGGGAGATGATTCCCGCGAACCGGGCTTCCGAGACGCGCAGGGCATGCTCCACGCGCCGCTGCTCGGCGAGAAGGTCCGTGAGTTCCGCCGCGTTCCGCTCCGCCGTCATGTCGCTGCTCGCACCTCCAGGAAGCCCCTATACCGCAGAACCGGCGCACGCCGTGGCTCTTCCTGGCCCCGCCTTCCCGCCCGCCCGGCGGGTACTCAGTTTCCTCCGCGCGCCATCCATGGCTCTCACCCTCGGACGCCGAGCCACCGGAAGGCCCGGCGCAGCTCCTCCGTGCCCCGCTCCGGGTAGCAGCGCCCGTGGGCGAGCACGATGCGCTCGGGTTGCCACGCCAGCATCCGCCGCAGGCAGGCCCGTGCCTCGTCCTGGCGGCCCAGGAAGGTCAGCCGCAGATCCACGGGCGCCTTCCCATCCGGATGCATATTGCCGGCGAGCCGCACCAGCCAGCGCAGCCCGGAGCGGACGTGATCCTCCTCGAAGTTCTCGATGAGGTCTGCGAGGAGCAGGGTGCGGCTGGCCCGGTGCAGGAAGACCACCTCGTCCATGAGGCGGCTGCCGCGGAAGACGAGCTGCTCGAACTCCGCCGCCCAGTCTGGAGGAGGCGCGTCGCCGAGCTCGGCGTCGAAGCTCACGGTGATGCCCTGGCTCGCGGCGCGCTCGCGCACGCCCGGGGAGGCCCACGCCCGCGCCCGCGGGTACGCCGCCTTCCATGCGGCGATGTGGGCGTAGTGAATCTTGTTGGGCGAGACGAGGTGGGCCACGCGCCCCAGGGCTTCCACGCGCCGCCGCAGTGGCTCGGAGAGGGCGGTGGGCGAGTGCAACCACAGGTCTCCGTTCGCCAGCCGGACGATCGTCATGCGGGTGGGAAAGGGCAGCCGCGCGCCGAGGTAGGTCATCCGGACCACCGGACCGTCGACGAGCCAGACGTTCTCGGCCAGGGGCTTGGGAATGTCGAGGGGGGTGTACAGGCGGATGGGACCCTCCCACGCGCTGTCATCGAGGGCGGACATGGCGGTCACCTGGAAGGTAACAATGACGAAGACCTTCGCGGGCGGAGCAGGCGCTTCCCCTCCCATCGAGCGGCTGGACGGGCGGGCGCCAGGCGCCATCCCACGGCTGACGTTCGCTCCAGAGGTGGCCACCCTCCCGGAAGGGAGGCTTGCTTGCGGCCCGCGCGCATTCACGACTACGCCCTCATCGGGGATGGGCACAGCGCCGCGCTCGTCTCGCGCGAGGGGGCCATCGACTGGCTGTGCTGGCCGCGCTTCGACAGCGCCTCGCTCTTCGGGGCGCTGCTGGATCCGAAGGTGGGCGGCACCTGGCGCCTGCACCCGATGGGGCCCTCGCGGGTGACGCGGCGCTACCTGCGGGACACCAACGTGCTCGAGACGTGCTTCACGACGGACGGGGGAGTCCTCGTGGTGACGGACCTGATGCCCATCCACGAGGAGCGCCTGTCCTTTCCGGTGCCCGAGCGCGAGTTGTTGCGCTGCGTGCGCTGCGAGCGGGGCGAGGTGACGCTGGAGGTCCTCTATGAGCCAAGGCCGGACTACGGGCGGGCGAAGGCCCCGGTGAGGGACGGGGGGAAGCTGGGCTGGAGGTTGGAGCATGACGGGTGGCTGTACACGCTGCGCACGGACGTGCCGCTGCGGCTGGGAGCCAGGCGGGGGCTGTATGGGCGGCTGACGATGCGCGCGGGGCAGCGGGCCCACTTCTCCCTCACGGCGACGGACGATGGGCCGGCGGTGCTGCCGCCGGTGGGGCGCTTCACGTGGGAGCATGTGGAGCGCTCGGTGAAAGCGTGGCGCGGCTGGGCAAACAGGTGCCGGTACGCGGGGCCCTACCGCGAGGCGGTGGTGCGCAGCGCGCTGGTGCTGAAGCTGCTGACGTTCGCCCCCTCGGGCGGGGTGGTGGCGGCGCCCACGACGTCGCTCCCGGAGGTGCCGGGTGGGAAGGACAACTGGGACTACCGCTTCTGCTGGGTGAGGGACGCGGCCTTCACCGCGCGGGCCTTCTACGGGCTGGGCTACGAGAAGGAGGCGGAGTCCTTCGTGTCCTGGCTGCTGCGGGCCACCTGGCTGACGCAGCCACGGATGGAGGTCTTCTACGACGTCTACGGGCGGGTGCGGACCGGTGAGTGGGAGCTGCCGCACCTGCGCGGGTACGAGGGCTCCCGGCCCGTGCGGGTGGGCAACGCGGTGGCGCCGCAGCTTCAACTGGACGCGTACGGCGAGGCCATCGACGCCATCACCCAGCTGGCACGGCGCGGCGGGCGCCTGGAGCGGGACGAGCTGAAGATGCTGCGGCGCTTTGGTGAATACATCACCCAGGCGTGGAACCAGCCGGACGAAGGCATCTGGGAGCCGCGCTCGGGCCGGCGTGAGCACACCTTCTCCAAGGTGTCGTGCTGGATGGCGCTGGAGCGGCTGCTCGAGCTGCACGGGCGCGGGGTGTTCCGGGACGTGCGGGTGCCGGTGGAGTGCTTCCACCGGGTGCGCGAGCAGCTGCGCGAGGAGATCCGCACGCGCGGGTGGAACCAACGGCTGCATAGCTACGTGCGCAAGCTGGATGGGGACGAGGTGGACGCGGATTTGCTGCTGCTCTCCTGGTACGGCTTCGAGGATGCGCGCTCGGAGCGGATGCGGAGCACGTACCAGCGCATCCAGCGGCGGCTCGGGGTGGGAGACGGGCTGCTGTTCCGCAACGAGAACGATGTGCGCGAGGGCGAGGGGGCGTTCGGCGTCTGCTCCTTCTGGAGGGTGGGCTTCCTGGCGAGGGGGGGAGGGGACTTCGCGGAGGCGGAGACGTCCTTCGCGCGGCTGCTGCGCTGCGCGAACGACGTGGGGCTGTACGCGGAGGAGCTGGACCCGGAGACCGGAGAGGCGCGGGGCAACTTCCCCCAGGCCTTCACGCACGTGGGGCTCATCTCGGCGGCGCTGGAGCTGGAGGAGGCGAGGCCCTGGCGCGAGCCGGTGTGGCGCACGGGGCGGGAGGAGGGGGCCGGGGAGGCGCGGGCATGAGCTGGCTGCTGCGCTGGGCGGTGTGGGGGTTCGCGAGCACCCTGGTGCTGACGGGGCTGCTGGCGGGGAGCCAGCGGCTGCGGCTGACGCGGATGAACCTTCCCTTCCTGCTGGGGTCCATGGTGACGACGGACCGGGACAGGGCGAAGCTGTACGGGATGGGGCTGCACCTGCTCAACGGGCTGGTGTTCTCCGGGGTGTACGTGGCCGCCTTCGCCGCGTGGGGGCGGGCGAGCTGGTGGCTGGGCGGGCTGATGGGCGTGCTGCACGCGGGCTTCGTGCTGCTGGTGGTGCTGCCGGTGATGCCGGCGCTGCACCCGAGGATGGCGAGCGAGCTCCAGGGCCCCACGGAGATGAAGCAGTTGGAGCCCCCGGGTTTCCTGGGGTTGAACTACGGAGGGCGGACACCCCTGACGACGCTGGTGTCGCACGTGGTGTTCGGCGTACTGCTCGGAGGCCTCTACCGGCTGTGAGCCCAGGACAGCAGGCGCCAGGGGCCGGTGGGAGCCGGCCGGGGCTTCAGCAACCGCAGGCCACCGAGCAGCAGGCCCACGCCCACCACCGCCGCCGCGCGCGGGCCCCAGCGCGCCGGAGGCTTGCCCAGGCCACCTGTCACCCAGCCGCGCTCGGGGTACTCGCCCGAGGGGCCCGTGGCCCCGTACGCCTTGGCCATCCGCACCACCTGCGCCATGTGCAGGGCCTTGCGGTCCGTGTTCTGGGCAATCTGCTCCCGGCAGCTGAATCCATCCGCGATGATGAGCGAGTCCTTGGGCGTCTCCCGCACCTTGGGCAGCAGCACGCGCTCGCCCACCTTCTGGGAGACCTCGTACTTCTCGCCCGCCTCGAAGCCGAACGAGCCCGCCATGCCGCAGCAGCCCGTCTCCGGCGCCTGGGAGTCCAGCCCCAGCTTGCCGAGCAGTCCTTCCTCGTCGCGCATCTTGAAGAGCGACTTGTGGTGGCAGTGCCCATGCACCACCGCCTTCTTCTCCAGGCGCGGCGGCTGCCAGTCCTTCGCGTACTTGCCGAGGAACTCGCTGAAGAGGAACGTCTGCCGCCGCAACTGCCGGGCGAGCCCCCAGTCCGGAAAGAGGTTGCGCAGCTCGTCGCGGAACACGGACACGCAACTGGGCTCCAGGCCTACGAGCGGCACGCCCGCTTCAATCTCCTCGCGCAGGCGCTCGACCGTGCGCCGCAGCATCCACTTCGCCGTGGGCAGCATGCCGAAGTCGTAGAGCGGCCGGCCGCAGCACAGGAAGCCCTGGGGCACCACCACCTCGAAGCCCGCGTCCTCCAGCACCTCCAGCGCCGAGGCCGCCGTCTCCGGGAAGAAGTGGTTGTTGAAGGTGTCCGGCCACAGCATCACCCGGTGGTGGCCCTGGTGGCGCGGCTCCGGCCGATGCCGCCGCACCCAGCGCTGGAAGGACTCGGGGGCGAAGCGGGGAATGGGCCGCTTCGTGGTGAGGCCCCCCAGCTTCTGCAGGAGCTCCCGGGTGGGCGAGTGCTGCGTGAGGAGGTTCACCAGCCCCGGCGCCAGCATGGCCGCCCGGGCCCAGAACATGATGAGGCCCATGGCGTAGGCGGGCCTCGGGCGCAGGTGCCCCTGGTAGTAGTGCGAGAGGAACTCCGCCTTGTACGTGGCCAGGTCCACGTTCACCGGGCAGTCGCCCTTGCACCCCTTGCACGCCAGGCACAGCTCCAGCGACTCCTTCACGTTCTCGTCGCGCCAGCCCTTTCGAATCACCTGGCCCTGCAACATCTCGAAGAGCAGGTGTGCCCGGCCGCGCGTGGTGTGCTTCTCCTCCTTCGTCACCATGTAGCTGGGGCACATGGTGCCGCCACTGTCCCGCCGGCACTTGCCCACGCCCACGCAGCGCTCGGTGGCCCGGTGGAAGAGGCCGTCGTCATCCGGGTACTTGAAGTGCGTCCGCGGCTTCCACGTCCGCTGCCTGTAGTCCCGGCCCAGGCGCAGCTCCTGGTCCATGGGGTGGGGGTCCACCACCTTGCCCGGGTTCATCTTCCCCTGGGGATCCCAGATGCTCTTGAACTCGCGGAAGGCGCGCACCAGGTCCGGACCGAACATGCGTGGGAGGAACTCGCCGCGGGCCTGCCCGTCCCCATGCTCGCCCGACAGCGAGCCCCCCATGGACACGCACAGCTCCACCGCCTCGTTCATGAAGGCGCGGTACTTCTGGATGCCCTGGGTGGAGACGAGATCGAAGTCGATGCGCGTGTGCACGCACGCCTGGCCGAAGTGGCCGTAGAGCGAGGCGTCATAGCCATATTTGTCGTACAGCTTGCGCAGGCCCCGCAGGTAGCTCCCCAGCTTCTCCGGCGGCACCGCCGAGTCCTCCCAGCCAGGCCAGCTGTCTGGCCGGCCCGGCACTCGCGCGGTGGCGCCCAGGCCCGACTCGCGGATCTTCCACGCGTGATCGACGTGCTCCTTGTCCGAGTACAGCCGCATGTCCACCGGGGCCTGCCGGCCCTTGCTCACCGAGGCCATCAGCTCGCGCGCCCGCTCGATGGCCTCCTCCTTCGTATCCCCCCCGAGCTCGATCATGAGGTAGCCCGAGCCCTCCGGCAGCAGCTCGAGGAACTCGGCATGCGAGCTCTTGGGTTGAATGGACTCGTAGTCGCTCGTGCGGCCCTTCACGACGATGTTGTGGATGAGCTCATGATCGATGCCCTCCAGCGCGAGCGGTTGGAAGCGCTCGGCCAGCTCGTGGGCATGGTCTCCCGCCGTATAGATGTCGGGGTAGCCGAGAAACACCACCACGCGGTGCGGCGGGCTGGGGATGAGCCTCAGCTTCGCCGTGAGAAGGGTGACGCACGTGCTCTCGGTGCCCACCAGGGCGCGCGCCACGTTGAAGCCGTGCTCGGGCAGCAGCGCGTCGAGGTTGTAGCCGGAGATGCGCCGGGGGATGGGCGGGTAGCGGCGGCGGATCTCCTCCGCGTAGCGGTCCCGGAGGTCGCGCAGCTTCCGGTAGATGTCTCCGCGCCGGCCACCGGCCCGGATGAGGGCCTGGAGCTCCTCCTCGGAGGTGGGGCCCACCTTCAGGCGCAGGCCGTCATAGGTGAGGACGTCCAGCTCCAGCACGTTGTGGGAGACGGGCCCGGCCATCTGCGCGTGCGCACCGCAGGCGTTGTTCCCCAGCATGCCGCCCAGGGTGCAGTGGTTGTGCGTGGCCGGGTCCGGGCCAAAGGTGAGGTTGTACCGCTCGGCCTGATCGCGCAGGTCGTCGAGCACGGTGCCGGGCAGCACGCGGGCCGACCTGCTGCCCGGGTCCAGCTCCAGCACCTTGCCGAGGTACTTCATCCAGTCGATGACCACGGCGACGTTGCAGCACTGGCCCGCGAGGCTGGTGCCGCCGCCGCGCGACAGCAGCGGGGCGCCGTACTCCCGGCAGACGCGCACCGTCTGGATGACGTCGTCGAGGCTCCGGGGAATGACGACGCCGATGGGCACCTGGCGGTAGTTGGAGGCATCGGTGGCGTAGAGCGCACGGCTGCCGTCATCGAAGCGGACCTCCCCCTCCACCGAGCGGTGCAGGTCGGCCTCCAGCCCCCGCACGTCCACCAGGACATCGCCGCCTTGGGAACCTGGGAGCGAGCGAGGAGGGGGCCGCTTGTGTGACACCCTCGACAGCGCACGTTGGATGGCGTCCATGGGCCGCATGCCTGCTTCCTCCCCTTTCGTGCCTCGCGAGGCGCGTGTGCACAAAGGTGAAGCTACACACCCGCACCCGGCAGGACGCATCCGGGGAGGCCGGTACACCCGCCCGCATGCCCGGCCTCGGGCGGAGAGAGAGAGGGCCTACCGACAAGCACCTGTCCGTATGGGTTCCAATCGCTCCCGGGCCAACCCCAATTTGAGCCAGTGCGATCTCACCGCATGGAGGATGGGGAACCTCGATGAGTGCCACCGTCAGCGACTACCTGCTCTATCGCCTCACGCAGTGGGGCATCCACCGCCTCTACGGCTACCCGGGTGACGGCATCAACGGCATCCTCGGCGCGCTCGGACGCAACTCCGAGATCCAGTTCATCCAGACACGCCACGAGGAGATGGCGGCCTTCATGGCGTGTGCCCATGCCAAGTTCACCGGCGAGCCCGGCGTGTGCGTGGCCACCTCGGGCCCCGGGGCCATCCACCTGCTCAACGGCCTCTATGACGCCAAGCTGGACCACCAGCCCGTGGTGGCCATCGTGGGCCAGCAGAAGAGCATGGGGCTGGGCGGCCACTATCAGCAGGAGGTGGACCTGCCCGTGCTCTTCAAGGACGTGGCCTCCGAGTACATCACCATGGTCACCAACCCCTCGGCCATCCGCCATGCGGTGGACCGGGCCGTGCGCATCGCCCGGGCCGAGCGCACCGTCACGTGCGTCATCATCCCCAACGACGTGCAGGAGGAGACGTACCAGCCGCCTCCACGCGTGCACGGCTCCATCCACTCCAGCGTGGGCTACAGCGAGCCGCGGGTGATTCCCCAGGAGAAGGATCTGCGGCGCGCCGCCGAGGTGCTCAACGCCGGCAAGAAGGTGTCCATGCTGGTGGGGGCCGGCGCCCTGCGCGCGGCGGATGAAATCATCGAGGTGGCGGACCTGCTGGGCGCGGGCGTGGCCAAGGCGCTGCTGGGCAAGGCGGTGCTGCCCGACGGCCTGCCCTTCGTCACCGGCGCCATCGGCCTGCTGGGGACCAAGCCCAGCTGGGACATGATGATGGAGTGCGACACCCTCCTCATGGTGGGCACCAGCTTCCCCTACTCGGAATTCCTCCCGCCCGAGGGCCAGGCGCGCGGCGTGCAGATTGATCTGGACGGCCGCATGCTCGCCATCCGCTACCCCATGGAGGTGCCCCTCACCGGGGACTCCAAGGAGACGCTGCGCGCGCTCATTCCCCTGCTCAAGCGCAAGGAGGACCGGAGCTGGCGCGACGGGCTGGAGAAGGGCATCCGCCAGTGGTGGAAGGTGGTGGAGGGGCGGGCGATGAACGACGCCAATCCCATCAACCCGCAGCGCGTCTTCCACGAGCTGTCGCCGAAGCTGCCCGACGGGGTCATCCTCTCGTCGGACTCGGGCTCGTCGGCCAACTGGTTCGCGCGCGACATCAAGATTCGCAAGGGGATGATGGCGTCGCTGTCGGGCAACCTGGCCACCATGGGCTGCGGCGTGCCGTATGCCATCGGCGCCAAGTTCGCCTACCCGGACCGGCCCGTCATCGCCATGGTGGGCGACGGCGCCATGCAGATGAATGGCAACGCGGAGCTCGTCACCGTCGCCAAGTACTGGAAGGAGTGGAAGGACCCGCGCTTCATCGTGCTGGTGCTCAACAACCGGGACCTCAACCAGGTGACGTGGGAGCAGCGCGTGCTGGCGGGGGACCCGAGGTACAAGGCCTCGCAGGAGCTGCCGGACTTCCCCTATGCCCGGTACGCCGAGTCACTGGGCCTGCGCGGCATCCGCGTGGACAAGCCGGATCAGATCGCCCGCGCGTGGGACCAGGCGCTGAGCGCGGACCGCCCGGTGGTGCTCGAGGCGTACACGGATCCGGACGTGCCACCGCTGCCGCCGCACATCACCCTGGAGCAGGCCAAACACTTCTCCGAGGCGCTCTTCAAGGGGGACGAGAAGGCGGCCAGCCTCATCAAGCAGTCCCTCAAGGGCATGGTGGAGCAGCTCAAGCCCCACAAGAAGGACTAGCGCGGGAGTGGTCATGGGCCAGAGGAGCAGCGGGGTGGTGCCCATCGAGCGCATCGAGGCCCGGGCCTACGAGATACCGACGGATGCGCCGGAGGCGGACGGCACCGCGGATTGGGACAGCACCACGCTGATCGTGGTGGAGCTGACGGCGGGAGGCCAGCGGGGGCTCGGCTACACCTACGCCGATGCCTCGGCGGCGAGCCTCATCCACCGCACGCTGGCCGAGGAGCTGAAGGGCCACGATGTGATGGACATCCCGGCGCGGATGGCCTCGCTGCTCACGCGGGTGCGCAACAAGGGGCGGCCCGGGATGGTGGCCATGGCGCTCTCCGCAGTGGACGCGGCGCTGTGGGACACGAAGGCACGGCTCCTGGGCCTGCCGTTGGCCCGCCTGCTCGGGGCGGCGAGGGACTGGGTGCCCGTCTACGGCAGTGGAGGCTTCACGTCGTACTCCATCGAGACGCTCAAGGCGCAGCTCGCGGGATGGGCGGAGCAGGGGATCGCGCGGGTGAAGATGAAGGTGGGGCGCCACCCGGACAAGGATGGCGGCCGGGTGTGGGCGGCTCGGGAGGCGATTGGCCCGGACACGCAGCTCTTCGTGGACGCCAATGGTGCCTACTCCGTGAAGCAGGCCCTGGCGATGGCGGAGCGCTTCGCGGAGGCGGGCGTCGTCTGGTTCGAGGAGCCCGTGTCGAGCGACGATCTGGAGGGGCTGCACCTGCTCAGGCAGCGCCTTCCGGGCGGGATGGAGGTGGCGGCGGGGGAGTACGGCTGGGACGCCATCTACTTCCGGAAGATGCTGGGGGCGCAGGCGGTGGACGTGCTGCAGGCGGACGCGACGCGGTGCCTGGGGGTCACGGGCTTCCTGCAGGTGGACGCGCTGTGCGAGGGCTTCCAGGTGCCGCTGTCGGGGCACTGCGCGCCGGGCCTCCACCTGCACGTGGCCTGCGCGGCGCGCAACCTGGTGCACCTGGAGTACTTCCATGACCACGTGCGCATCGAGCAGATGCTCTTCGACGGGGCGCGCGCTCCGGTGAAGGGGGCGCTGACGCCGGACCTGTCCCGGCCGGGGATGGGATTGGAATTCAAGCGGCAGGACGCCGAGCGCTACGCCCTGTGAAATGGCTCACGTCCCGAGCTGCTCGAGCCCCACGGTGACGCGGAGGGCGGCATCAGTCCAGGCCGCCGCGAGTGCTGCCTCGTCTCCGGCCTGGCCGGATGCACGGGCGGCGTCCAACTTCGTGGCGAGCGCGCCCAGGTCCTCCGCCAGGCGCTTCATCCCGAGCTCCCGGACGCGCGCGGCCACGGCGGAGAGCCGGGACGTCCAGGCGGGGACGACGTGGCGCAGGCCCTGGTGCACCGCATCCGCCAGGCAGCCCTCCAGCTCGGCGAGGGCCGCCGGGAGGGGTGGCAGCGGCGGCCTGTCCTCCGCCGTGCGCAGCGGCCCCGTCTGGGTGGCAGGCTGCACGTCGAGCACCACCACGCCCGTGCCTTCGCAGGAGAGCGCCAGCGGCTCGACGACGAGCCCCCGGGCCGTCCTCCGCACCTCGCCCGAGAGGTAGCGCAGCTGCCCGCGCTTTCCGGCCAGGCCCTCGGCGAGCGCGTCCAGCGCCCCGGGGGCCACGCGGCGGTGGGCCAGCTCCACGAAGAAGGCATGCCCAGCCGCGTCCTCCAGCTCCGCGCGCACCAACTGGGCGCCCGGTGCATAGGCCACGTCCACCACCCGGGAGACCTCGAAGGCGTGCACGTTCTCGGCGAGCTGCCGCGGCCGGAGGAAGCGCGGAGGCCGGGCCCGCAGGCTGGCCTCCAGCGCGGAGACGTCCTTCACGAGCAGCGGCGCCGGCAGCAGGCTCCAGTCCCCGGACTGCGGTGTCACCGAGGTGCGCTGCAGCCCGCGCGAGGAGAACACCACGAGGCGATCCGGACGGCGCGTGGCACCCGAGGTCACCACCTGTCCCCGCGCGAGGGCCTCGATCGTCGCGCCGGGGGCTCCCTGGCGGCGTCCGAGGTCGGCGCCGTCCTCGGGGGTCTGATCCTCCGCGTAGGTGAAGGCCCGGCGCACCACAAGCAGGCCCGCGCTGGCCGGATCCGCCAGCACCAGCTCCGCGCGGCGCTCCCGGCCATCGGCGGACAGCCGCGCCCCGAGCGACACCAGCCGGACATAGTCGAGCTTCGTCTCGGGGGCCTCGTCCATGCCCAGCACCGCACGGGGTGGGACGGCGCCTCCGGTGCGGGCGGCGCGCAGCCGGGCGAACAGCTCCGCCAGGGTGGCCGAGAGCTTCGCCGGGGCGTAGCGGGCACCGCGGCTCACGTAGGCCCCGAGCAGATCCTCGATGTCATCGAGCGCCGCGAGCGGCCAGGCCATCTTCACGTCCGCGAGGCTCGAGCGCGCCACCGCGAAGCGCCCCGCGAGGCCGGTGCTGGCGTGCTGGGCGCCCTCCAACAGGAGGAAGCTGGCGAGGTCGCCCGCGGCATCCAGCGCCGGTCCGCCCTCGCTGGACGTGACGTGCCGGCTCGCCACCTCGACGGACAGCTCGCGGCTCGTGGGGTCCTTCTCGTCGGCGGCACGGAAGGCCCAGACGGCGAGCGGCAGGTGCTCGCAGCCCGTCCCCACCGAGCAGTCGCAGCGCGCGTACCCCAGGTTCCGGGGCACGAGGAAGCGCACCGTGCACGTGGCGAGCGCCACGCTGGGAAGGTCCTCGCCCACGAACGTCCCCCGGCGCACCTGCGCGAGGTAGCCGCGCTCGCGGAGGGAATCGGCCCGCTCCAGCGCGCGGCGGGGGAGCAGCTCCGCCAGCGTCTTGTCGTCCACCGAGCCCGGAGACCAGGGTGGCTCCGGCGCGGCCTCCGCGGCCTTCTCCGGAGCTGGCGCCGCGCCCGACGCGCTGATGAACGCCGGGTAGGCCAGCGCCACGGCCACGCGGTGCCGGCACACGGTGGTGGCGTTGCAGGTGCAGGGGCTGTCCTTCAGGCTCTTGCCCGGGGCGAGCCGGGCCGTGTTCCCATCCTCGAAGGTGCCCACCACCGTCCCATCGGCCAGCTCCTCCAGCCGGGGGCCCTTGCCCTGCTCGAGCTCCTTCTGCGCGCGCTTCACCAGGCCCAGGTTGGACACGCTCGCGATGGCCTGTGGGGTGAGGCCGAGCAGATCCGGGCGGCTCATCCGCGCACCTTCTCGGCGATCCACGCCGCGAGCTGGCCGGGCGTCATCGCCCCCACGTGGGCCCCCACGTCCACCAGCCGCCGGGCCAGGTCCCTGTCGTAGTTGGGAGTCGCGTCCGATTCGAGCGCCGCGAGCCCCAGCACCTTCGTCCCCTGGGCGCACAGCTCCTTCACCCGGCGCACGAGCATCTCGGGGCTGCCGCCCTCGTAGAAGTCCGAGATGAGGACGACGATGCTGCGCCGGGGCACCTCGAGGAGCCGCGCGCCGTAGGCCACCGCCTGCTGGATGTCCGTGCCGCCTCCGAGCTGCACCTTCATCAGCAGCTCCACGGGGTCGGTCACCTCGCGGGTGAGATCCACCACGGCGGTGTCGAAGGCGATCAGGTGCGTCTGGATGCCCGGCAGCCCCCACAGGCACGCCGCGGTGACGGCCGAGTGGATGACCGAGGACACCATGCTCCCGGACTGGTCCACCAGGAGGACGACCTGCCAGCGCTCGGTGAAGCGCCGGGTGCGTGAGAAGAACGAGGCACGCTCGATGGCGACCTTGCGCTCGGAGGGGGAGTAGCGGTCCAGGTTCTCCCGCAGCGTGCGCCGGAAGTCGAAGTTGCGCGCCACCTTCAGCGGCGAGCGGCGGCGCCGGTCGAGCACGCCCGAGAAGGTCTGGCGCACCTCCCGGCTCAGCTTCTCCATCAGGTCGCGCACCACCTTCTCGACGATGCGGCGGGCCACCGCCAGCACCTCGGGATTCATGAGGTGTTTGGTGCGGAGCACGGCGCGCAGCAGCGTCTCGTTGGGCTCCACGCGCGCGAGCACATCGGCCCGCGTCACCACCTCGTCGATCTTGTAGCGCTCGACGGCGTCACGCTCGAGGCGCTCGATGGTCTCCTTGGGGAAGAGGTGATGGACCTCGTTGATCCAGTCCGGGACGGTGAGCGAGGACGGGCCCGTGCCGCCCTGGCGCCCCCGGACGTCGCGCTCGGCGAGGTCTCCCTCGCGGCCGTAGAGCCACTCGAGCGCCGCGTCCATGCCGCGGCCCTGGGCGTCCAGGCAGCCGCCGAGCGCTCCCTCCGCCGCCTCGCCGAGCACGAGGCGCCAGCGCGCCAGGGGATCCATGGTCATCGCGCACCTCCCTCGTGGGCCCGCAGCAGCCCGTAGCGGGCCAGCACCTGTTCCACCTCCTCGTCCAGTGCCGTGCCCGCCGCGACGAGCGCGGGATCCACCTCGAGGCGGATCAGCGCCCGCGCGCCCGCGGGATCCTTGCCGTGGAGCGAGAGGATCGTCCGGGCGATGTCCTCCTTCTCCTGGGGCGGGAAGAAGCCGAAGGCCAGGCGCAGGGCCGGGACGGCGACGAGGAAGTCCTCCTGGGGCAGCTCGCGGAGCACCTCATCCAGCACCGCGGTGACGGGGGGGGCGCGCACCACCTGCTCGCGGGCGAGCTTGAACAGACCGGCAAGGAAGTCGCCGAGGATGGCGGGACGCGCCGCCGACCGGGTCGCGCGGATGGCCGCGGCCTCGGCACTCGCCTCGTCGGAGAAGCGGGACAGGGACCAGAGCGCCCCGAGCGCGGCGCCTCGCACGGCGGGGGGAGCGCGGAGATCGGCCAGGCGGCGCTCGAACACGGCGGTGGCATGCGTCTCGTCGAGCGAGAGGGCCCGGCCCGCGAAGCGCAGGGTGTCACGCAGCGCGGCCACGGCCCGGAGGTGCCCCTCGTCCGCGGGCAGCGCGGGCCCGTCGAGCTGTTCGAGCAGCCAGAGTCCCCGATCGAAGGCCGCCGCGATGACGGCGCCCACCTCGGCCGAGCCCTGGGCGCCGAGCAGCACGTCATGGCGCCAGACGGAGAGGAGCCGCTCCAGGGCCATGCCCAGGCGGGAGAGATCCGGCTCGTGCAGGGCCTGGGAGGCCACGGCCTCCAGCACACGTTGCGCCAGGCCCTTCGAGCCGGTGAAGAGGCTCTCGGCGAGCAGCAGCGCGAGCCTGCCCAGATCCGGGCCCGCCGTGAGGAGCGCCTCCTCGAGCCGTCCGGTGGCGGCCACCTCCAGCGTGGGCCCCCAGCCCGAGGCCTCGATGACCCAGGAGATGAAGTCCTCCGAGGGTGCCACCGTCCAGGACTCCTGGAGCACGGGCTCGGTGGGGAAGGTGGGGCCCGCGTCGCGCGTGAAGCCAGGAATGCCGAGCACCCGCAGCCGGTGCAGCGCGCGGCTGCGCTCCAGGTGCGCCGGCTCGCGCAGCTCTACGCTCACCTTCCGGGCGTGCCCGTGCGGCCGGAGCTCGTGTGACGTGAGGACGCGCTCCACGTCGGCCAGCAGCGGGGGCCTCGGGGTGAGGTCGCTGATGCGGCCCGTGCGCTCGCCCGAGAAGGCGCGCAACACCTCGGCGAGGAGCGGATCCGTGTCCGGCGAGAGCACTCCGCGCATCGTCCACGGCAGTGCCGCGTCGAGCGCGTCCTTCACCAGGGCGGCCGCCATCCCATCGAGCAGGTCCGAGCGCGCCAGGGCGGAGTGCGCGCGCAGGCGCCCGAGCCCCTGGGCCATGACGGAGGCTGCGATGAGGTCCGCCGAGGAGACGTGCTGGCCCCGGGCGCGCAACCGCTCGACGGCGGCGCGGAGCATGTGCTCCGGGGCCTTCTCGGGGCCGAGCTCCCACACCGCCTGGTAGAAGGCGGGGGAGGGCATGCCGGACTCGTAGCCGGTGAAGGAGTCCAGGCGGCGGAAGCTGTACGGCACGAGGTAGCTGCGCGCGGACGGGTGGCTCGGCGTCTCGGGGAAGGTGGCACCCGGCTTCACTCCGGCCCGGGCGAGCACGGGCGCGTGGAAGCCACCGCACACCACCATCACGGGGCCGTCTCCCTGTGCCAGCGCGGCCTCCACGTGCGCGAGCATGAAGGCCTCGCGCCGCTGGTCGCTCTCGGTGACGTCCTCCTCGCCGCGGTACGAGTCGAAGTAGACGCGCAGCCGCTCCGCCAGGGCCTCCAGCTCACACGGCTGCTCGAAGAGGTGATCCCAGAGGGCATCCATCCCCTCCAGGCCCAGCTTGCGGCAGAGCGTCTCGATGATCCGGGCGGTGCGGCGCTCCCCGTCCGAGTAGCGGTTGCGCACGCCGTGGAAGGACTTGTCCCAGGCGGGCAGGTCCATGAAGCGCACCTGGGCCCCGGCCGCCTTGCCCTCCGTCAGGGCCACCCACTCGGGCGAGTACGCGCAGAAGGGCGTCCACGAGGCATGCGTCCGCGCCTCGTCGCGGTAGCTGCTGAAGACGGCGAGGGGCAGTTCGTGCGGCAGGAGCAGCTCATCCAGGCGGGCGTTCATGTCCGCTGGTCCCTCGATGAGCACGTGGCGGGGCCGCACCTTCAGCAACGTGTGCCGCACGACGCGGGCGCACGCGGGGCTGTGGTGGCGCACGCCGACGACATGGAGGCCCGGAGTCCCCTGCATGTCCACGCGCTCAGCCCGGCAGGAGGTGGCGGGCCTCGTACAGGGCACGCCATTGGGGTGCGGTGCGGCGCGCCACCCGCTGCTCCAGGTACGCGCGCAGGCGCTTGAGATCCTCGGGGCTGTCCTTCGCCGCGGTCCCGGCCAGCGTCTCCACCAGGTCCGCCGCCGAGCCTCCATCCCCGCGCAGGTAGTAGCCGCGCACGCCCACCGCGTGGGCCACCGAGACGGCCTCCGCCGTGGACAGCACCGCCGTCAGCCGCTCCATCGCCTGGCCGTCGCTCGTCTCCCCGGCCCGCAGCTCGCGGAACGTGGTGACGAGCACCTCCAGCAGATCCTCCGAGGGCGTCACCGGCACCCCCGAGCGCTCGAGCAGCCGCTTCGTCTCGTTGCGCACCAGGGACAGCTCGGTGTTGAAGTCGCCGATGGGGAACACCGTCTCGAAGTTGAAGCGCCGCTTGAGCGCCGCGCTCATCTCGTTGACGCCCCGGTCCCGCGTGTTGGCGGTGGCGATGACGTTGAAGCCCTCCCGCGCGAACACCATGGCCTCCTCGTCGCGCAGCTCCGGCACCGCCAGCACCCGGTCCGACAGCATGGACAGCAGCGAGTCCTGCACCTCGATGGGGCAGCGGGTGATCTCCTCGAAGCGCACCACCTTGCCCTCCTTCATGCCCGTGTAGAGCGGGGCGGGCACGAGCGCACGGGGCGTGGGGCCCTCGGAGACGAGGAGCGCGTAGTTCCACGAGTATTTGATCTGATCCTCCGTGACGGACGCGCCGCCCTGGATGGTCAGCGTGGAGGTGCCGGAGATGGCGGCGGCGAGCAGCTCGGACAGGAGGCTCTTGGCCGTGCCGGGCTCGCCCACGAGCATCAGGCCCCGGTTGGTGGCCAGCGTCACCATGGCCCGGTCCACGAGGCTCGGGTTGCCCACGAACTTGCGCTGCACGCCCAGCGCCTCGTCTCCGAGGATGAAGCGGCGCACCGCGTGCAGGGACATGCTCCAGCCCGGAGGCTTCGGCGCGTCATCATGCGCGCGCAGCTTCTCGAGCTCCTCGGCGTGGAGGGTTTCCGCGGGAGGCCGCTGGACGTCCTTCGCCGGGCCGCTGCCGGCCGGGGGAGGGGGGGCGTTCTTCTTCCGGGTCGTCGCCATCGGAAGCTCCTCGTACTGAAGTGCGGCCGGACGCGCCAGCACCTTCGCCGCGGCGAGGCGCGCCCGGCGCTCCTCTCAGGGCGTGAGCTCGCTCAGGCGCTTCTCCGCGTGCGTGCGGATGTCGGAGGGCAGGACGGCACCGGAGGCGAGCAGCTTGCGGAAGGCCTCTGCCGCGCAGGGCGAGTCGCCCTGGGCGTCGCAGGCGCGGGCGAGCGTGTCGAGGTAGCTCGCGCGCTCCCCGCGCACGGTGATGGCCTCGCGCACCAGGCGGGCGGCCTCCTTCGCGTCGCCGCCCCGGGACACGATCGTGTCCGCGAGGTTGTTCATCGCATCCGCGCGCAGGAGGGCTTCCTCCGGGAGGAAGGTGTCGACCGCGACGCGATACTCCTGCTCGGCCCGGGCCAGGTCTCCGCGCCGCCGTGCCAGGATGCCGAGGTTGTAATGGCAGTCGGCGAACCCGGGGGCGAGCTTCAGCGCGGCCTCATACTCCTTCTCCGCCTCCGCATGACGGCCTTGCGCGGAGAGCACGCCTCCCTGTCCATGGTGCTTCAGCGCCTCGCCCGGCAACCGCGAGCGGGCCAAGGTCAGGGCGACGGCTTGCGAGAACCGCTGGACCTCCACGTCCTCGGGGAGCAGACGCCTGGCGTGCCCGATGGAGACGGCCGCCTCGTCCCACCGTCCCAGCTCCACCTGGGCTCTCGCGAGCATCCTCCACCCGGCGGCGTACTCCGGCTCCAGCGCGACGGAGCGCTCGAAGTGCGGCAGGGCCTGATCGACCTTGCCCTCCATCGCGAGGGCATAGCCGAGGTTCGCGCGTGTCTTGGCGTTGTCCTCGAGGGACAGGCTCTTCTCGAACGCGGGGATGGCCTCCGGGTTGTCCTTCAGCTGCACATGGGCGAGGCCCAGGTAGCGCCACGCCAGGGAGTTTCCTGGTTCCTCGTGTGCGAGCTGCTTCGCCAGGGGGAGGAGCCGGGCCCAGTCTTCCGCCACGATGGCGGACTCGACCGTCTTCTGAAGGGAGGAGGGGGCCGGCGCGGAAGCGGAAGCGGCCGGCGCGGAAGCAGCCGGGGACGGGGCCACGGGGGCCGTGGCGCACGCGGCCAGGGCCAGGAGGGGAAGGGTGTGGAGGAGTTTCATCGCGGCAGTATACCCACCGAAGGAAGGCACGGAGCCGCGCGAGCGCTTCCAGGGGGCGGCGGCAGGACGCTGGAGGCCGGCTCCTGCTAGCTTGGCGGGCCATGACAGTCCGTCCTTTCCGCTCAGGGACCGCCCGGGTGCTCGCGCTCGGCCTCATGGCATGCCTGCCCACCCAGGTGCAGGCGGCTCGCCGTCCACCCATCCGCAAGGCGCCACGCAAGCCGCCCCCCAAGGCCGACTTCCAGAGCACCTTCGCCGCCGCCGTGCGCTTCTACGAGGACTTCGACTACGAGAAGTCCCTGGAACAGCTCACCAAGGCCCAGGCCCTGGCCAAGGGCCCGGAGCAGGAGGTCCCGGTGGCGCTGTACCTGGGCATCGTGTACGCGGAGCTCGGAGACCGGAAGCAGTCGCTGGCCGCCTTCCGCACCGGCCTCTACCTGAAGCCAGACGCCCGCCTGCCCGTGAAGGTGTCTCCCAAGGTGGAGCGCGACTTCGAGGAGGTGCGTCAGACCGTTCTCCAGGATCTCGGTGCGTCCACGGCTCCGGAGCAATCCCCGCCCGTGGCGGAGCGCCCGGCGCAGCCCGCCGCGCCGGATACGCCCGTTGCGGCGGACACGCCCGCTCCGGCGGACAAGCCCGCGCTGCTGCCTCCCGAGCCCACGCGGCCTCCCGCCTACGTCCAGACCGACAAGCCCTCCGGGCGCTCCGCCGTGCTTCCCCTGGCCCTGATGGGCACGGGCGCGGTGGCTGGCGGAGCGGCGGTCTTCTTCGGGCTCCAGGCAACGTCCAACATCGAGCGCGCGCAGCTCAGCACCCGCTACGGTGAGCGCGTCGAGAAGCTCCACACGGCCGAGGGCCAGGCGCTCGTCGCGAACATCCTCTTCGGCACCGCGAGCGCCGCCGCCGTGGGCGCCCTGGCCGCCTATCTCTTCTCCGGGAGCCCGGCCGCTCCTGCTTCCACCTCCACGGGAGGGGCTTCTCCGTGAACCGTGCCATCCGCTTCGTCCCGTTGTTCTCCCTGGCCTGCGCCGTCGGGTGCTTCGTGCCGAGCATCGAGAAGCTCTCCGAGGAGCACCCCGTTGTCGAGTACACCTGTGACGCGCGGTACAGCGAGTGTCCGAACGGCCTGCTCTGCGTCGAGGGCCGCTGCCGTGACACCGCGACCCTGGCGTGCATCCCCCGGGAGGAGCGCGAGTGCTACTCCAACGTGGGCGAGTGCCGCATTGGCAAGAAGACGTGTGGCCAGGACGCCACCTTCGGCGCGTGCGTGGGAGGCGTGGGGCCCGTGCCCGAGGTGTGTGACGGCAAGGACAACGACTGTGACCGCACGGCGGACAACCTCAGCGCCTTGGCGCTCCTGCGCGACAACGTGCCGGACAGTGCCCTGGACGCCGCCTGGGTGATGGGCACGGACCGGGCGCTCATCGCCATGGCCGGGGCGGATGGGATCCGGCTGCGCTCCATCGGGAAGAATGGGGACATCATCGAGGGAGACACGCTCGCTCCGACGGCGCAGCGCCGTGCGCTGTCCCCCGTGATCGCGACGAGGGATGGCATTGCCCTGGTGGCGTGGATCGAACCGGAGATCCCCCTGGTGAAGGACGACCGGGCCCAGGTCGTGGTGGTCAAGGTGGACAAGAACGGCAAGCAGGTGGCCGGGCAGCGCATCGTCGTCCACTCGGATCACACGCTGCCGTACATCACGGGCGTGAAGCTCGCGATTGGCAAGGAGCACCTGCTCGTGGTGCTCAGCACGAGCTCCATCGACCGGGAGCCGGCGGAGGGGGACAGCCCCAGCCGGGAGACATGGACGACCACGCACTCCCTGGACCTCAGCATCGAGTCGCCCATCTCCCATTATCTCGCCAGTCCGAACCACCGCTTCGGGCTGCATGCCACGGCGGATGCCTTTGGGGACGGTTTCGTGGTGGCCTATGAGGACAAGGGCATCCGCTATACGGTCCGTCTCTCCCACTCCGACACGGAGATCCTCACGCCCTGGCTGCTCACGCGGGATGCGACCTCGCATTCGCCCTTCGTGTCGATCTCACCTGGGGACGAGGTGAATCGCTTCGTCTTCTACGCGAGGAGCAACCCCACGGCCTTCACCTCCGAGATCGTCAACACGCGATGCTCCGAGCTGTCTGGGACGGCCGGGGGCGACTGCGGGACGGAGACGGTCCTCTTCAAGAGCACGAAGCGGATCCGCCGCGCGTGGGTGGCGCAAGAGGACGGCAGCCCGGGCCTCAGTCATGCCCTCTTTTCCTGGCAGGAATGGAGCGCTCCGAAGACCAGTCTCTCCATGGCCCGGTTCGACTCCGCCAACGTCACCCGGGAGAAGCTGGTGACGTCGACCGAGACCTTCGGTGAGGCCTTCTACATCGCGTCCAACCAGTTGCTCAACGCGGTGTACCTCCAGAACCCGAGTCCCGCGGAGCCGGCCACGCCCAAGGATGCCTACGTCCAGCCGCTCTGCTTCTTCTAGCGGCTCGTGCCGGGGTGGCTCCGGACGTCAACGGCCCTGGGGGACTTGGCCTGGCGGCGAGCGGAGCCCTTTGCGGCGGGCGGGAGGCCGTGTATGAGGCAGCCTCGCGCGCGAGGGTGTAACGCGCGAAGAGGAAGTCATGAGGGCGGCCGAGGTCATTGTTTTCGAGGGAGCCGATCCACGGGAGTTCTCGCGCGTGGATACCCTCGCCCGGGACCGGGCCTTGGAGGGGCTCGCCGAATACCCCGGCTTCGAGAGCATGTCCGTCTTCGAGGATGACTCGCTCGGCACCATCCACCTCCTCGTGACGTTCGCGACGGATCATGACCGCCTGGCGGCGAATTCGGCGCTCGAGCAGATCTCGCGCGTCGTGGCACTCGCCTCGGGCGCGAAGAAGGTGCGCCGCTTCGGCTGCCCCGTGTTCAGGGCCCCCAGGCGCTGAGGGTCCTCGAAGGGGAAGCCGGGTAGGCTCCGGCCCTCAGCGGTGGGCTAACGGAGGCGCTGTGAGCTGTCTCGCACTCCGGGAATGAATCGGAGCACCGTGCCGGCAGCGGCCTCCAGTTACGAGACCTTCTCAATCTCCCACTCTTGTTTAGATTGAACCTGGAGGTCGTATTCAGGTCCGTCCCGCCTGGGGCGCCGAGGCCGGGTCCGTATTTCAATGAGCGTGGCACTCCCCTCCGGGTGATGGCTCGGCCGCCAGGAGGAGGGTCATGCGCATTGAATGTTCCATGTTCCTTTGTTGGAGGAAGGGCACCGGGCACTGGAACTTGGCGCGCGTCCTGGCCATGGTCCTCCTGCTCGGCCTGTCCGCCTGTGCGTCGGACTCCCTCGACGAAGGCTCCGGGGCGGAAGAGCAGCCCCAACAAGAGCAGCCACGACACGCCCAGAAGCAGCCCCCAGCCGCGGCGCCCGAATCGGAGCCAAGGGAGACCGGTACGGGCGGCATGGGCTCCCCGGGTGAGCCCCAGGAGGGCGCGCCCTCGAGTGACGCGCAGGGCGACGGATCAGGCACGGGCTCGGTTGCCGTCGGAGTGGGTGGTCAGGGGGAGGAGGCTTCGATCGGTTCTTCCATGCCCGAGTCCGCGCCTTCGCCTACGCCTGCGCCTCCCCACGCGGGCACCTTTCCCTGGCCACCTCCCACGCCCAGCTCGTTCACGACCATCCCCGAGGAGCTGCTCCCGAGCCCTGACGGCCAGGTCACCCTGGGGGACGTGGGGAAGAGGCTCCGTCAGGCCCTGGACCGGCGAGGCTACGAGGACATCGCCTGGTACTCCACGCCCGGCGGAGAAGGCTTCGTGCTCTTCACGCATATCGAGCAGATCCACACCGACGGGACGCCTTTCTCGGGAAGCCGCCGCTTCCTTCCCGAGGTCACCCGGGAGTACCGAGGGCTGTCGGACTTCCTTCAGGCGCTCTTCATGGCCCCACCGGGCCGCTTCCGGGTCATCGCGCTGGTGGTGACGGCGGAGGAACTCCAGTTCAGCGACGAGACCCTCAGCCGCTCGGAAGCCACCACGTTGCTGCGGGGGCCGCGGCGTCTGGCGAGCTCGGTCGCCCAGCGTCCGCTCACAAGCGATCATCAGGTCTACGCCCTCATCTACGAGTTCACGAAGCGGCGCAGCGAGCCCGAGGGGCAGTTCGTCCGGGACAGCGAGCTCACCGGTTTTCAGCATCTGCAGGCGGCGGGGCTCCTGCGCGCCATGCGGGAGGCGGGCCCATGAGACCCAGGAGGGTGCAGCCCGCGGGCGCCCACCTCCTTCCGCTCCAGGTCTGCCAGCGGCGCCTGTTGTTCGAATGGGGGCTGGGCATCCTGCCCGCCTTCTTGATTCTCGCGGGCCAGACGGTGCTGGGCGGGGACCCGGCGATTCAGGAGCATTACGGCCAGCCGCCCATCGAGGTGTGGGCCTGGTTCAGTCCCCTGGTGATGCCCACGCTGCTGCTGATTCTCGGTGTCGTGGGCGCGCAGGCGCAGCAGCACGAGGGGGCAGGCAAGTCGATCGATCGCTTCTACTACCGCCTCGCCTTCACACTCGCGGCGGTGTACCTCGGCATCATCAACGTCATCGTCATCGGCGCGCCCATCCTCGCCGAGACCACCCAGATGTTCTCCTCGGCGGTGGAGAGCCTGCTCGAGCACACCTCGCTGTTCCTGGGAGCGCTCCAAGGCGTGGTGGATGCCGCGCTGGGGACCCTCATCGTGAAGGCGGCGGCGAAGTGAACCGCCGCGCGCCCTGAGCGCCGGTGGTGGCCATGAACTCTCCAAATGGCCGCCTGGAGCAGCGAGTACAGCGCGCCTTGGATGCTCAAGGGGATGAGCGCCCGCCGATCTCCGGGAATCGCTCATAGCCCCGCAGAAGCGCATCCAGGTGGGTGGGGTTCTCGAGATCGAGTGGTGCATCCGTGAGCCGGACCACCCACCCGCCCGTTGCCGTGCGCCGTGCCCGTGAGAGCAGCTCGGCGTCACGGGATGGGTCCGGGAATCCGATGGCCCGAGCGGCAACAGCCGACCAATAGTTCAGCCATCCGAGGAAATGCGGAATCTCAGGCGTGGACCTGTTCCATGGGAGTTCGAGCGCGGGTAGCCCGTGGGGCGGTATGTGCGGCTCATCGCCGGGATGACGAAACTGTTGCGCCACGACCCCCCCATAGCCGCTCGGCGTCGCATGCCCCCATACCGCGCGAGCGCCTTCCGCTACACCTTCGAGCACATCGATAGCCGCCGCGATGCCGGCTGCGTCCAGGGGCAGGTCCGCATGGACTTCAAAATGCGGCGGACTCCCCGCGGCGAGACCGTTTGGGTTTTCCAATCCGGCAACCGTCACGAGGTGGTCGTCATCATCGTTGCAGAGGAACGGAAATCCTCCGTTTGTCATGTTGGCTGCGACCCACTCATCGCGGTGAGGTAATGCGATGAGGTCTTCCTTTTCCGAAGTCGTCCACCCCAGGCGCAAACCAGGGAGTGCACGTTCCATTGCATGGACGATGGCGGCCGGACGGTCGTCCTGCTCCGTGAGCGCAGGCGCATGGGCAATGAGGATGAGGGACCTCTGAGCGGCTGTCATTTCAGCACCAATCCATGACGACTACCCTCAAGACAGGCCAGGGCTGGGAAGCCTCTTGCACCACGCATTGCCCACCATCCTTCCAGGGCAGGTCCGCCGCTCTCCGGAGGTTGGCTCGCCGCGGGATTCCGGCCGCAGACTTCTCTCCTGGGCCCGGTGCTGATGTCGCGCAGGCTGAGAGAAAGAGTAGAAGTGCGATGCACGCTCGGAGACGCATGGTCACGTCCTCTCAATCATGCCACTGAAGGGGTGGAGGCGGCGGGAATCGAAGCCGCTACGGGTGGATCCGCCCTCCCTCGGGACCAGAGGCCACCCCCCCATTTTCCCTCTGAAAATGGGGCGCCCATCTGTCCGGGCGAGTCCAGGCGCGTCCGTTCGGTTTGGTCCTTTTTTGGTCCCCTCTGACCCTCGCCGAACGAGGGGGAAACAAGTCCAAGCATAAGCATGTCTACTGACGCCAAATCATTTTAATACTTTTACCTGCTCGGATGCTGCACTTAGCCTGTCGGCACGCTCTGGACCTCCACTGGCCTCCAGGAGCCCTGCCGGGCTCCAGAGTCCTGCATCAATTTGAGCTTCGGCTACTACACCCTCGCGCGCTCACTGCTCCGAGGTGTCCTCAGCACCTGCCGCTGCGCCGTGGCGCTCTCCACTGTGAGCCAGACTCTTCCCTCTGCGTTGAAGCCCAATCACCGGACTTGCCCTGGAGGTGGGATAGAATGACCACGGGTAGGGGGATGAAGGAAGGATAAAGGCGAGCGTCAGGTGGCTGCGGGTTGCTCGTCAGTAGGCTGTTCTCCTGATTTGAGGGGTCAAATGCACCGTTTGGGTAGTAGCAGATACAAGCAGCACTTCAGTATGCCAATTCCGTGGCAGACGTGTCCGGACTGTGGGCACTCCATCAAAGAGAAAGTCTCTCTGCATATGGTATCACCACCAGAAACGAACGCGGCTATCAACCGTGGAGAACTTCATCCCATGGATGATGGAGGTACTTTCACTGCGTCCGTGAAGTGCTCAAACTGCAATACGGTGATACAGGCAGCGGGAACTTGGTTTAACGATCTCGAAGTCGAAGAAGACGAGAACGGGAATCCGGTCCAACGGGTTGCACATTTCTATTCGCCCAAATGGCTTTCACACTTTCCTGAGTTGATTCAGACCTCACCGAAATTCCCAGATACAATTCGTGCGGCCTTGCGTCGCGCTGATGCCGCTTTTTGGTGGGACCTTCGTTCCTGTGCGACAGCACTTCGCCATGTAGTTGAGATTTTTCTTGATGATCAAGGCATTCCCCGCGAGGGAGTGAAGAAGTCAGGCGATTTGCGTTTCAGGGGTCTTGAGGAGCGTCTTCAAGAGTTTGTCGAGATATTCAAAAGGATTTCCGAGAAAGATGCAGAGGAATTCAAAGACCTACTTGGCGCAACAAAGCTCATTGGCAACGAAGCCACGCACGCGGCCGAACCGCTGACGGCGGAAACGATCGAGCTTGTTTCTAAATTTATCGGTCGAGTGCTTGGGCGGCGCTACACTGGAGATGAACTGCTTGAGGCCGCGCGGCGTATCCTCGCTTCGCATCAGCGCTCAACGGTGAGGCCAGTAGAAAAGCACGAGGATGAGGGCAGCAAGAGTTGATGAACCATTCCACTGAGCCTGGGAGCCAGTGGGCCACATCAACTCCCGGTCCATCATTCTGAAAATTTGGGCTTGCCCCGATTACGTTGACAGTAGGGTTATGTTGCCAACTTTGCGGTAAGGCGGCAAGCTCAAAGTCCACAGGGCACGGAAGGCCGCCAACTCCTCACCGGCAATCCGATGAGTCTGTCCTCCTTGCATGGCCCAGGGGTGTTGGACTTCCTGTCTCCCCGGGCATGGCGCAGCCATCGATGCACCGTGGCTCGGCTCACTGCAAATCGATGGACCAAGTCCTCGTACGTGCCCTCGCCTCGTTGGAAGGCCCCCACGACCCGTTACCTCAAATCCATCGGAAGTGGCCTCGTTCCCATCTTCCACTTTCAACACTCTTGAGCCTCAATGCATTCGTTTCCCGCTGTGACTCCAGTCTGAGGAGTTATGCGCCACTGGGTGCTGCGGCTGTTGGAAAAAGAGGGGCCGACTCTCCTCGCGCAGTATCAGCGCCGTTCCTGCTCGGGAACGCGCTTAATTATCTCTTGCCGGGAAAAGTGGCTCCCACGGTTGATTACGATAGCTTCCTCGCTCCCATAAAAGGGTCAGGGTCGTCTTGGGAGTGTTGTAGTGGAAAACAAGGGTTTTCTGGAAATCACTGAAGCCGAGTGCGCTCTCATGCAGACGGGCCTCAGGCCAGAGTTCTCGCTCGGCACGGCCCGCCAAGATGGATGCTCCGACTTGTCTGCAGAAGCGCGGAAAGTCGGGGGGCCACGCAGTCCCTGACACGGCGTTATCAAAAATTTTGTTGACTGGCTCGACTCTTCCGCGAACGATTTTGATATCAAGCCCGATCGTGGAGCAGTCCTCCGTGATTCGCTTGACGGCAAATTCTGTGGCTGTCGCATAGAGGATATACTTGGTCGCACGGGTGAAACGCTCTACAAGAGGGGCTGGAAGTGGTTGAACTGTCTTTGGAGGCTTTCTTGACTGACCGACCATCTCCCTCAAAAGCCTAATGGCTTGAGTTCCAGAGAGGGAGCAGTCATCGACAAATATTCCTGGTCTTTCGGGGGCGCGTTCGAGCCATTCCCGGAGTTCTGCGTGTCGCGTCCTGATGTGTGCGTGGTGGCTGAGGTAGTTGTTCATTATGGAACTGCTGTCTCCAGGACCACCGAGATTGATGCAGACACCCTCGTCTTGGACCGACTTCGGCAATTGGTCCCAGCCCATCTTTAGCAACGACTCGAAGCGTGCGCGGTCAAGGAGGTCGACGTTGCGTAATAGCTCAAGCATGCATTCGGCATATTTGTCGACGCGGCATTGTCTGATGAACCGCCAGATGTCCTCGGGGCTAATCTTGAGATCATGAGAGCGAAAGCGCTCGAAGAGCGTCTCAATCGGCTCACGATAATCATTTGGGATGAGTTGTGCTCCCCTCTCGCCCGGTGGCTTGATGAGAATGTCTGACACCACTAGGCGCTGTGCAATGGGCCTCGTGAGTTGATCCGAGTGAAAAATGACTGGAGTAATACTCGATGAAGCGAAACGGGTCGCGGGAACAAGGTTGTGCTTTTGCTCAAGGATCGTGTCCCGTAAAGCTTCAATCTGGCTGGCTACATCCGCATTGTTACCTCTGGATGAAACTCGCCAGAGTGGAGCAATAATCGTCCGAAGGGCTCCCCAAGGCACAATGCTCAACTCAGACCAGTTGGTGTGATAACTTGCTGGATTCGCGAGATCCGCCCCCACACTGCACCAGTATGACCCATCGCCATTCCACACGAGGATCACGAGATCTGACCCGGCACTGATTTGATGATGGCGAATTTCGTCGAGTTGACGACGGCGAAGCGCTTCCAAGTCCCAGTTCGTGCAAGCAGAGCGAAGACCTGGCGTATCTAGGAATTTGGGCCAGAACGCGCGTAGAGTCTGCTCCCCGTTTCTCGCGAACGCATACCCCTGGAACTCTCCGCCAAAGGTTGCTCCGGTATCCCCGAGTAAATGCCCAACAAATAGATGTGGTTCACGAAGCGCACGGAGAGCACGGTTCATGTCGGCTTTCGCTGTCTCGTCTTCATAATCACGGGTCGCTGCCTCAAGTCTCTCAGCTTGCTCCAAGATAGCCGAAAAGCATGCCGTTTCGGTTGGGCTTGCAACAAGCCAAATAGGTGCGCTGAATTTTGTAACTGGGCCGTGGTCATCGACTAAGACCACATTCGTCAGCATCACGCGAGGGGCAGAAGGCCCAAAAACGCTTAGCCATGATTCTGGCGTCGCGCAGAGCGTTCCACGGAGAGTGAGGACTCTTGGCGACGAAAGCGCAGGATGCTTCAGGAAGTCCTGCCTTGTGATGACTACTGGGATCCATGCTGTTCCGGTGTTGCGGAGCGAGTCGGTATCGACCAATGCATGTAAGAATGTCCCGCTTGATGTGATGCTTGAGCCCGCAAGAATGGAATCAAAAAAGCTGGACCGCCCCGGATCAAGGGGCGTCGCGGGCGTAAGAGTCCCGTGGATAAGGATGTCAGATGCGGGGAGTCGAGAGGTTTTCAGGTGCTCAGATAGAGCGTTGGGGGTCCATGTTGCACCTTCCAACACTTGTCGCTCGTAACTCGTTAGAGCTGCATCAACGCCGTCTGCCATCGCACGAAGCAGCAGCGCCAACCGATCTATCCACGAACCATTAAACGCCATAGTGCATTCTCAATGAAGCCATGAGTCAGCGGAACATGTTCCAGCCCAGGCTGGCTAGTGCATTTTAGTTTCGATTCCCGACGGCTCCACTTCATTGGGTTGGGCCGAACTGCTACGCAGGACGTTTGCGCTGGACGTGTTCGCGTACATCAGGTGCGGGGGGCAAGCGCCAGGTGCTGGCGTATCTGTCGGCTTCCCGGAGGGGGCACGCCTTTGTGGAGCACCTGGGACTGCCCTCGCAGCCTGCTCCGCTAGCCCTGGCGCAGGGGCCACCACAGCTCGCGAGTGGTGAGCCCCCACGCAGCAGGTATCCAGAGGCCTAACCCCCCTGCTGTCCCCCTCCTGGGAAGGCAGCTCGGGCGGGCATGTGCCCAAAGGCGGCTGTGCGGTCTCTGCTGGCCTAGCGCACAGCCCTAGTGATCTCCGTCAGCGGCCCTCCTCGGACCCTCTACACCGCCCACTCCCTCAACCCTCCTCCCATCCTTCTATACGCCTCCGAATTTGGTCCAAATTTGGGTGCGCCGTGAAAGGTGCACGTCACCAGCGGGTGGAAGTCCCGCCCGAGGAATTGTCGATGCGCCTCGGAAGCCATCGGGCGGTGAAGAGGGGTGACCCTCTGAGCCGAAGCCCCGAAGAAGAAGGCCCCTGAAAGGAGGTCGAGCGAGTACGCAGGCCGCAACGCGAGTGAAGCCTGAGCAGGTCCCGAGAGGACTGACGTGGGCGCCGACCCGTCCCAAATACGGGGAAGGCCGAAGCACCAGGTGGCAGCAATCGACCAAGCCTGGTGGCTCACCGGGATAATGGTCGCGGCATGCGTGCAACGGTGGAGTGCGCAACACGGGAGGCCTGAGCGAGCGGGGTGAAACTCCGCCTCTTCCTTCGCTCCATGAACACTACCTCCCGTGTAGCCGACTTATGAGGTGTGTCCACAAAACCGGGGCAGGCTCAGCCCCCCTCTACTCCGACAAGAATCGGTTTGGTCCCCCAAGGCGAGCTGCGCATCCTCGTTGGGAGGACGCTCGGCGCAGAGCGGCGGGTAACTTTTAGTGGAAGCGGCGGGAAGCGAACCCGCCGCGCGTCCGTCCGCCTCCCATCAGGAAGGCCGTAGCCCCTCGAGATCCCTCACCAGCTCGGAGAAGAGGATGGGGTCGAGCGTGCCGAGCGGGTACGTGCCCTCCTTTCCCCAGGTGTTGGGTTCGCGCACCGTGACGGTGCCCAGCGTCTGCTCGGGGGACTCGGAGAGCATGCCCGTGAAGAGGCCTGGATCCAGGTCCAGCTCGATCATGCGATCCGGACCGAGGTGCTTCTCCATCCATCCCGTCACGCCGCCGTCCTGCGGCGGACCCCGGCGCCAGCCGCGCGTCTCGAGCCCCAGCACCTTGCCGGTGGGCACCTTCAGCCCCTTCACGCGCACCAGCTCCGTGCCCGCGCGCTCCTCCGCCGTCGGCGCATAGGTGGGGCGGCCCAGCTGCGCGAACGGCTGCAGCAACTGGTAGTCCGCGAAGATCTGTCCCCAGGACCCCGCCGTCTGCCCCTCGAGCTCCAGCGCATGGGGAAGCCCCACGCTCGCATCATCGGGCAGCGTCCACGTGTCCTCGTTCAGGTCCGCGAAGGTCCGGTCCTCGGCGACGCGGAACGTGGCGGCCAGCTTCCCATCCGCCGTGTAGCTGCCCCACACCAGGCGGCGCACCACGTGGATGAGCAGCGGGTGCTCGACGAAGAACTGGCGGAACGTCTCCGCGCTCCAGCGGCGCCGGGCGCACATGGCCAGCTCCATGCGCAGCACCTGGAGGCCCGCGGCCGCCTTCGCGTCCTTCTTGAGCGCCTTCCACCGCTCCTCGGCCGCCTGGGACTTCTCCGGGTCGTCCTTCTTCGTCGGCTTGGGCAGATCCTTGAGCCGCGCGCCGGTGGCGTCCTTCACGAAGGGTTTGAGCTGCTCGTCGAAGCCGACGGTGAAGGTGCGCTCGCCGAAGTCCAGCGGCAGCGAGCCGTTGTCATCCAGCCCCAGGTCCGGCACGAGCCGGTCGGCCAGCTCGTCGCGGGTGAGGCCCCGGGCCTCGGCGATCTGCGCGATCTTCTCCTGGGCGTTCTGCTGCAGCCCCTTGAACTTCACCTTCTCGGCGATGCCGTTGAGGTAGATGAGGGTGACGTCGGTGCCGATGGCCGCGAGCACGCTCAGCCCCGTGACCGCGCGCGCGTGGGCGGCCTCTCCGGGCCACTGACGGATGAGCGGCGCGAGCTTGCGCGCGCAGTCGTCGTCACCGAAGTGCCCGAGCGCCAGGAAGGCCCAGCCCTCCTTGCTCGGCGCGCCCGCCACCATCCACGCCTCGAAGAGGCCCCAGGCGAAGCGGGCGAGGCTCGCGGGCTCACAGGCGGCCTTCACCTGCGCCACGCCGGCATAGGGCTCCTCGAGGGAGGAGATGGCCAGGCACATCCCGAGTGTCTCGACGGCCGAGACGGGCAGCTTCGCCGAGCGGTCGGCGAGCAGCGGCCGGGGCAGGGCCGCCGCGGAGAAGAAGTCGGGCAGCTTGGGCAGCTTCTGGGGGAAGAGCTGCAGCGGATCGAACGCGAGCACCTGCGCGGCCGCCTCGCGCACCTGGGGCGAGACGCGCCCGGCCACGTCCAGCACGGTGGCCTCGTGTCCGTTGGTGGCGAGCAAGCGCAGCGCGGCGCACGCGGCCTCCTTGAGCTTGCCCTGTTTGCCGAGCGCGGCGGGCAGGAGCCCGGCGGCGGCGTGCTCGGGGTGGCGGAGCAGCCAGGCGCGGGCGTGGGGTTTGGCCTTCTTCGAGCCCGCGAAGGCCTCCGCCACCTGCGGTGCCAGCCGCGAGACGCCGAAGGGCAGCAGCAGGCGGTACGACTCGCCTCCCTTGGCGTTGACGCTCAGGAGGAGGGCCGGGAGCGCCCCGGCCCCGAGGTGCGCGGCCATGGCGGGCATCCACGGCTCGTCTCCCCACTGGTCGGGCTGGAAGTTCGCGATGTGCTCGAGGGCGAGCTCCACGGGCGCGTACACGAAGAAGCTCGCCCGGGGGCGCGCGGTCGGGGGCAGCACCTTGCGCACCTGCTGCCACTGCTCCGGGGTGTGGAGCGAGTACCGCTCGGACGGATGGCCGTACTCCCAGCCCTTCTCCTGGGACCAGGCCTCGCGCTCGCCTTCGCGCCACACCACGGTGTCGGCAAGGGCGGGCGGCGTCACGTCCGTGAGGACGGGGAGGGCGGCGGGCTTCCCCGCCTTCCAGGGCGGACGGGCGAGCACGGGCGGCAGCTGGGAGGCACTGGCCTCGGGGACGTCGGGGCCGGCGGACACCACCTGGAGGCTGGTGACGAGCTTGCGCACCTCCTCGGACAGTCCGGGCAGCTCGGCCTTCACGGCCTCGGGGGCGCGGCGCACGAGCGTGGTGAGCACCGCGCGCGGGGCCTCCGCCTCCTTGCCTCGCTGAGCGGCCCTGGGCACCAGCAGGCGCAGGGCGCGGCCGGGCCAGCGCAGGGACGCCTCGAGCGCGAACGGCATCACCTCCTTCTCGAGGTTGTCGAGCAGGAGCGTCATCGCCTCGTCGCTGTTGATGACGGAGGCGAGCTCCGCCCAGCCCCGCCGGCTCTCGGCGTTGGAGTACTGCTGGGTGGCCATGTTCCGCAGGATCGCGATCGCATCCACGCCCACGCCATCGAGCAGCGAGGGCAGGTAGTCCCGGGGGTAGTAGCCGCCGAGCAGGTAGATGCCCTGGAGGTGGGGCGCCACGCGCTCGACGCTGGCGCCATCCGAGAGCGAGCAGAGGAAGAGATCACTCCGCTTGTCCGGCTGTTGATCGAAGGCCTCGGCCTCGGCGCGGACCCAGGCTTTCTCCGTGGGGAAGAGGAAGGCGGCGCCGGCACGCTGCTCGTCGGTGGCCTGCTCTTGGAGGGCCGCGGCGGCATCGCGGGCGGCCGCGTAGCCCGCGTCATCGGTCTGCGTGGCGAGCAGGGCACGCAACCGGGGCAGGCCGAACAGCTCGCCCCGGCTCATGCTGTTGTACCAGTCCGTGCTCGGGCCCCGGTGCGCCGCGAACGCGGGAGCCGCTCCCTCGAGGTGCATCGCCAGCGACAGGAGCACGGCCCGCGTCGCGTGGACCGGTCCTCCCAGGGAGAACAGGAGGTCCACGGTGGCATCGACGTTGGGCGTCTTGTCGTTGTAGCTCGTCCTGTGCTGCACGAACGTCAGCAGGACGGCGTCCTCCTCGGGAGTCCCGATGGATGGCTCGGTGCCGCCCAGCCGCGCCCCGGCGGCCGCCGTCTGCGCGGGGAAATCGCCCCCCTTGGGCTTGAACTGGCCCGCGAACCTCCCGAACGCCTCGACGGTCGCGGCCCAGGCCTTCTTCGCGGAGGTGAGGGGACGGACCGGAACCGGGAGTCCCCCGCGCCGCGGGTGCACACGCCGGAGGAGGGACTCGCTCCAGAAGATGGGCTGCCGGGCATCGGAGGGGGCCGGTGCCGCCAGAGCGGGCGCGGGCGCGGGTGTCTCCTCCGGGGCGGAGGCGGGAGCCGGAGCGGCGGCCGTCTTGGCGGCGGCCTTCTTCCGGGCGGGAGCGGGCGTGGTCTGCTGCACCTCGTCCGGAGCGGCGGGCGGGTTCAGGGTGGTGGCGGGGGTGGCGGCCACCACGGTGTTGGTGCCGCCCTCCACCTCCGAATAGCCCTTCTTCTGCTTCTCGGCGATGAGCTTGTCGTGCTCGGCCTGGGCCTTCGTGGTGCTGGCGAAGGACTTCTGCTGGGTCTGCCCGTCGGTCCCGATGCGTCCCCAGCGCACCGTGAACTCCGTGCCCTGGAGCTCGATCTCCCAGAACTTCTTCGACGAGCCCTCGACGAACTCGAAACGACGCATGCCTCTGTGCCCTCCGGAGGGGAGCGAGCGTAGCGCGCTCCCACTCCGGAAGTGGAGGCCGTTGTGGCCGCCGTCAGTTGTTGGGAGCGCCCGCGAGGATCCAGGAGCGGATGCGGGTGAGCTGGCCCGGGTTGTTGTCGAAGTAGGCCGGATTGAACTGCGGCATCCGGTCGCCGCAGACGGGGGTGGGGCCGAGCTTGTTCACCAGCAGGGAGGCATCCAGATTGCTCGGGACCACGCGCGTGCGCCCCGCGCCGCCGCAGGGGGCTCCCGCGGCCGAGGTGTTGACGAGGGAGGAGTAGGAGCTGCCCGCCAGCAGGTTCAAGCCCCCGCGGCCCGCGCTGCTGTGGCAGCCCGTGCACTGCGCGTCCCAGATGGGCTGGATGTCCCGGGCGTACTCGGGGACGCCGACCTGCACTTCCAGCGTGCGCGTGACGGAGGCCGTCCCATCGGAGACCGTGACCTGGAAGGTGTAGAACGTGGCCGCGGCGAGATCGGGCGAGCGCCACTGCGTCGCGGAGGCCGCCGGAGTCACGAAGGTGCCCTGGCCCGCCACGCTCGTGCTCCAGGCGTAGGTGAGGGGATCTCCATCCGGATCGGTGGCGCCGATGGAGAGGTTGACGTCACCCGCGACCACCGGGGCGGCGGCGGTGATGGCCGCGTCCACGGTGGGCGGGTGGTTGAGCGAAGGCACGTTGGCCACCGCCACGTCCACCGTGGCCTGGGCCGAGCCACCCCATCCATCCGAGACCGTCACCTGCAGGGTGAAGGAGGTGTTGCTGGAGAGGAAGGGCGCCGTCCACGTCCGGGTGGCTCCGGTCCCGCCGCCGAAGGTCCCCGCCGGAGCGGCCGGCACCTGCGTCCAGGTATAGGTGAGCTCATCCCCGTCCATGTCGCTGGCCGTCACCGAGAGGCTGGTGGCCGAGCCCTCGTCGAAGGAGGCCGGCGTGGCGAGCACCCGGGTGATGGTGGGGGCGTGATTGGACGGATCGCTGACGGTGATGGAGATGGGCGCGGAGGTGGCGGAGTTGCCCGCCGCGTCGTGGACCGTGGCGGTGACCTGGTGGGTGCCGGGGGTGGTGCTGGCGGAGTCCCAGAGACACGAGTAGCTCTGGCCGGAGTTGCGCACCCCCTCCGCCGTGCAGGCGGAACTGCCGTCGACCGAGAACACCGCCTTGGCCAGCTTGCCGTCGTCCTCGGCGGTGGCCGTCAATTCCCACTGGCTGCCGCTGCCCGCCGTCGCCGTCACCGTGATGTTCTTCGGGGCCGTGTTGTCCTTCTCATCCTCATGACCCGGGAGCCACTCGCATCCGAGCCCTCCCAGGCTCAGCAGCAGGACCGCCTGCAACGACTTCTTCTGAAACGCGTGCATGAAATCTCCCCTGTTCTCGGGCACCGCCCGGAGGGTCGACTATCGCACGTTGGTCTCACGCCTCCGAGGGCGAGGACCGCGGCTTCGCGGCACCGAAGACGCCGGGCAGCGGCAAGCGTGAAGGAATTCACACGTGCCCGCGCGCGTTCACGTACAGTGCTCCGCCACCACTGCGCCAGGGCGGGGGGCACAGGGCCATCTGCGGGCTCCATCCTCTCCGTCGGGCACCCATCCTTTCCGGAGAAGCCGCATGGATGTACCTGTCTCGTTCCGTCTCAACCCGAAGGGCCCGGCCGCCGCACGCTACTCCGCCGGCAAGGTCCCGATGACCACGCTCATCGAGGACTACATCCACGAGCGTCTCGACATCGAGGGCGACTTCCGCGCCTTCATCCGCGAGCGCCACTCGGTGGCCGACTACAAGTTCGTGGCGGACCACTTCAAGTTCCTGCTCACCAACTTCCTGCCCGAGGTGCTCATCCACTCGCAGGAGCAGGACATCCGCATTGGCCGCGAGCACTACGACCGGGGCAACGACTTCTTTGGCTGGTTCCTCGGGCCGCGGATGATCTACACCTCCGGCTTCTTCACCTCGCCCAACCAGACGCTGGAGCAGGCGCAGGATCAGAAGATGAAGCTGGTCTGCGACAAGCTCCAGCTCAAGAAGGGCGAGCGCTACCTCGACATCGGCTGTGGCTGGGGCACGCTGGTGGCGACGGCCGCGAAGGACTACGGCGTGGACTCGACGGGCATCACCATCGCCGAGAAGGGCGCCGCGTACGGCACGGAGCAGATCCAGCGCATGGGCGTGAGTGAGCGCGCCCGCATCCTCACGCTGGACTACCGCGACATCCCCCCTGGGCCGTACGACAAGATCTCCTGCCTGGAGATGGCCGAGCACGTGGGCGTGCGCAAGTTCCAGGACTTCATGAAGCAGGTGTACGGGATGCTCGCCGATGACGGGCTCTTCTACCTGCAGATCGCCGGGCTGCGCGCCAAGAAGGGCACCCTGGGCTTCCATTTCGAGGACCTGGTGTGGGGCCTCTTCATGAACAAGTACATCTTCCCGGGCGCCGACGCCTCCATGCCGCTCTCCTTCGTGGTGAGCAACCTGGAGACCGCGGGCTTCGAGATCCACAGCGTGGAGAACGTGGGCATCCACTACTCGCTCACCATCTCGCGCTGGTACGACAACTGGATGGCCAACCGCGCCGACGTCGTGAAGACCTATGGCGAGTGGTGGTTCCGCCTCTGGCAGATGTTCCTCGGCTGGTCCGTGGAGATCGCCGCCCAGGGCGCGTCCACCTGCTTCCAGGTCGTCGCCAACAAGAACCTCGATGGCTTCAACCGCATGCGGTGGGTGGGTGCCACGAACCTGGGTGAGCGCGACCTGAAGTCCAAGTAGGCCGTGCGCCGGGGAGCCCCGCCGTCAGAGGCGGGGATCCTCGCTCTGCATGGGCAGCTCGATGGTGAAGGTGGCGCCCTTGCCGGCACCCTCGCTCTCACAGGTGAGGCTGCCGGCCATCTCGATGGCGGACAGGGCGCTGATGTGCAGCCCGAAGCCGTGGCCGTTCTTCTTGGTGGTGAAGCCCTGCGAGAAGAGGCGCGCCAGGTGCTCCGCGGGGATGCCCATGCCGTTGTCCGCCACCTGGATGCGCAGCCGGTCCTCCGGGGCGGGCGCGACGCGGATGGTGATGCACTTGTCCGGCTGGCCGCCGTCGATCAGCGCATGCCGCGCGTTGCTCAGCAGGTTGAGGATGATCTGCAGCAGCTTGTGCCGGTCCAGGAGGATGGGCGGCACGTTGGCGTACTCGCGCCGCACCTCGATGCCATGGCGGGAGAAAGAGACGGACTGCAGGCGCAGGGCATCGTCGATGAGCCGCGTCACCGACATCAGCTCCACCATGCCGGCGAAGCGCGCGTGCTCCTGCTGCATGCTGACGATGGACTTGACGTGCTCGAGCCCCTCGGTGAGCGTCCGCTGCTCGTCCAGCAGGGCCTGCTGCTCCTCGGAGAACTGCTCCGCCAGGGCGGCGAGGTAGGCCGGGAGTTGCCGGCCGCGGGGATCCGTGGAGAGGAAGGTGCCCAGGTCGCCGGCGTGCTCGCTTAGCAGCTCCGCGGAGCGCGTGAGCCCTCCCACCCGGAGGCCCCGGAGGCGCTCGGTGACGAGGTTGGCCGAGACGTTGACGCTGTTGAGGGTGTTGCCCACGTTGTGCAGCAGGCCGGTGGCCACCTCCGCCATGCCCGCGTGGCGCGAGACGTCCAGCAGGCTGCGGTGCATCTCGCTCAGCTTCGTCTCGGACTCCTTGCGCTCGGTGATGTCCCGCCCGAAGAGCGTCAGCCCCAGCGGCCGGCCGTCGTCGCCGAACACGGGGTTGAAGGACAGATCCACGACGCGCGTCCGGTTCTCGTACACATAGGTGTCCTCGAGCCTCACGCGCTGCCCGCTGAACGCCCGCTCGAGGTTCTGCCGCCAGCCCTCCTGGTGCTCCGCGGGGGCGGCGGAGAACAGGGGCTCGCACGGCACCGGCTCCTTCCCGTAGCGCTCGCGGAAGGCCCGCAGCATCGCCGAGTTGGCGACGATGAGCCGCCCCTGCGTGTCCACGGAGCACACCAGATCCTCGGTGTTCTCGATGAGGCTGTTCAGCTTGCGCTCGCTCTCGCGCAGCGTGCGCAGCGCCTGCTCGCGCGCCGCATGGGCCTGGTTGCGCGCGGCCGTGTGCAGCCAGCTCACCGCCCAGATGCACATCATGCAGATGGCGGCGCTGAGATCCACGATCCACAGGTTGCCCACGTGGATGGGCTCGGTCGTGCGGGCGATGAAGTGGAAGGGGTGGATGACGCCCACGAACAGGGCCATGGGCACGGTGAGGATGAACCCCAGGCGCGCGCCCATCAGGTACACCGACATCGCGGGCAGGAGCATGCTCGCGGCGTGCGAGGCCGAGAAGGCCCGGGTGCTGGTGACGCAGGTGAACACGAACGTGGCGGCGATGGTCGAGCAGACGATCAGCGCGGGGAGCTCGTGGGAGGAGCGCCGGCGCAGCAGCACCAGCGCGGCCGAGTTCATGCAGAAGGAGAAGAGCCCGATGGTGGCGTGCATCAAGGGCTGGGGGCTGACGGGCAGGGCGGCCAGCAGCACCGTGTCGAGCAGCATCAGCCCCAGGGCGATGCACACCAGCAGACGGCAGCGGACCACCTCCTCCGGGGCGGCCCGGCGCAGCGGCTTGGAGAGGAAGACGTCCAACCCCGAGAGGATCCACCCTCCCAGCTTCTGATTCCAACGCCCCTGTCCATGTGGCCTCGCCGGCTCCGGGAGGGCCTGTCCCGCCTTGATGGTGGAAGTGCTCGACATGACGAAGGTGCGTCCCCCACGCCCGCATGCGCACGGACGGTCTGTCCACAATCATACACCGCCAGCGTGAAGGGCTCCGCCCCCTTGTCGAGGGCTGCCGAGGGGGGACTGCCTGCCTGGGGCGCATCCAGGGGTCCGGCCCGGCGCGATCTGTTCCGGATCCAAACCTCCGGGAAAGCTCTTCCGTGCCAGAGGCGCCGGGGCCCTCAATATTAGGGAAGATGGCAGCGGGGGGAGGGAGCCCGGGAGGGGCGTTGCACATGAGGCGTGAGACCGGCGCGGACCCGGGAGAAGTCGGGGCCGAACTGGAGCTGGAGCGGAGACTCGGACTGGCGACCCCAGCCGACAGCGTGCGCGGGATGTTCTTCCGCAGCGTGCTGGAGGTGATGTGGGCGCTGGGGGACGAGGCCTCCGTGGAGCACTGCGTCGAGGTGTGCGGCAGGCGGAAGTTCGCGGACTTCACCTGCTACCCGACGGGCGATTTCCTGAAGCTGCTGTGGACGTCGGCGCGGTTGCTGGGCAATGCGTACGGCGACTTCCAGGGGGCGATGCGGGCGCTGGGGCGCCGGGCCGCCACGGACTTCTTCGCCACCTCGACGGGCAGGCCCTTGCGGACGCTGTTGTCGGGCCAGCCGAAGAAGCTGCTGGACAGCCTTCCCATGGCGTACGCGGCGGCCGCGGCCAATGGCGGCCAGTGTCAGGTGCTCTGGGCGGAGTCGGGCAGTGCCCTGGTCCGGTTGGATCGAGACTTCCTCCCCCGGGCGTACGTGGAGGGCGCGCTGGTGGCGGCGCTCGAGGTGGTGGGCGCGCGCGAGCCCCGGGTGTGGAGCCGGGTGCTGGGGCCGCTCTCCAGCGAGTTCGTGTTGTCCTGGGGGTGAGCCGGGAGGAGTGGGTGTAGGATGGAGCCATGCAGCTGGCCATCCCCCAGGCTCCCCGACGTGTTCCCCTCTCGAAGGTGCCCGGTGCCATCGCCCGGCTCGTGCGCGTGGCGGCCGTGGGGCTGGGGTTGATGGCGATGCTCGGCGCGGGCGCGGGTGCCCTGGGCCGCTTCGTGGTGGAGGAGCAGGACTTCCTGTCGCGTGCGCAAGAGCTGGAGGGCCAACTGGCGGCGCTGACGCTGCCTCCCCGGGGCGAGCGCGAAGGCGCCGAGGCCACGCTGGAGGTGCTCTACGCGGTGGGCGAGGTGCGGTACTCGGCCAGCGGGGTGCGCACGCATGCCGAGTACGCCGAGGGCCTGGGGCCGGGGGCGCGCGTCCTGTTGCTGGTGGATCCGCGCGTGCCGGACAGGCCCCGGGAGGCGGGGTACGTGCGCTCGCGCGCGAAGACGCTGGGGCTGGTGCCCTGGGGCCTGGGGCTCGGGGCGCTCGTGGGCGTGGGCCTCTTCGTGCGGGAGCTGCGGCGCACGCTGCGCGCGGAGCTGGAGCCGCTGCGCAAGGGCATGCTGGTGTGGCTGACACCGGAGGGCCCGCTGCCGGAGTCGCGCCGCGAGGTGCTCTTCCCGGCCAGCTATTGGAAGCAGGATCAGAAGCACCCGGTGCGCGCGCGGCTGCGCCCCGGCCGGGCGCCGGTGCGCAACGGAGACAAGGTGCTGGCCGCGGTGCTGTCCTCGCTGCCGGGCCAGGCCCGCGTCATCGACGAGGAGCTGGCACGGACCTTGGGGTGGGTGCGCTGAGGGGGCGAAAATTTGCGGGGGTAGGGGGGCCGTGACACACACCTGTAGCCCTCGCCGTCCTTGGAGGACCTACCATGCTCCCGCGCCTCGTCCTGCTCCTGGCCTTGCTGTCGCCGATCGCCACCCAGGCGAAACGGGATCCGGCCGAGACCGCCTACCAGGAGGCGCGCCGGTCCTACTACGCCCTCAAGGATGACGCCGCGCGGCGCAAGCTGCGCCACAACTGGCTCAACGTGGCGGCCCGGTTCGAGGCCGTGGCCAGCGCCCATCCCAAGAGCCCGCGGGCCCCGGACGCGCTCTACACGGCCGCGGAGCTGCTCAGCGAGCTGAGCCGCATCTCCTTCGTCCCCGAGGATCAGCAGGCGGCGATCGCCGACTACACCCGCGTGATGGAGGCCCACCCGAAGCACCGGCTGGCCGACGACGCGGCGTTGACACTCGCGCGCATGTACTTCGAGCGGTTGGATCAGCCCGAGGCCGCGCGCCGCGTCATCACCCGGAGCGTCACGGCCAACCCCAAGGGTGATCGCGTCAAGGAGCTGAAGGCGCTGCTGGCCTCGCTGCCGCCGCCTCCCGCGTCCAAGACGCCGGCGCCCGTGCGCGAGAAGGCCCCCGCCGTGGCCTCCACTCCGCCGTCGAAGCCCGCCGCCGAGCCGCTCCCGGTGATCCGCGTCGAGCTGTCCAAGCCCGCCGAGCCGCAGCCGGTTCCCGCGCAGCCGCAGGCCGTGGCCTCCGCGACGGCGGGGGAGCGTCCGGGCACGTCGCCGTTGCTCGATGCCATCGGCCGGCACTCGCGCGAGCCCGCCTCCACGCAGCCGGAGCCCGCTCCGGAGCCGAAGCCGGCGGCGGAGCCGGTGAAGGTGGCCGAGCAGCCGGTGAAGGTGGCCGAGCCAGTGAAGGTGGCCGAGCAGCCGGTGAAGCCCTCCGTGGAGCCCGCGAAGGCCGAGGTACTCGCGCCCAACAAGTCGATCACCGCGCCGGTGGACGAGCATGTGGCGCAGGCCCGGCTCAAGGCGGTGGCGAAGGCGTCCAACAACGCGGAGCTGACGCTGGCGGAGCAGCTCGGGCTGAAGGTGCGCCGGGTGGTGATTGACGCGGGGCACGGCGGCCACGACACGGGTGCCATCGGCCGCAAGGGGACGCAGGAGAAGGAAGTGACGCTGGCCATCGCGCAGAAGCTCGCGCGCGAGCTGCGCAACCGGGGCCTGGAGGTGATGCTCACCCGCGATGGCGACCGCTACCTCAAGCTGGAGGAGCGCGCGCGCATGGCCAACGAGATGCGGGGAGATCTCTTCATCTCCATCCACTGCAACTCGGCGCCCACGTCGAAGCTGCGCGGCATCGAGACGTACACGCTCAACACGTCGGCGGACCGCTACTCCATCCGCCTGGCGGCGCGCGAGAACGCGTCCTCGGAGAAGGGCATCAGCGATCTGCAGTTCATCCTCGCGGACCTGGCCACCAAGGCCAACACCGAGGAGTCCACGCGGCTGGCCACGCGGGTGCAGAAGAACCTCGTGAGCCACCTGTCCAGCGGCTACAAGGGCGTGAGGGATCTGGGCACGAAGGAGGCGCTCTTCTACGTGCTGCTGGGCGCGAAGATGCCGGCCATCCTCGTGGAGACGTCCTTCCTGTCCCACGCCGAGGAGGAGAGCCGCCTCGCCTCGGAGAAGTACCAGGAGGACGTGGCCCAGGCCATCGCCCTCGGCGTGGAGGACTTCCTCGGCCGCCGCCAGCTGGCCAAGGTGCAGGTGGACTGAGGGGAGATTGTCGCTGCGGATCGGCTACGTTGACCATGTCCGGCGCCAACACAGGGGGCGCCCCACGGAGAAACAGCCATGAAGATCGCGGTTCTCGGTACCGGAATGGTGGGTGAGACGATCGGCAGCAAGCTGGTCGCGCTCGGGCACGAGGTGAAGATGGGCTCGCGCACGGCGAACAACGAGAAGGCGGCGGCCTGGGTGAAGAAGGCCGGCGCCAAGGCCTCTCAGGGCACGTTCGCGGACGCGGCGGCCTTCGGGGAGCTCCTCTTCAACTGCACGTCGGGCTCGGGCTCGCTCGAGGCACTCAACGCCGCCGGTAAGGCCAACCTCGACGGGAAGATCCTCCTGGATGTCTCCAACCCGCTCGACTTCTCCAAGGGCATGCCGCCGACCCTGTTCGTCTCCAATACGGACTCGCTCGGCGAGCAGCTCCAGCGCGCCTTCCCCTCGCTCAAGGTGGTCAAGACGCTCAACACCATCAACGCCAACGTGATGGTGGATCCCGCGCGCATCCCCGGCGAGCACGCGGTCTTCGTCTCCGGCAACGACGCCGAGGCGAAGGCCCAGGTCAAGCGCCTCCTCACCGAGTGGTTCGGCTGGAAGCAGGTCATCGACCTGGGCGACATCACCACCTCGCGCGGCACCGAGAGCTACCTGCCGCTCTGGCTCCGCCTCTGGGGCGCGATGGGCACCCCGGACTTCAACATCCACATCGTCAAGAAGGCCTGAGCGCTCACCACCGCAACTGGGCCACCGCATTGCCGGTGAGCTCGTTGTACTCCATGACCACCTGGTGCTCTCCGGCCGTCAGCGTGCGGGTGGCCTGGTAGGTCGTGGTGGATTGATAGATCCAGGCGTCGATGATGCGGGTGCCGTCCACGTACACCCGCACTCCGTCATTGGCCCGGGCGATGAAGGTGTACGTGCCCGCCGCGAAGTTGAACCGGCCCGTCCAGCGCACCGAGAAGTAGTTGGACTTGATGAGCGGAGAGGGACTGCCCGTGCCCCAGTCGTAGAAGATGGGCGCCGTTTCACAGCGCACCAGTGCGGCCGGGGGCATCAGGTATTGGTTGTTGAAGTACTCCGCCCGGTACTGCCCCACCGGGCACGAGTCCGTAGTGATGGGGACGAAAGTGGCCGTATACGTCGCATTGGCTGTCCCCGCGAGGATGGTGTGCTCCCGCGCTCCACCATCCGACCAGGTGGCGAAGGTCTGGTTGCCTTGCGGTGACGGCGCGATGATGGTGTGCGAGGAGCCGACGATGGCCTTGCTCGTCAGGGGCGCTGGGCCGCTCGCCCCATCGAAGACCACCTGCAGCCCGGGCGGAGAGGTCTGCAGGGTGATCAGCACCGTCTGGGGACGGATCGTCACGCTCGTCGAGCCCGTCAGTCCCGACGAGTCCGTCGCGGTGAGGGTGATGCCGAAGTAGATCTCGTCGCCGTGATCCGTCACGGAGAAGGAGCCGCCCGCCCCCGTGTTCGTGATGAAGGGGTGCGAATGGCAGTTGGTTCCCGAGCAGTGGTACAGCGTGATCGTCCATGACAGCTGGCTGGCGGGGATGGCTCCGCTCTCGGGATCGATCGCCGAGCCCGAGTAATTGATCACGTCGCCCACCTTGAAGAGGAACGAGCCCGAGGGAGAGGCGATGGTGGGTACGGGAGCCCGGTTGCCGATGGAGATCGGCACGGTGGTGGAGTGGCTCCCCCCGCGCCCATCGCTCACGGTGAGGCGGGCGGTGAACGAGCCAGGCGCCTGGTACGTGTGCTCCGGGTTGGCCACGTTGGAGACGGGGGTGCCGTCCCCGAAGTCCCAGGCGTACTGGAGCACATCCCCATCCGGATCCTGCGAGCCGGCACTGGAGAAGCGCACGAGCAGCGGCGGGTATCCCTCGCGCGGAGCCGCGGAGGCCACCGCGGTCGGAGGTGTATTGCCCGCCGTGTACCGGAGGCGGCGCAGCTGCCCGAGGTGGATCTCGATGTAATAGAGCAGCTCGTCCGGCCCCTGCTCGAGATCGACCAGGGCACCGATGCCCGACGCGAAGCTCGTCACGCTGCCGGGGACGAGGTTGTTGTTCGCATCGGCCCGCAGCGCGCTGATCCACGAGCGGCTGTAGTCCCCGAAGAAGTAGGCGCCCTTCCAGGACGAGGGATAGACCGTCCCGGTGTAGAAGAATCCGCCCGTCGCCGCTGAGCCCACGGTGTGATCCCAGTAGTGCAGCGGCATCCTCACGGCGGCGGTGCCACGTGCGTAGAGCGCCTGACAGACCGTCTTGGACTCGTAGCCCGGCTGGCGGAAGGGGCCCTCGTAACAAGGCCAGCCCAGGTTGGCTCCGGCGGTGGCGGCGTTGACCTCCTCGTACGTGGTCCAGCCCACGTCCCCCAGGTAGGGGACGCCGTTGTCGGGACGCAGGTTGAACCGGTAGGGATTGCGCAGGCCATAGGCCCAGACCTTCGAGCGGTTGGCCGCGGCATTGCCATTCCAGAAGGGATTGCCGGGCACGCCCTGGCCGGTGCGGGTGATGTGCAGCACCTTGCCGGCCAACGAGTCGAGATCCTGTGCCCTCAAGGCATCGTCATCGACCTTGTCGAACTGGGCGCCTTCTCCCGTCGTCACGAAGAGCGTGCCGTCCGGCGCGAACTTCACGTCCCCCACGCTGTGCGAGGCGCTGTCCGAGGGAATGCAATCCGTGCCCGCGGGAAAGACCTTGCACGTGCTGCCCACCACCGTGCCGAGCAGGACGAATTCGCTCGAGAGCGAGGCGCTATCTCCCACGGCCGTATACCGGGCCAGGCGTCCCGTCTTCGGGCCCGTGTCATCCGTGGCATCGTCGTCGTAGGTATAGAGGAGGTAGATGAAGCCATTCGCCGCGAAGTCGGGATCGATGGCGATGCTCAGCAGGCCGCGATCCTGGTGGGTGTTCACCCGGTTCCTGAGATCGATGAAGGGAGTGTTCTGCAGCACTCCGTTCTTGAACAGCCTGACCAGGCCGGACTTCTCGGTGATGAGGATCCTGCCATCCGGCAGCCGCGCGAAAGCCGTCGGGTAGATCAGCCCCGAGACCACCGTTTCAATCACGAAGCCACCCGGCAGGGCCGTGGCGACGACGGGCTCGGAGGCTTCGGTGGGGTGGGGCTCGTCAGCCGGGGAGGGGGGGCTTCCCGAGTCCCAGCACCCGGCCTGCGCCGGAATCAGCAGACCCAGCAGCAGACAGAGGAGGAGACGGGCTGTCCTGAAGGACAACCCGCGCCGCGGGCTCGGCACTGACATGGGAGGCTCCTGTTGGGGTGTAAGACTGCAGGGAAGCTGTCCCCGCCCGCTCACCCGACAAGCAACCCCGAGGTCTCACGCCGCTGTTGAGCGCCTTCTCCGTTCAGTTGAGGACGCGGCGGGCCTCGCCCTGGCGCGGTGTCTCCGGCACGGGAGGCTGACGCGCGAGCTGCTCGCTGGCGGCCTGGAGCACCTTCTCCCGGGCGCTCTCGGGATCCCGGAAGAAGTGGGGCGTCCACAGCCGCACCAGCTTCCAGCCCTGGCCCTCGAGGATGGCCGTGCGGAACAGATCCCACTCCACCGGGTCCGCCGCCTTGGGGTAGCGCGTGCCATCGCACAGCACGCCCACCGTGACGTCCCCGGCGCGGCGGGGATGGTGCAGCGCCACGTCCACGCAGAAGCCATCGTTGCCCCAGTGCACGTCCGAGGACACGCCCTGCGTCCGCTTCAGGTCCTCCGCCAGCGCCCGCGCGAAGGCCGAGCCCGCTTCCGTCTCGCGCTCGTGCACCACCGGCTCCGGCCGCTCCCGTACTTCCTCCGGCTGTCCGGACTCGTGCGCGTACTCCTCGGCGAGCCGCTCGGCGTATTGGAGGTAGGCGAAGAGCAGCCAGCCCCCGTTCGGCTTGCGGCCCTGTTCCACCGGAGGCAGCGCCGAGTACACCTCGCGCGGGATGGACGTCACCAGGTGCACCTGCTGCCGCGCCCGCGTCACCAGCACGTTCAGCCGCCGTCCTCCGCCCGCGCTCCCCAGCGGCCCGAAGCGCCGGTAGAAGCGCCCCTTCGCGTCGGGGCCGTACGTGGTGCTGATGATGATGTGATCCCGCTCGTCACCCTGGACGTTCTCCAGGTTCTTCACGAAGAGCCCCTCGAACGAGCCCTCGCCGCGCCGCACCCGTGCCGCCGCCAGCTTCGCCGCGAAGTCCGCGTCCGCCGCCGCCAGCTCCTCCAGTACCTCGGTGATGGCATCGCGCTGCGTCAGGTTGAAGCACGCCACGCCGATGGACGGCGGCTCCGGTTGCGAGAGCAGCTCCTTCACCAGCGCTCCCACCGCCCGCGCCTCCACCGCGTTCACCCGCTTCTCGTACTGGCCTCCCGCGTGGAGCAGCCGCAGCGGCGCGTGCTCCACCCGGTTGGACGGGTGCCCCGGAATGGCCTGCAGCCGCGAGTCATAGAAGTGCTCGTTGCTGAAGCCGATCAGATCCGCGTTCTGGGAGCGGTAGTGCACGTCCAGGTAGCACTGATCGATCTCCAGGTTCAGCGCCGCGCCGAGCAGATCCTCCACCTCGGCCTGCTGATCCTCGAAGAGGCCCTGCTCGCTCTCGGTGTCCAGCTCCTCCTGGCTCTGCACCACGGCGCTCTCGAAGAAACGCGTGGGCGGCAGCTGCTTGGGATCTCCCGCGATGACCACCCGCTTCGCCCGCGTCAGCACCGGCAGCGCCTCCTCCAGCCGGCACTGCGAGGACTCGTCGAAGATGACCACGTCGAAGAGATCCTGGCGCGGGAAGATCTGCGCCACCGTCTGGGGGCTCGCCATCCACACCGGCCGCATGTCGAAGAGGGGATCGCCTCCCTCCACGTTGGCGCCCGCGGCGATGACCTGGCGCACCCGCAGCGCGCGCTCGCCCCGCAGCAGCAGGCGGCGGCGCAGCTCCGCGCCCATCCCGTTGAGCCGTCCTCCCGTGGCGGCCAGCAGCCGCTCGCGCTGGCACTCCGTCCAGCGGTGGAGGATGACGTCGCGCACCAGCTCGCGCTTGCGCGCCTCCAGGGCCCGGTAGCGCGTCTGACTCGCGTAGAGCCGGTCCGCGTCGATGTGCTGGAGCACCGGGCTCTCCTTCACCCGCGCGGACACCTCGGCGGCCAGGACGGCCTTGCGCACCGCGCACCAGCCGTTCTCCGCGTCCGCTCCGGCCAGGGCCAGCTTCCCGGCCGCCATGCCGAGCGCCGGAGGCAGCCCCGCCACCAGCGCCTGGATCCGCAGCAACCCCTCCACGCTGGACAGCCGCGCCGCGAGCGACGACACGAGCGGCTGCACCTGCTCGCCCGTGCGCAGCGCCCGGCTCCGGGCCACGCGCCAGTCGGAGGCGAAGAGGCCCACCTCGGCCAGCCGGGACTCCAGCCGGACCACGGCCTCGCTCCGGGCGGCGGACTGGCGCAGCCCCGCGAGCAGGCGCGCCCGTGCCGTCTCGTCGGCCTTCAGCGCGTCCCGGACCGCCTGCCGGCAGGAGGCGAACACCGGCCGCTCCAGCTGCAACAGCACGTCGAAGAGCGCGGCATGGGTCCTCAGTCCTCGGGAGAGCGCCTCATCCGTGAGGGGCTCGTTGGGGCCGGGGGCGAGGGCCGTGTGATGGAACTCGGTGAGCAGGAGCCGTGCGCGCACCCCCGTGAGGAAGCGGGAGACGCGCTCGGCCGTCTCGGCTCCCACGGTGAGCCCGAAGCGCCGGAGCACCTCGGCGGCCTTCGCCCGGCGGGTGAAGAAGAAGAGAAAGCGGTACCACTTGCGCGCCACCAGCAGCCAGGAGGCCAGGAACGCCAGGGCCTGTCCCAGGGCACCCAGTGCCAGGGGCTCCGAGCGGTGCACCAGCGCCAGCTCCGTGTCCAGCGGGCCCTCGTTCAATACCTGCACCTGCGGCGCCAGGCCCTCGAGCTGGGTCTTCGTGGCCTGCACGGCCTCGGACATGGACGAGGCCCAGCGCGCCAGCCACTCGGGACGCGCTTCCTTCAGCACGTGCTCCAGCTTGTCGGCGAGCTCGGCACGTGCCCGGCCCTCGGCGGCCACGTCTCCGGTGGGAGAGAAGGCGGGGACGTCCGGCGAGGCCTGCGCATCCGCCTCGCGCGCGGCCTCCACCGCGGACGCCATGCGCTCGCGATACGTGGCGAGCGGCGTGGACAGGTAGTCCTTCAGCTCGGCGCCGAGCGAGGTGCGCCAGGGGTTGTCCGGGTAGCCCTCCTTGCCGGCGCGTTCCAGCACCTCGCGCACCTCGCGCTCGTGGGGGCGCGACTCGGCCAGACGGAAGGAGCCGAGGGACTCCGTCGCGCGGGCCAGCGACTCCGGGGCCTCCTGGCCGAACCACTGGCCCACCAGCTCGTGGAAGGAGGGCTCGGTGCCTCCGGCGGGGCGCGTGGAGAGGGCGCGCTCGGCCGAGGACAGCTCGTCGTGGAGCGCCTGCATCTCGGTGTCCACGCGGGACAGCTCGGCTTTGGCGGCGGGGTTGATCCGGGACTCGGTGAGGTTGTCGAGCTGCTCGCGGATGCCGAGGTAGAGCTCGCGCTGATCCCTCTGCGCGTCGTGCACCACCGCGCACAGGGAGCCGAGGCCCAGGTGCTCCAACCGGTGCTTCACCACGTCCAGGGCGGTGCGCTTGTCGCAGACGAGCAGGATGCGCTCCCCGCGCGCGAGGTGGTCTCCGATGGCGTTGGCGATGGTCTGCGACTTGCCGGTGCCGGGAGGCCCGTGGACGACGAGGCCCCGGCTGCTGCGCGCGAGCCGCACCGCCCGCGACTGGCAGGGATCCGCATGGGAGACGAGCCGGTCCTCGCCCGCGCGCCAGGTGCCCTGGGACGCGGCGTCCTTCTTGGGTGTGCCCTGGGCGCCGAGGGAGACGCCCACGCGCAGGAAGCTCTCGATGGGGCCCTGGACGGGCTCGCCGTCCACGAGGGCCCGCATGTCATCCACGAGGCTCTGGTTGGACAGGGGATAGAGGCCGAGCACGGCGCACGGGAGGATGGCGGGCCCGGCGGTGGTCTCGTCCTCGGAGCGCGGGGTGGGGGAGAGCGGAGTCTCGGCGGTGAAGGGGGAGGGCGCGGGCAGCTCGAGGGCCGTGGCCACGGCGGCGGCCAGCTCGTTGAGCTCGCGCCAGGGCTCCTGGCCCTGCTCATCGGCGAACAGCTCCCCGAGGCGCTTGCCGGTCTGCCGCTCCACCCAGGCGATGAGGGCGGTGTTGGGCATGACCCGATCCGCGCCATCGGCGGCGGACTCGAGCTCCAGGCCCGGCGTGCGGCCCTTCTTGAGGGTGAGGCGCACGGGGATGAAGGCGATGGGCGCCAGGACGCGCTTGGTGTTGGCGAAACCCCGTGCGTCCTTGGTGCTCGGGGGCAGGTGGAGCAGGGGATAGCCCACGTGGAGCACCTGGGCGCCGGTGTCCTGCTCGAAGGTGCGGGCGTCCTCGGCGATGGTGTTCAGCTTGCGCAGCAGCGCCTGCCGCTCGTCGTCCTCACGCTTGGACGGGGAGTCTGGGGTGTCCTTCGAGGCGCTCGGGGCGCGCACGGAGAGCTTCACCGTGGCCTTGTCCCCGAGCAGCCCGGCGAGGAGGGAGGGAGGGGGAGTGCCATCCAGCCGGCTCAGCAGCGTGAGGTCCACGCGCTGGCGGCTGTTATGGGGACGGCAGTTGATGCTCGGGCCCGACGCGAGCGAGGCGTACAGGCGATCGAGCATCTTCTCGAGGAAGCGGTTGCGGGAGTCCGGCGGCAGGGAGCACCTCCTGGGCGGAGGTACTTCCTATCACACCGTGGAGGAGCCCCATGCCCTCACCCGTCGTTGGGCAGGGGCGTGTAGCAGTCGCCGAGTGACTCCAGGGGGAGGACCCAGGTCTCGCGGCCGTGCACGCCATCGTCGGCGACGAAGAAGACCCGGCCGCCGGACACGGTGAACCAGGAAGGGTAGGACGAGGCGGATCCGGGCGCGATGTCCTGGAAGAAGAACGTCCCCTGGGGCGTCCCATCACTCCGCCACAGCTCCTGGCCGTAGGTGGCGGTGGAAAGGGAGAACAGGACAACCCCGCCCGCGGCGGACAGCTCCGGGAACGAGCCGGTGAACGCGCTGGCGTCCCCGGGGGCGAGATCCTCCACGAGGCGCGTGTTCTTGCGCTGTCCCCGGCTCACCCAGAGCTCCCGTCCATGGACCCCATCGTCGGCGGTGAAGAAGACCTTCCCGTCCTCGGTGGCCCGCAGGCTGGCGGGGATCGAGCTGGCCGGGCCGGGATGGATGTCCTCGACGAGGCGCGTGCTCCCGCGAGTGCCGGCGCTCTTCCACAGCTCCTGGCCGTGCACGCCGTCATTGGCGCTGAAGAAGACCTTGTGGCCCACGGAGGCGAACTCCCCGGGCGAGGAGCCCTCCGGACCGGGACGGATGTCCTCGAGGAGGCGCGTGCCCCCGGGCGTGCCATCGCTCACCCACGGCTCGATACCATGGCGGCCATCGTCGGCGGTGAAGAAGAACCTCCCGTCCGCGGCGGCGACGAACGCGTACGGTTGCGCGGTGATGTCCGCCAGGGGAATCGTTCCCTCGGGAGTGCCGTCGCTCCTCCAGAGCCGGGTCTCGATGTCTTCGACGACCGACAGGAAGACGATTCCCCCCAGGGCGCCCAGGATGAACACCTGGTTGTACCCGCCGGGGTTGAACTCCTTGATGAGCACCGTGCCCTCGGGCGTGCCGTCGCTCTTCCACAGGCCCCTGTTCCCCTCCCCATTTGCGGCGGAGAAGAAGAGCGTTCCCTCCGCCTCGGTGAGACCCTCGGGATAGGAGTGGCCCGTGGGGTTGATGTCCTTGAGTTGGAAGGTGCCCTCGGGCGTGCCGTCGCTCCTCCACAGCTCGATGCCCCCCTCCTGACTCTCGGCGGCCAGATAGAAGAACAGCCCGTTCGCGGAGGTGGGAAACGCGTACTCCCCGAGGTAGTCCCCGAGGAAGAGGGTCTTGACGAAGACGGTGCCCCCGGTCGTGCCATCGCTCTTCCACAGCTCGACGACCCCACCGGGATTCGGGAAGGGCAGCGTGGTGAGGAAGAGCGTCCCGTCCACGTCCGTCAGCTCCGCCGGATCCGACGTCTCCGGCCCGGGGACGATGTCCTTCAACAAGGAGGCGGGACGGCACTGCCGCTTGCAGCCGTCCTCCCTGCGCCCCAACTCCTGGGGCGCGGCCTCGGTGGATTCCTCCTCCAGGGTGGGCCCGCAGGCCCCCAGGAGACAACAGAAGATGAGCGGCAATCGCCAGGCGTTCATGTGACCCCCCCCTCGAAACGCCCCCAATGTGGCGACGGCCGAGACGTCCATCCAGCGCTCGCCGGGAGGGGCGAGCGGACTCGCGGGCCCCCTGGGTGGCTGCCCGCTCTCCCCACCTGAAACATGACCGGCGTTGTCAGGGTTGCCGGCTCCTTTCCCCTGCGGCGTCAGTGCAACTGCGCCCCCGTGTGGGTGCACCAGTTCACGTAGCCGTACCAGTCGGTGCCGTAGAACACGCCGAAGGAGTCCGCGTAGTCGGCCCGCTTGTACCCGCCCGAGGCGTTGTGGCACAGCCAGTCGTCCCGGCCATCCCCGTTCAGGTCTCCTACGTGGAGCCGGTCCGCCGTCTGGGCGCACCACTGGGCGTCATTCTGCCAGTCTTCTCCGTGGAACTGGCCGTTGACGTCCGCGTAGTCGATCCACTTGTACCCGGCCCGCGTCTCCATGCGGCCGAGGAATGGACGCCGGCTCACCGGGTTGTGACGCGAGACTCGGGGGAGGGGCGGAGGTCCGGGAGCGGAAGGTCACGGGGGTCTCCCGGCAGGAGCGCTCTCGCCACGGTCAGTGCCATGTCGGATTTCCTGCATCATTTTCCTGCTTCCCTGCTCTTTCCACTGCGGGTTTTCCATCGCGATAGGAGCAGGAATGCATCTCAAGACGTGGAGTTCGTGGCTCATCGCCCTCGGGCTGACGGGGAGCACCGGGGCGCTGGCGGCAGACTCGGAGAAGGCGGCGCAGGAGGCCGCCGAGGCGCAGGTCCGCGCCCTGGGTGGCGAGGAGCATGTCGAGGCGGACCTCCTGGAAATCAAATTCCATGACCACCAGCGCATCCGGTTGCGCAGTGGCGTGCCCACGGACCTGACGGGGCGCGGGCTGCGCACGGCGGAGGCCGCGATGCTGCTGAGGGCGGTGGAGGGCGGCAGGTGGATGCGCTCTCACGACGTGTCCGAGGAGGCGCTGGAGCGGCTCCAGGCCGAGGGTGAGGAGCGGACGGCCCGGCCGCAGCCGGACCTCAACCTGTACTTCCGCCTGCGGCTTCCGGTGGGCCTGGATGCTCAGCGCATGGCGGCGGCCTTCCGCCAGCTTCCGGAGGTGGAGGCCGTCTACCGCGTGCCTCGCCCGGCGGAGTTGCCGACGGCGCCGGACTACTACTCGGTGAGCGCGAGCTCGAATCAGAAGTACCAGGACGCGGCGCCCACGGGCATCGATGCGCGCTTTGCCGACAGCGTGGCGGGTGCGCGCGGCACGGGCGTGAAGATCTGCAACGTGGAGTACAGCTTCAACAGCGCGCACGCGGACCTGGGCACGGTGACGGTCGTCGGCTCGATTGGAGTGGACCCGTTCAACGACACCAACCACGGCACCGCGACGCAGGGTGAGTACGGCAGCCTGTCCAACGGCGAGGGCACCACCGGCATTGCCTACGCCGCGCAGAAGCTGTTCGCCTACTCCAACTTCTCGTCCGGCTGGAACGTGGGCGCGGCCGTGACGACGTGCGCGGCCAACATCAGCGCCGGCGATGTCATCCTCATCGAGCAGCAGTTGAGCGGTCCGAATGGCACGGAGAAATACGTCCCGGTCGAGTGGTACAAGCCCTGGTACGACGCCATCAAGGCGGCGGTGGCGGCGAACAAGGTCGTCGTCGAGGCGGCGGGCAACGGCTCCGAGAACCTGGATGACCCCATCTACTCCACGGGCAACAGCGGCCACTACCCGTTCCTGCCGGCCAACGACTCGGGCGCCATCATCGTGGGTGCCGGCAGGTCAAGCTACTATCTCGCCGATGCGCGCACCGCCCACGGCTTCTCTACCTACGGCTCCACGGTGGACCTGCAGGGCTGGGGCGACAGCGTGACGACCACCGGCTATGGCTATCTCTACAGCTCCGAGGGCGTCAACCGCTGGTACACCTCCAGCTTCTCGGGCACCTCGAGCGCGAGCCCCATCGTCACTGGCGCGGTGGCCAGCATTCAGGGCGCCGCCCGCGCCTCCGGAGCCGGCGTGCTCAGCCCGAGCGCGGTGCGCAATCTCCTCTCCGGCACGGGCACGCCGCAGCCCTCCACCGACACGCGCCACATCGGCGCACTGCCGAACCTGCGCCAGGCCCTCACGACCAACCCCATTGACAGCTCGGAGTTCTTCATCCGGCAGACCTACCTGGATGTGGTCAAGCGCGAGGCTGACTCCGGCGGGTATTCCTTCTATCTGAACTTCTTGCAGAGCTGTAATGGGGACTCGGCCTGCCTGGCCTCGAACCGCGTCGCCATTGCGCGCGGACTGCTCGAATCCGCGGAGAACCGCCAGCAGGACCCTGAGCTGAACCCGGCTTCGTCTGGCTACAACTCGGCCTTCGTCACCCATTGCTACACGAACTTCCTGCGGCGCCAGCCGTCGGCGGCGGAGTCTTCCTACTGGGTGAGCCTCCTCACTTCGTCGGGTGACTACAGCGGGGTCGTCAACGGCTTCATCACCTCCACCGAGTACCGCCGGCGCTTTGGCATGCGGTAGCAGCTCGCCCTGAGCAAACGCACCTTCCCCCGGGAGAGCGCAGCAGAACACGTGCGCTTCGGGGGAAGGTGCGCCTCCGGCCCATGCGCGAGGGCCGCCCCAGAGTGCTTGGGGGACCCGCGTCACCCCAGGCCGCGCCGATCCTCGACCCGACCACCTTTTCGGTGCCTACAGGACGCCGCGCGTCTCGGCTGTCCCAAATCGAGATGAAGGACCCTCTCGATAATGGAAAAGCAGGAGTTGGAAGCCTGGATTCCGATGCCTCTGGATGGAATGGGGCTTGCTTGGCCAGGCTCATGCTTTCTGACCGAACACCGGAGAAGTCCCTGGAGTGCAGAACGGAGAGGAACCAGCCTGATGAATCCTTGTGATCTCTGTGGCGGTACCGACTCCCAGTTCCTGGGTATCACCTACAATGTCGCGCTGCGCTCGGATGACCATCCGTACGAGCTGCGGCAGTGCCGTGGCTGCGGCTGCATCTTCACCGACATGAGCCGGGTGGGCGTCGCCACGGACTACTACACGGACGGCTACTACAGCTTCCGGCCGTATGGCACGAAGAGGGCCCAGGACGGGCAGGTCCGGGTTGAGCGGCCCGAGAAGCTCCTGGATGTGGGGTGTGGTTCCGGCGAGTGGCTCTTCCAGCAGCAGCTCCAGGGCCACGAGGTGTGGGGGTTGGACGCGGATGCGCGAGCGGTCGAGGCGGCGAGGGCCCATGGACTGCGCGCCGTGCGGGAGTTCAGCGAGCTGCCGGACGGCTACTTCGATTGGGTCCGGCTCTCCCACGTGCTGGAGCACACGGCCTCCCCCACCGAGATGATGCAGGCAGTGGGTCGCAAGCTCACTCCGGGCGGCAGGATGGAGATCCTCGTCCCCAATGCGGACGGAGCCAAGTTTCGCGAGCTTATGCCGGTGAGCCGCGTCACCGACGTCCCGCGCCACCTGTACTTCTTCTCGGAGGCCACGCTGCGGCGGCTGCTCCGGAAGACGGGCTTCACGGTTGAGCTCATCACCCACGTCAATGTGAACTGGGTCGTCAACCTCCGGGAGGTGGTGGGAGACACCCGTCGCCTGCTGATGCATCGGCGCAAGGCGAAGGAGCCGCTCCCGCGGACGCTGGGGCTGCTCGGGAAGATTCTGAAGGTTCACCTCAGCCCCACCACGAGAGCGGGGGTGCGCAAGGACTGGCTCTACGCTCGCGCTCATATGCTGGCGGACACCTCCGACGACCCCGGACAGCCGGGAAAAGGCGGGTGGATGCAACCAGATTCCCAGGTCTGGTGATTCCGACCACTCAGAGGGGGCCCGGAAGCTACTGCCACCGCGCGGCCTTGTTGATGGAGAGATGCGCTCCTGGGCCCGAGTCTTCCCGGGCGCAAGTGGACGGGGGAGGGGTGCTCCGTCCGCCAGTGCGTGCGGGTGGGTGTCGTGACTCCTTGCGCCGTGGGGAGAGCGACTCCACCCAGAGGGGTGGAGGTGTCTCCGTGAAGCTCGACCTTTCTCCATTGAAGTCGCCGATGTGGAACTCGCCCGTGTCGTGCCAGCACCACCCGGCGTCACGCTGCCAGTCTTCCCCGTAGAACTGGCCGTTGACGTCCGCGTAGTCGATCCACTTGTACCCGGTGGCGAAGTCGTGACAGAGCCAGTCGTCCCGGCCGTCCCCGTTGAAGTCACCCTTGTAGAGCCTGCCGGTGTCGTGGGCGCACCAACCCGCGTCGCGTTCCCAGTCGGTCCCGTGGAATTGGCCGTAGGTGTTCGCGTAGTCGATCCACTTGAACCCGTTCGTGGCGTCATGACACAGGAAGTCGTCACGGCCGTCCCCGTTGTAGTCCCCGAGCGGGCGGCCACCGCCCCTGGGCGCGCGATACGGCACTCTCGGGCGCCCGTGACCCAGGCTGCTGAGCTCGTGCCCCGCCTCCACCGCTTCTTCCTCCACCACGGTCCCACCACACGCTGCCAGGCCGAGGGCGAGCACCGCCTGCAGGGAGAATCTTGCGCCCGCACGGGTGTTCTTGTTCTTCGAGAAGCCGGACGACCCCATGTGTTCTCTCCTCCGTTGACGCGCTGGAGGACGGGCTCGGGGCCCGCGTCTCCAGGCGGTCGAGCAATGGACGCCGGCTCACCGGGTTGTGACACGAGACTCGGGGGAGGGGCAACGGCGCTCGGCCTCTCACAACGGCACGAGGTCTCCCGGCAGGAGCGCTCTCGCCGGAAGCCTCCGGTAGAGGGTTTGATTCCCGCCGCCTCGGATAGAGGTTGCCCGCCGCGTTGATTCGAACCCACTCCTAAAAAGGAGGCGCGGCTCGCCCGGCCTGTGGCGCTGCGCTGCGCTGCGCGAGGTGGACGTATGTGTGGTGACACTCTGCAAATATTTTCAGGCGACTCGAGAAGGTCGTTGTCACGCGCTCGCCCGGGCCAGAGGCCCCCTGACGGTACATGTCCGCCAGAGGGCCCCTGTCTTGCTAATCAGAAGTATTCGCACTGGCCAGCAATGCACACGAACTTGAAGTTGATGCAGCTGTGACCGCAACTTCCGCAGTTGTTGCGGTCGCTGCTGGTATCGACGCACTGTCCGTTGCACGAGGTTTGACCACCCGGGCAGGGGGTAGTGCATGCCCCCCCCGAGCAGGTCTGGTCAGACGGGCAGTTCTGGATGAGTTGCTCGGAGGACGAGCAGGAGCCACCGCTGCAGCCGCCGTAGACGGTCTGGTAGACGCTGTTGCCGCTGCAGTAGGGGGCGCTGGTGCCGGTCGGACAGGTGACGGGAGGCGTGCTGCAGCTCTGTGTCTCCGTATAGGAATAGACGGACGACGAGCACGCGCCGCCGTTGCACCCGTAATACGTCACGTCGCGCGACTGCGTGCCCGAGCCGCCGCAACCGTCGGCAACGCAGGCGCTCCAGGCCCCGTAGGTGGTGCCAGCCGGGCAAGTCTGGAGGAGTTGCTCGGAGGACGAGCAGGAGCCACCGCTGCAGCCGCCGTAGACGGTCTGGTAGACGCTGTTGCCGCTGCAGTAGGGGGCGCTGGTGCCGGTCGGACAGGTGACGGGAGGCGTGCTGCAGCTCTGCGTATCCGTCCAGGTGGACGCCGAGCACGCGCCGTTGAAGCACCCGTACTCCGTCACGGAGCGCGACTGCGTGCCCGAGCCTCCGCAACCGTTGGCAACGCAGGCGCTCCAGGCTCCGTAGGTGGTGTCAGTCGGGCAATTCTGGAGGAATTGCTCGGAGGACGAGCAGGAGCCACCGCTGCAGCCGCCGTAGACGGTCTGGTAGACGCTGTTGCCGCTGCAGTAGGGGCCGCTGGTGCCGGTCGGACAGGTGACGGGAGGCGTGCTGCAGCTCTGCGTATCCGTCCAGGTGGACGCCGAGCACGCGCCGTTGAAGCACCCGTACTCCGTCACGGAGCGCGACTGCGTGCCCGAGCCTCCGCAATCGTAGGCAACGCAGGCGCTCCAGGCCCCGTAGGTGGTGCTAGTCGGGCAGTTCTGGAGGAATTGCCCGGAGGACGAGCAGGAGCCACCGCTGCAGCCGCCGTAGACGGTCTGGTAGACGCTGTTGCCGCTGCAGTAGGGGCCGCTGGTGCCGGTCGGACAGGTCTGGACGAAGGAGTCGGTGGAGCCACAGGCGCCGCCGCTGCAGCCGGTGCCAGTGGTTTTCCGGACGTTGTTGCCGCTGCAGTAGGTGCTGCTCCCGGAGGAGCACGCCTCGACGAGTTGCTGGGTGGAGGCGCAGGCGCCGTTGACGCAGCCGCCGTAGACGGTCTGGTAGGCGCCGCTGCCGCTGCAGTAGAGGCCGCTGGTGCCGGTCGGGCAGGTCTGGACGAAGGAGTCGGTGGAGCCACAGGCGCCGCCGCTGCAGGTGCCGGTGCCGGTGGTCTTCCGCACGTCGTTGCCGCTGCAGTAGGTGCTGCTGGCGGTGGAGCAGCTCAGCGCGGTTCCGGCACATGCACCTGCGCCGTCGCAGGTGTCGCCGGTGGTGCAGGCGTTGCCGTCATTGCAAGGGGAGTCGGCGCTCTTGGGCGCATAGGAGCAGGTGCCGTTGGAGCAGGTGCCGGTCGCCAGGTGGCACTGGCTGGGCGGGGTGTTGCAGGTGACGGAAGCGCACGGGTCAGCGTTGTACAGCTCCGCGGTGGTTATTGGCGCATTGGCCTCGTTGGAGCCGCCGAGGACGAGGAGCTTGCCGAGCGGGTTGGAGTACACGGCGGCATGGTCGGAGCGGGCCCCGGCCATGGGGTTGGTGGTCGACCACGAATTGGTGGAAGGGTCGTATACCTCCACCGTGGCGAGGGCGACGTTACCCACTCCCCGGCCGCCGGCGACGATGACCCTGCCCGCGACGAGGGTGGCGGTGTGGAAGCCCCGAGCGCCCGTCAGAGTGCCGGCGGAGGTCCACGTGTTGGTGGAGGGGTCATACAACTCGGCCGAGGCGGCAAAGGACACCGTGCCCGGAGGGCTGTCGGCCGTCTGGCCGCCCACGACGAGAATCTTGCCGGAGGGCAGCTCCGTCGACGTGTGCCCATAGCGGGCCCTGGACAGGGAGGGACCAGCGATCCAGGTGTTGGTGGAGGGGTCGTACAGTTCCGTGGTGGCCATGGGGCCCAGGGGCCATCCGCCCCAACCCCCGGTGACGAGCACCTTGCCGGAGGCAAGGCGTACGGCCGCGTGACTGCGGCGGGGCTCGAGCAGGGGAGCGACAGAGGACCAGGTGTTGGTGGCGGCATTGTAGAGGTCCACCGCATCGAGGGGTGGGCCATTGAGGCCACCGACGACGAGCACCCGCTCTGGGAGGGAGAGGACTGGGTTGGCTGGAAGGAGCGTGGCGGTGTTGTAGCCACGCGCCTGGCCCATGGCGCCCGCGGGAGACCAGGAATTGGTGGCGGGGTCATAGAGCTCCGCCGTGTTGGTGTAGCCAGTCGGGGGGTTGAGCGTCTCCCCACCCGCGACGAGCACCTTGCCCGAGGAGAGTCGCGTCGCCGTATGGGCTTCGCGAGCCAGGGTCAGCACACCGGCTGGAGGCCAGGTGGCCGTGGCCGGGTCGTAGGTGACGGCGTTGGCGAGCAGGCTGTTGTAGCTCCACCCACCGACGACGAGCACCTTGTCGGAGGCGAGCACGGTGGCGGTGTGGAGTCTTCGCTGCTCCGGCATGGGCGTGGTGGCTTGCCAACCCGTGTCGAGAGCGGCCTCCGACTGGCCGAACTGCTCGGCCTCCGGAGGCTGCACGCCGCTACAGCTCGCGACGATGAATGCGAACACCGCGAGCAGGGAGTACGTCAGTCCAATTCCAGGGATGGATCTCTTGCTTCGCACGGATTGACACATCAGGTGGTGCTCCGGGCGGCTTCGGTAAATGATTTCGTGGACTTACAGAAGGCGCGTTTGTGTGTAAGTGTGGACGCGCTGCTCTGTAAAGCATTTTCACCCGGAGTGCAAACCCGGTGAGATGAATTAGCGGAGCACTCCTCCTGAGGTACTTCAGCAAGTCACAACCTGGCCGCGAGCAAGGATGGGCTTCGGTTCAGGGTGTATGAGCCGACGAAAAGGAAACTGATTCACGAAATCCGCACGGGCCCTCAGGAGCCTGCACAGCCCGGAGCTGTCTGCCTCCGAAGGCATGCACAGCCAGGCCAGGTGCTCCAGCTCGGAGTCCTCGTCGAGCTGGGCGTTGGACACCCAGTCCACGGAGAGAGAGGCCACGGGCATAGGCGTCGACCTGCTCGCGGAAGGAAGGAGCGGTGGCTGCTGCGCTGACGGATGAAGCGAGCAGAAGCCCGGTGAGCAGGGCGCGAGGCGCGTGGCGAGCAGTCATGGTCGGTGGCCCCATTTACGGCCCGTGCTGGCCTATTCGGGAGAGGCCACACACCTGCCATCGGAGCAGGCCGCGCGAAAGCTCATGGGCACGCAGGAAGCGATCGCCCTGCATGGTGCGTCCTCGCAGTAGCGCTGTATCTCCGTGGCCACCCTCGCCGCGTAGTCGGCTTGTTGTACGGCCAGCACCACGGGTCGTGGCTCGCACACCCCGTAGCCCATGCAGTTGTTGGGGGGCGTCACCAGGACACAATCCGTATCCGTGGTGCACCCCCGCGCGTGCTCCTGCTCGATCGTCTTCATGGCGCAGTGGAAGGTAAAATCCCGCGGGCAGTAGGTGGTGCGCGCCTCGCAACCCTCGAAGGTGTAGCGCTCCTGTCCTGTGCCCGCGACCGCGGCGAGCACGACCCATCACCGTCAGCAGCAGCTAAGCGGTACGCCGTGGTTCTTGTTCACCTTTGCGAGAGCGCTGGTTCCCTGGCTCGGCGATTTCCCTCGGAAGGGCCGCTGCCAGCCGCAGGAAGCCCCTCCGAAAAAGTGAACAACATCTATGGCGGACCGCTTAGTCGCGCACGGAGAACTCCCGGAGCACGCCCCGGGCATCGCCCGTGAGGCTGAGCAGCCGGCCGGTGATGACGCGAGAAACTCCTGATTTTACTGCTCTTTTTCCCTCCCTTTCTGGAGTTGATGCCTCCGGCACGGGGGTGCGCTAAGGCACCGGGCTTCAGCGGGCGGCTCCAGGCCAGCCCGCGCTCTTCGAGGTGAGCCTCACCGTGCACTCCGCCCACGACTCCGGATCCCACTCACCCCGCCGCCTCGCGCTGACAGCGCTGGGTGCGCTGGGGGTCGTCTACGGAGACATCGGCACCTCCCCCCTGTACGCGCTGCGCGAGTGCTTCCATGGGCCGCATGCCATCGAGCCCACGCCCGCCAACATCCTGGGGGTGCTCAGCCTGTTCTTCTGGTCCCTCATCATCGTCATCTCCGTGAAGTACCTGGCGTTCGTCATGCGCGCGGACAACCGCGGCGAGGGCGGCATGCTGGCACTCATGGCGCTCGTCATGCACCGCACCGTCGTCGGGGGCAACCCGAGCCGCAACCGCCGCGTCCTCGTGTGGATGGCGCTCTTTGGCGCGGGCCTCATCTACGGTGACGGCATCATCACCCCGGCCGTTTCCGTGCTGTCCGCCACCGAGGGCCTCGTCGTGGCCACCCCCGGGCTCGAGCCCTACGTGGTGCCGCTCACGCTCGTCATCCTGGTGGGCCTGTTCGTCATGCAGAGCCACGGCACGGGCAGCGTGGGGAAGATTTTCGGGCCGATGATGCTGCTGTGGTTCATCACCATCGGCACGCTGGGCGCGCGCTCCATCCTGGAGCTGCCCGAGGTGCTGCGGGCGGTGTGGCCCGGCTACGCCGTGAGCTTCTTCCTCCACAATGGCCTGCACGGCTTCCTGCTGCTCGCCGTGGTCATCCTCGTCATCACCGGAGGCGAGGCGCTCTACGCGGACATGGGCCACTTCGGACGCCAGCCCATCCGCCTCGCGTGGTTCTCGGTGGCGCTGCCCGCGCTGCTGCTCAACTACTTCGGTCAGGGCGCGCTGCTGCTGCGCAACCCCACCGCGGACAGTCCCTTCTACCAGCTCGTCCCGGAGCCGCTGCTCTACCCCATGGTGGCGCTCGCCACGCTGGCGGCCAGCATCGCCAGCCAGGCGCTCATCTCCGGCGCCTTCAGCATCACCCGCCAGGCCATCCAGCTGGGCTACAGCCCGCGCCTGGAGGTGGTGCACACCTCGGCGGCGGAGGAGGGGCAGATCTACCTGCCCGGCATCAACTGGCTGATGCTCGGGGGCGTGGTGGTGCTGGTGCTCACCTTCCGCTCCTCGAGCAACCTGGCGGCGGCCTATGGCATGGCCACCACGGCCGCCATGTCCATCACCACGGTGCTGGCGTACATGGTGGCCCGCGAGCGCTGGAAGGTGCGCCGCGCGGTGGCCCTGCCGGTGACGGGGCTCTTCCTGGCCATTGATTTGTCCTTTTTGGGCGCCAACGCGGTGAAGATTCCCGATGGCGGCTGGTTCCCGCTCCTGCTCGGCCTCATCATCTTCACCCTGATGACGACGTGGAAGCGGGGCCGGGAGCTGGTGGGCGAGCGGCTGCGCGCCACGGCCTTCTCGCTCGAGGATCTGGTGAAGAGCTTCGGCGAGCACCCGCCGGTGCGCGTGCCCGGCACGGCCATCTTCATGACGGGCAACGCGGAGGTGGCCCCCAGCGCGCTGCTGCACAACCTCAAGCACAACAAGGTGCTGCACGAGCAGACGGTGCTCCTCACCATCCAAGGCCTGGACGTGCCCCACGTGCCGCCCGAGGAGCGCGTGACGGTGGAGGCCCTGGAGCCGCCCGAGCTGGGCCTCAAGCGCGTGTACGCGCGCTATGGCTTCATGGAGGACCCGAGCATCCCCGACATCCTCAAGCGGGTGCGCGAGAAGGGCCTGCAGTTCAACCTCATGGGGACGACGTTCTTCCTGGGACGCGAGACGCTCATCGTCACCAAGAAGCCGGGCATGGCGCGCTGGCGCGAGGCCGTCTTCGTCGCCATGAGCCGCAATGCCCGCTCGGCCACCGCCTTCTTCCGCATCCCGCCCAACCGCGTCGTGGAGCTGGGCACCCAGGTGGAGCTGTAGGCCCGGCCGCGGGACGGGGGCGGGGAGGGTTCAGCGCGCGCGCGTCCCCACCAGCGCCGCGCCGATGATCATGACCCCGGCGAGCACGACGCCGCTGCTCAGGCCCTGGCCCGTGACCAGCAGCAGCAGGCTGGTCGAGGCGAGCGGGGTGAGGTAGCTCAGGATGCCGATGTGCCGTGCATCGCCCAGCTTGAGCGCCTTGTCCCAGAGGAAGAAGGCAGCGCCGAGCGGCCCCAGGCCCATCACCGTCAGCAGCAGCCAGTCGCGCACGGACAAGTCGATCGACGGCTCCAGGGCCCAGTGACACAGCAGGGACAGCGCGCCGGAGACCAGCCCGAACAAGCCGATGGCCGCCGTCGGGAAGTGGGGGACCCGCCGGGTCAGCAGCGAGTACGTGGCCCAGAGGAAGGCGGAGCCGAGTGCCGGCAGGTAGCCCCAGTGCCAGGTGGCCTGCGCTGTGCCACGGCCGCCGCTCAGGATGGCCAGCCCGGCGCCTGCGAACCCCATCAGCGCGGCGACGAGGTGCACCGGACGCAAGCGCAATCCCGGTAGCACCACGGGGGCCAGCACCACGATCAGCAGCGGCCACAGGTAGTTGACCAGGTTGGCTTCCACCGGCGGTGCGAGCCGCAAGGCGATGAACAGCAGGAAGTGATAGCCGAACAGGCCGTACACCCCGAGCGCCAGAGTCGAAGCCGGTACCTTCCATTGGCGCACGAGAGGCCAGGCGGGAAGGCTGCCGAGCACCAGGGCGATGCCGGTGAGCAGGAAAGGGGGCACATGCCGTAAGGCCAGGCCGAGCGAGGCCAGGCTGGCCCACAGGGCGATGGCCCCCAGCGCATAGAAATTCGCGGTCATCCGCGCGAGCTTACGCGGAGATGCCACCGGACTGCCCGGCGGTCTTCCTCGCCGCGCTACTCGGCGCAGTTCTTCGCTTCCCACTTCGCGAGCAGCTTCTCCTCGGGGATGAAGGCCTTCCCGTTCCAGCGCACGGTGACGCGCCACCGCTCGCCCGGGTCGGTGTCGCAGGCGCCCGAGGAGCCGTTGCAGGTGCGCTCCAGCACGACCGTGTCCTTGCTCGCCGACTTCACCTCCGTCCTGCACCCCACGGCCCGGGAACCGCCGACGTAGGAGTACTCGTCCTTCCGCGAATACACGCCGAGCAAGGCTCCCGCGTTGTCGCGAGCCACCACGCTCAGCCACCGCACGGGAACGGGCGTGAACGTCAGGTCCGAGGCCTCCGGCTCCGCGGGCATGGCGAGCCCCACCACCGACAGCGTGAATCCCTTGCCCTTCACCGTCTGCTGCAGTTTCACGGCCTTGATTTTCTTCCCGACCCAGGTGGGGCAGGCGGATTGGCCCCCCTTCACCGGCTTCTCGTAGGTGGAGGGGTAGAGGGCCTTGATATAGGCGCGCTCGTCCTGTCCCTCGTCACGGGGGCAGAAGCCGAGCAGCACGATCTCGAAGCCGGGGTTGAGGCCCGGCACGGTGGCACTGGAGACGATCTTCGGGAAGCCCGGTGCGAAGGTGACGAGCTCCCCGAGCAGCCGCTTCTCCGCGTCCCACTGCGCGAGGGACTCGTGCGCCGCGGTGGTGTCCTTCCCACCGCCCCAGACGATTGCGACGAGTCCGCCCGAGGACTCGGGTACCGGCGGGCTTCCCGCATCGGTGGGGGCCACGGGCGGTTCCTTGCGCGCCTCCCCGGTGGACGCCGTGCCAGCGCACTGGCAGACGGACATCTCGCTGGGGACCGTGGTCCACCATTCACCCGTCCAACCGCCCAGGGAAGCGCACACCTGTGGGCAGCGCTCCGCCGCGTGCTGATCGTTCCAGAGGGGACCTGCCTCGACATTCTGGGGGCCAGCGAGCCCCACGGTGGCCCCCAGCCATGCAAGGACACCCAGCAGCCTGCATCCGTCGATTCGCCGCATCTCTCACCCGTTTCGCGTGACTGTGCTCGACGAGGGACGTTCCCGCGCACTCCTTATTCATTCAGGCGCTCCAGCGCCAACGCTCCGCGTGCTCCGTCGCTCACGGCTCACTCCCTGATGTCAGGCACGCGCGCGGTATTCGCTCGGCCCGTGTCATCCATTTCGGGAAGACACGACGCGCGGGGCACACGGCCTGACGAGCGTGCCTGCTCCAGGATGTCTTGAAGCACCCACTCCTTCCTGGGTGCCAACGCGGTGAAGGTTCCCGATGGCGGCTGGTTCCGCTCACGCTCGGCCTCATCATCTTCACCCTGATGACGACGTGGAAGCGGGGCCGGGAGCTGGTGGGCGAGCGGCTGCGCGCCACGGCCTTCTCCCTCGAGGATCTGGTGAAGAGCTTCGGCGAGCACCCGCCGGTGCGGGTGCCCGGCACGGCCATCGCGCTGGCGCGAGGCCGTCTTCGTCGCCATGAGCCGCAATGCCCGCTCGGCCACCGCCTTCTTCCGCATCCCGCCCAACCGCATCGTGGAGCTGGGCACCCAGGTGGAGCTGTAGTACTCCCAGGCTCTGCCCGACATGCCCCACTCCCGGTTGCTGCCTCTCTTTGAGCGCTTCGCCCAGCGTCAGCGGGCCGCGTAGGCAGCGCCAGGTGCTCCAAGCTTGTCATTGGCAGCCAGTCAGGTGCATCGGGAGTCCGTCCATCGATTTCTCGTAGGGAACCCTTTTTGACACCGCCGCTGACGGCATTGCAGGATACGCCCATGCCACGCATCCGTGAGCTGGTCGAGGCTGTTCCGTGGCGCGTCATCCAAAGGCTGCGCACGTATCGCAACGAGATGGAGAGCTACCTCGGGAACGTTGTCGGGAATGGCCCGGCACCGTCCGCCGTGCAGGTTTCTCCCGTTCCTACCGCCGCCCCTGTCGCCGTTGCTGTGGCCGCCCCTGTCCGCCCCGAGCCCCCCTTCCTGGGCCATATGGACATGCCCGCCTCTCCCGCGGAACTCAACGGGCAGCTGTGGATCCGCGTCTACGGTTGGCTCGCGAGCAAGAAGCCCATCGAGTCCGTCGAGCTGGTCACCGGGGAGCAGGTGATCCGGTGTACCCAGGTGGCGCGCGAGGACGTGCGCAACCTCCATGGCACGGCCTACCCGTACGTGACTGGCTTCTCCCACGAAATCGATGGAGCCTCGCTGCGGGGGCAGCGCGAGCTCCGCCTGCTCGTTCGTGCCATGGGACCGGACGGGGCCGAGAACGCGTCATGCGAGCGGGTTCATCCGCTGCCGCCCGACTACGACACCCGCTACGACGCCTGCCTGGCGGATCGCCGCTACAAGGACGATTTCGTTCGCGAGCACCTCGTCTGCCCGATGTGTCTGGCCAGCGTCCAGATGACCGATGAGGCGGTGCGCTGTGGCGCCTGCGGGGAGACGTACCGCCTGCGGAACGGGCGGCCGGTGATGCTCACGTCGAAGATCATCGACGAGAGCGCCATCGTCGATACGCCGAACGTCTCGGGCTGGGGCTACGATACGAAGCTCCTGGAGATTCTCCGGCGCAATCCCAACGGCATGTTTCTGGATGCCGGCGCGGGGCTGCGCCCCGTCTATTACCGCAACGTAGTGAATGTCGAGATCGCCCCGTACTGGACGACGGATGTCATCGCGAGCGGCGAGTTCCTGCCGTTCCGTGCGGAGTCCTTCGACGGAGTCTTCTCGGTCGCAGTGATGGAGCACGTTCCGAACTTCTTCAAGTACGCGGAGAACATCCTGCGCGTGATGAAGAAGGGTGGGGTGCTGTTCTGCACGGTGCCATTCCTGCAGCCCGAGCACGGCTATCCCAACCACTACTACAACATGACGCATGAGGGCTTGCTCAACATCTTCCGCGGCAAGGTCAACATCCTCGAGGCGGGGTTCATCGATCCGGCACACCACCCGATGAACACGTTGAAGTGGTTCCTCGACATCTACACCGCCGCGCTGACCGAGCCGGTCACGCGAAGCTCGTTCCGCGGCATGACCATCGGGCAGCTCAACGACCTCTCCCCGGACGCCATGGCGCAGCTGATACAGCGTCATCAGCTGCTGCCTTCGGAGTACCGGAAGATCGCGAACGCCAGCTACCTCATCGCGACGAAGCGCTGAGGAGGCCCAGGCGAAGGCGAGCGGCCGGACGGCCTCGCCTCCACGTGAGCGTGCCCCAAGGGGGAGAACTGTTTCGTTTCCTGGCGCCAGCGCATCCCCTCAATCGGGCAGATGGATGCGGAAATAGAAGATTCGCTGGTGATTGGCCTTGCCGTTTGGATACTCGGGTCCCAGCGGCGAACCGGACACATACACCGTGTCGCTCGCGGCGAACGTCGCATCCACCACGTTATCGATCACCTGCCCTCCGCGTGGTACGGCCAGCATCGGCATTCCATTGATCGAATACGGCCAGAACGCCGTGCTCAGGTCGGTCACCGCACCCAACGAGAGAACGTGGGTCACCGGGTCCTCGATGATTGGGTACAAGTAGACGTAGGTGAAGAGGCTTCCCTGCCCGGTCCACAGCAACCACAGCCGCTTCTTTCCGTCTTCGAAAATACGCGTCCCGCCAAACGTTGGCACCGCCGCCCAGCGCGTGCTGAGCAAGACGTTGCCCGCCGAGTCCGCCATCACCATGTAATGCCCTCGCACCGGAGCCGATGCCCCAGCGGACGGCTCGACGAAATAGGCCGAAAACACGCGCCCGGCGCTGTCGATGAAGCCATCCTTCTGGCGCGCGGTCGGCACCGACGTCGTCGAGGGGGGCGCCGGATAGGGCGTCACCAATTCCGATTGCGACCAGGAGGCCGTGTCTCCAATTCCCGTGGAGTACTGCCGGATGCCATTGAAAATATAGTTGTTGGCGGAGTCGGGATAACCGGCGGCCGTCTTGTACAAATCGGATTGTGCCGTGGCCACGAACCGGTTCGCGTCCCCCGAGGCGCCAGGAAACAAGTAATCGTAGCCGTAGCGCAATCCAATGCTCATGGTCTGCTGGGCTTGCCACGTCCAAGTCGAGATGCCGTCATGTCTGCCGCAAATGTATTGCGTTTGCGTGTTGGATGTTGGAACGGGTGTCGGCAGCTCGCGCGATGTCTTGAAGCACAGCGTGCCGTCTGCTCCGATGCCGGCCGCGCTGTAGTGCCGGCTGGTTGGCGGCAGCTCTTGCCAGCTACCTGGAATGGGGGTGCCGGGCGTAAACGCAGGTGAAGAATACACAGTGGGTATCGATTGCCAATAAGCGACGACATGGGCCAGGTCCGAGACAGGATCGCGAACGAGCACGACGTCGTCGGTTGACGTGCCGGTTGCCTCCTCGGTCCAACTGGCGCTCGCGGGCGCGCGCTTCATCAGCCGCCAGTCGACCAGGCCGCCCGAGGTTGTCAGGTACAAGACGCGAATGGTTCCGTCCGCATGATGCGTGATGCGCGGTTGATTGCCGCCCCAGTGATTGTAGATTTGATCGCCAGCATTGCCGTCGGTGGCAATCGCCTCGAATCGCTCAACAAACGAGGCAGCGGCGGTGGATACCGGCTCGGCTTTAGCGGGCTGCGGGGCGTCATCCTTGCCGCCGCATCCAGCGACCGCAAGTACCGCAAGCCACTTCAAGAGAAGACTATCGCACAAGAATCGATGCCGCACGGGAAGGCCTCCATGAGAGAAATTCAGCGACAATATTGAGGGTGCAGGATTGATTTGTGATTTGTGTTGACTCTAGACGTTGTCTCTGGGATGCATGTGAGTGTTCAGTGTATGAAAAGGATGCGGCAGGTTCTGGCTCGCCAGCCGGCCGAGCACCCGAATGCGCCGACAGAGGCGAAGCGCCCAGGGGCGGTGCTGGAGGAGTTCAGGACGGCCGTGGAGCGGTTCGACCTTCTCGTCACTCTTCCGGTGGGGCGCCGGGTGGAGACGTGCCTGCAGGAGACTCCACGTCCCGCAGGGGCAGAAGTGCGGTCAAGCGCACAGGGACGGAGATGCCGCCGGATTTCCCGTGGGCCGAAGCGCTAGAACTTCCGCCATGAGCGTCCCGCCCATTCCGCCGCCCCCCGCGCCCACGCACCGTGAGGCCCTCGGCTCGCTCCCGGAGTTCCGTCCCGGTGGTCTCGAGGACCGGCTGGCCCGCGCCCGTGAGTACCTCCGCGAGGCCCATGCCCGCGTCGAGGCCTTCCACCGCGGAGGTGCCGCCGGTCTCTCCACCTGCCGCCTCCTCTCCGCCGCCACGGACCGGCTCGTCCACGGTCTCTTTTCCGAGCTGTCCGCCGAGCTCCAGGCCCCTCCGGGCCTCGCCCTCGTCGCGCTCGGCTCCTACGGGCGCCGAGAGCTGTCTCCCCACTCGGATCTGGATCTGCTCCTCCTGCGCGGCCCCGGTGTCTCCGAGGAGTCCGTGGCCCCCCTGGCCCGCGCGTTCCCCACGCTCCTGTGGGATCTCAAGCGCGCCGTCGGCTGGAGCGCCCGCGGCCCCGACGAGTGCGCCCGCGCCGCCGACGCCGATCACACCATCCGCACCGCGTTGCTCGACTCGCGCTTCCTCACCGGGGATGCCGCCGTCTTCCGCCACCTCGACGAAGACGTCCTCCCCGAGCTCCTCACCCACCGCGCCGACGCCTACGTCCAGGACAAGGTCCAGGAGCTGCGCTCCCGCCGCGAGCGCTTCGGCGACTCCGTCTTCCTCCTCGAGCCCAACCTCAAGCAGGGCGATGGCGGCCTGAGAGATCTCGAGACCGCCCTGTGGATCGCCCGCGTCCGCTTCCGCACGCGCGGCCTCACCGGCCTGCTCCAGCAGTCCATCCTCCCCGGCTCACAGGTGGCGCGCCTCAAGGCCGCCCGCGACTTCCTCCTGCGCATCCGCCACCAGCTCCACTTCCTGCGCGGGCGCAAGGAGGATCGCCTCACCTTCGATCTCCAGGAGGAGGTGGCGCGCTTCCTCGGCTACCAGCAGGGCCCCGTGCTGCCCGTCGAGGCCTTCATGCGCGACTACTACCTGTCCGCCCATGCCCTCCGTCAGGCCGCCGACTCCCTCATCGCCCGCTGCGAGGAGCTCAGCACCGCCCGGAAGATCTCCCTCTTCCCCGAGCGCCGGCTCGGTGCCTTCAAGGTGTTTCGCGGCAAGCTCACCCTGCCGGATCCGGGCCTCTTCACCCGCGAGCCCGCCACCCTCCTCGACTTCTTCCGCACCGCCGAGGAGCACGGGCTGCCCCTCTACTCGTGGGCCCGCGAGCAGGCCGTGCAGGCCCTGCCCGCGCTCGAGGCCGCCCGCGCCACCCCCGCCGTCACCTCCGCCTTCAAGGCCCTCTTCGCCCGGCCCGGCACCCGCGGCGAGCTCCTCTTCGCCCTGCACGATGCCGGTGTGCTCGGCGCCGTCGTGCCCGAGTTCGGCCGCGTCACCGCCCACCACCAGCACGACCTGTACCATGTGTACACCGTCGACGTTCACACCCTCTTCGCCGTGCGCCGCCTCCAGTCCCTGCGCGCCGGAGAGCTCGTCACCCAGGAGCCCGAGCTCTCCCGCGAGATGCGCGACCTGAAGGATCCCCTCCCGCTCTACCTCGGCATGCTCCTGCACGACGCGGGGAAGGGGATGGGGGGCGATCACTCGGAGAAGGGCCGCCTGCTCATGGTGGCCCTCGGCGAGCGGCTGGGCCTCACGCCCCGCCAGCGCGAGGTGGCCGAGTTCCTCGTGAAGGAGCACCTGGCGATGAGCCACACCGCCCAGCGCCGCGACCTGAGCGATCCGGCCCTCATCGCCGACTTCGCCCGCAGGGTGGGCGACGTGGAGAAGCTCACCTGTCTCTACCTCCTCACCTGGGCGGACATCTGCTCGGTGGGGCCGCGCATGTGGACGGGCTGGAAGGCGCAACTGCTGCGCGAGCTGTACGACAAGGCGCGGGCCCACCTCGTGGGCTCGGCGTCCCCCCAGGGCGAGCGCTCCTCCGAGCACCTGCGCGAGCGCTTCCACGCACGGTGGGCCCGTGTCCTCGGCGAGCCGCGGGCCCGGGAGTTGGGGCAGGTGCTCCCCGAGCGGTATTTCCTCGGGACGGATCCCTCGCGCGCCACGCTCCACGGACGGCTGCTCGCGTGCGCCCGGAAGCGCCCCCTGGCCGCCGCCCTGCGCCACCACCCCGACGCCGGCTCCAGCGAGCTGTCCCTCGCCGTCCAGGACAGGCCCGGTCTGCTCGCGCTGCTCGCCGGGGTGCTCTCCGCCCACCGCATCGACATCCTCTCGGCCCGCATCGTCTCCACCTCGGACGGGCTCGCGCTGGACGTCTTCGACGTGCGGCCCCCGCATGGGCTGCTGCTCGAGCGCTCGCGCTGGCGCATGGCCCGGACGGATCTGCTGCGCGTCCTCACCGGCACGGCCCCCATCGACGAGGTGCTTCGCCGGCGCCGCTCCGGCTCCGTCCTGCAACGGCACCTGCCTCCCGTGCCCCCCAGGGTCACGGTGGACAACCGCGCCTCCCGCGACTTCACCGTGGTGGATGTGGTGGCGCCGGACCGGGTGGGCCTCCTGCACGCCATCTCCTCGGCCCTCACCGGCGCGGGCGCCCGGATCGCCCTCGCCAAGGTGGCCACCGAGGCCCACCGCGCCATGGACTCGTTCTACATCACCCGCCAGGGCTCCAAGGTCGAGGGCCCGGGCGACGAGGCGGCCCTCGTCGGGGCGATCACCTCCGCGCTGGAGGCGCTGGAGCGCGAGGGCGCGGAGGTGCGGAGCTGAGAGGGCTCACGGGCCCGCGGGCGGCAGCTCCTGGAAGGTCGAGATCGCCGGCCGGCCCAGCTGGCCCGTCACCCTCACCGTCGGGTGGTGGGGCGGCTGCGGCTGGGCCTTCTCCGGCTCGTCGGCCGGGGCGTCCTCGCTGATCTCCCGGAAGATGCGGCGGCCGAGCAGCGCCCCCAGCACCAGCGACACCACCATGCCCACGCCGGACACCACCGTCATCACCGTGCGGCCCTGCGCCAGTCCACTGCCGAACTGTGCGGTGAGGAAGGTGCCCGGGATGGTGCCCAGCAGCACCCCCAGCGCCAGCGGCCAGAAGCGCGCCTTGGCCGCCGTCGCCGCCGCGATCATCACGTCCGTGGGCAGCAGCGGGTTGATGCACGTGAGCAGCGCGAACTTGAAGCCGTGCCGCCTGGCCGCCCGGGTGATCGCCGGGTAGCGGCTGCCCGCCATGCGCTTCATCAACCGCGTCCCCAGCCAGCGCGACAGTCCGTAAATGAGCAGGGTCGCCAGGAAACTGCCCAGCAGTGAATAGAGGGTCGCCGCCCGGGTCCCGAAGATCATCCCCCCCACCGCGGTGAACACCTGGCCGGGCAGCAGCGTCACCGGCCGCACCGCCAGGAAGAACACGAAGGCCACCGGCGCCCACTTCCCCATGGGCTCCAGGAAGGCGTGCAGGTCCTTCTGGTTGATGAAGTCCGGGCCCAGCAGCCTCAGCAGGGTGAGCCCCCCGATCGACGCCAGCACGGGCGCCAGGAGCTTCAGCCAGGCCTTGAGACCTCCACCTCCACCTCCACCTCCACCGTTCACGCCGTCCTCCCGCGCAGGATTGGCGGGAAAGGTGGGACAGCGAACGGGAATCGGCAATGTGCGGTGGCGTGTTGTTGACACTGAAGCATCCGGGCGGGCAGGCCGTAGTCATGCCCGCCGGGACAGCGTAGGCCCCTAACCTCGCGTCATTCCTGGGGGTTTGATGTGCTCTGTCCGGTGTGAACGGCTGGCGGTGTACGGAGCTTGCTTGCATCGGGGCGCTTCCGTCCCAAGTTTTGGGGCAAGGGGCACCCTGGCGGGGAAGGGGAAGAACGTAGGAGGAGAGACGACATGCAGCAGGACAAAGACAACAAGGGCAGCATGACGGTGGCCGAGGCGGGACGGAAAGGCGGAGAGACCGTCCGCAACGAGAGGGGCCGGGAGTTCTACGAGACGATCGGCCGCAAGGGAGGCGCGACGGTGAAGGCCGAGAGAGGCCGCTCCTTCTACGAGGAGATCGGCCGCAAGGGCGGCGAGACCGTGAAGGCCGAGCGCGGGGCGAAGTTCTACGAGGAGATCGGCAAGAAGGGCGGAGACCGGGTGAAGGCCACGCGGGGTCCGAACTTCTACGAGGAGATCGGCCGCAAGGGCGGTCAGAAGGTCAAGAAGCTGATCGAGGAGGGCAAGCGGGCAGCCCGGGCGGCGCAGGAAGCGGCCGCCGGAGCCAGCGCAAGCCCAAGCCCAGCGGCGGAGGAGCCCGGGGCATCTGCCTCGCCTCCCTCCGGCGAGCCGGGCCCAGGCCGCACCGAGTAGCGCGTGACGTCAGGGCCGCGGACCAGATAGACACGGGTCGTGTACCTCTTCCTCGCGTTCCTCGACCACGCGGACCAACCTGAACGGGCCATCCGACGGCTCCGGGACTTCGGTATCCCGGAGCCGTTGGTCGTGCGGGCCCGAAGCGCCGCGGCCACCCTGTCGGCCGAGGTGCCCGTCTTCGCCGGCCTGCGCAGCCTCGCGCTCGGGGCGGACGAGGACCGGCTCGTCCTGGTGAGCCTCCTGCCCTCCCAGTCGGCCGAGGAGGTGGAGCGGCTTGTCCAGCGCGTGCAGTTGGAGATGGATGCGGACGACCCACCGATGGGACGGCTGGTGGCCCTGCCGGTGATCGCCGCGCCCATGCATCGCCGGGAGTGACGGCGCGCGCCGGGCGGTGTAAGCACTTCCCCGTGCAGGCGCTGCTCGTCTTCCTCGCCATCGCGGCGCTCTCTCTGCTGGCCTCGAGCCGGACGGTGTTGGACCCTGGCCGTTTCCCGGCCGTGGCGCACCTGGCCGCCAGCGGACTGCTCTTCCTCGCCTGTGGGGCGATCATGGGGCCGGGCTCGCTGGGGGTGCTCTCCTGGGGAGATCTGACGGCCCTGCGGCCGGTGCTGGCCTTGGGACTGGGGGTGGCGGGCGTCATCATCGGCCTCAACCTGGAGCCCCGGCTGCTGCGGCTGCTGCCCCGGGAGGTGTACGCGGCGGCGCTCGCTCAGGCTGGGACGGCCTTCTTGTGGGTCGCCTTGCCCCTGGCCGGTCCGCTGCTCTTCACCATGGGCCTGCCGCCCGGGGCGGCGGTGGGCGCGGCGGCGCTGCTGGGCGCGGCGGCGAGCCTGTCCTCCGGCCACTTCGCGGTGCTGGGCTACCGCAGCGGGCGCCTGGATCGCCGCAGCGGCCTGTCCGTGGCGCTGCTCACCATGCTGGATGATCTGGTGGGGCTGGGGGTGCTGGTGCTGGCGCTGGCCTTTGGCGCGGCGGGCCACCCCCTGGAGGGGCTGGGGCTGGTGGCGCTCGCGCTGCTGCTGGGCGTGGCATGTGGCGGACTGCTCGCCTTCCTCATGCACGGGCTGAAGGAGCAGGGCGAGCTGATGGCGGTGCTGCTGGGCGGGGTGGCGCTGGTGTCCGGGGCGGCGGCGTACCTGCGGGTGTCGGCGCTGCTGGCGGGCGTGGCCTGCGGGGCCACCCTGGCGCTGGTGGGCGGCCGGGCCGTGGAGCAGGCGGCGCGCGGGCTCGGGCGCTTCGAGCGGCCCTCGTATCTGCTGCTGATCTTCCTGGTGGGCGCGCACGTGCAGGCCCGGGATTTGATGGCCTGGGCGCTGCTGCCGGGGTACCTGGGCCTGCGCTTCCTGGGCAAGGTGCTGGGAGGCGCGTTCGCGCAGCGTATCGCCGGGGGCACGCTGGCGCTGCCGCCGAGGCTCGGCTACGCGCTCATCGCCCAGGGCGGGCTCGCGCTGTGCCTGGTGGTGGAGTACCTGGTGCTGGTGCCGGGGACGCTGTCGCAGCGTGTCTTCGACGTGGTGGTGGCGGGGGCCGTCATCAACGAGCTGCTCGGCAGCCAGGCCTTCCGCTACGTGCTGGCGCCCGCGTCGGCGCGAGGAGGCCCGTCTTGAAGGGGGCGCTCCTGCGGTTGCTGCTGCTGGTGCTGGTGCTGGCGGCCATTGGCCGGGCCCAGGTGTGGCGCGTGGACACGGGCACGCCGGTGACGCTCGCCGCGGGCGCGCTGCTGCTGTGCGGGTTGTTCGCGGGCAAGGTGGCCAAGGGGATGGGGCTGCCCCGGCTCACGGGCTACCTGCTGGTGGGCGTGGCGGTGGGGCCCTATGCCCTGGGCTTCATCCCCAACGCGGGCGTGAAGGGGTTGGAGCTGGTGAAGGGGCTCGCGGTGAGCCTCATCGCGCTGGTGGCGGGCACGGAGCTGCAGCTGGGGCTCATCCGCCGGGTGGGCGCCAAGGTGGCGGCCTTGTGTGTCGCCGTCTGCGGGCTGACGTTCGTGGCCGTCTTCGCGGCGCTCTTCGCCCTCAAACCGCTGCTGCCCTTCATGGCGCCCATGACGGTGGCGCAGGCCCTGGCCGTCAGCGCGCTGGTGTCCACGGTGGTGGTGTCCTTCTCTCCCACGGTGACGATCGCCATCGTGCAGGAGACGAGCGCGCGCGGCAGCTTCACCGAGTTCCTCATGGCCCTGGTGATCATCGGGGACCTGGTCGTCATGGTGGCCTTCGCCCTGGCGGCGGGCCTCACGCGGGCGAGCTTCGGCGGCGGGCTGGACGTGGGCGGGCTGCTGGGCGGGGTGGGGTGGGAGTTGTTCGGCTCGGTGTTGGTGGGGGCGCTGCTGGCCCTGGTGATGCTGCTGTACATGCGGCGGGTGAAGCGCGAGCTGCCGCTCTTCCTGGTGGGGCTGTGCTTCGTGTCGGCCGAGGCCGGGGCGCGCCTGCACCTGTCGCCGCTGTTGGTGTCGCTGGCGGCCGGGGCGCTGATCGCCAACCTGGACGAGCGCGAGGGCGAGCGCATCCACCACGCCATCCAGGTGGCGGGTCTGCCCATCTTCGCGCTCTTCTTTGCCGCGGCCGGGGCGGGGCTCAAGCTGGACGCGTTGCTGACGGTGGGCCCGGCGGCGCTGCTGCTGGTGGCGCTGCGCGGCGTGGCCATCTATGGCTCGTGTCGGCGTTTCGCCCCGGTGGAGGATCCGCGGCTGGGCCGCTTCTTGTGGATGGGGCTCATCTCGCAGGCGGGCGTGACGTTCGGGCTGGCGGCGCTCATCTCCCGGACCTTCCCGGACTTCGGGCCGCAAGTGGAGGTGCTCATCGTGGCGATGATCACCGCGCATGAGCTGATTGGCCCGGTCCTCACCCGGCGGGCCCTGCAGCGCAGTGGCGAGGTACACTCCTAGCCGCTACAAGGGCCGGCCTGAGGAGACACGGTCATGGCGTCAGCGCCGATCATCGAGGTGAACGCGGAGTTCCCGCAGCCGAGGCACATCCAGCGCGCGGTGGAGGTGCTCTCCAGCGGCGGGGTGATCGCCTACCCGACGGACACCTACTTTGGCCTGGGGTGTGATCTGGGCTCGAAGAAGGGAATCGAGAAGCTGTACCAGCTCAAGGGCCGCGACAGGAAGAAGCCGCTGTCGTTCCTGTGCCCGGACCTGTCGGACGTGGCGAAGTATGCGCACGTGAGCAACTTCGCGTACCGGACGATGAAGAGCCTGACGCCTGGGGCCTTCACGTTCATCCTCGAGGCCACGCGGCTGGTGCCCGAGGCGATGATGTCCAAGCAGAAGCAGGTGGGCATCCGCGTGCCGGACTCGGAGCTGGCGCGGGCGCTGGCGGCGGCGCTGGGGAGGCCCATCGTCACCACCTCGGCCACGGACGCCGAGGGCGAGCCCCTCATCGACGCCAAGGACATCAAGGACGCGCTGGGGCACGGGTTGGATCTCATCCTCGATGGCGGCGTGCGCCTGATGGAGCCCTCGACGGTGGTGTCGCTGATCGACGACCAGATCGAGGTGCTGCGGCAGGGCAAGGGCCAGCTGGACTGAGCCTCGCCTCGATGGCGGCGTTTCCGGGCCGGAACATTGCCCGCTTCCCCCATTCGGCTACCCTGCGCACACGATGGAAGGGTACCTCGACGCGTTCATCGCCTTCATCCGCGCCGAGCGCGGCCTGTCCGGCAAGACGGTGGATGCCTACGCCGCGGACCTGGCGGTGTACTTCGCGGACTTGAAGCGCAAGGGCATCACCGACGTGGTGCGCGTGCAGCAGGACGACATCACCGGCCACCTGACGACGCTCAACACGCGCCGGCTCTCGCGGCGCAGCCAGGCGCGGCACCTCGCGGCCATCCGGAGCTTCCATCGCTTCCTGGTGGCCGAGAAGTACGTGGAGAAGGATCCCAGCGAGGACATCGACACCCCGCGCTCGGCGCGCAAGCTGCCCGTCTTCCTCACGCTGGAGGAGGTGGAGCAGTTGCTCGCCGCCCCGGACGAGCGCACGCCGGTGGGCATGCGGGACAAGGCCATGCTCGAGGTGCTGTATGCCACCGGGCTGCGCGTGAGCGAGCTGGTGGGCCTGGGCATCAACGACATCCAGCTGAGTGCCGGCTATCTGGTGGCCAAGGGCAAGGGCGCCAAGGAGCGCGTCGTTCCGGTGGGCACCATCGCGGCGGAGAAGGTGCAGTCGTACCTCGCGGGCTCCCGGCAGCTCCTGCTGGGCGAGCGTGAGTCGAAGGCGCTCTTCGTCACTCCGCGCGGGGACGGCTTCACCCGGCAGGGCTTCTGGAAGCTGCTCAAGCGCTACGCGCTCAAGGCGGGCATCCGCAAGCCGCTGTCGCCGCACAAGCTGCGGCACTCGTTCGCCACGCACCTGGTGGAGCGCGGGGCGGACCTGCGCGCGGTGCAGGCCATGCTGGGCCACGCGGACCTCGCCACCACGCAGATCTACACGCACGTCAACAGCGCCCGGCTGCGGGCCGTCTACGACACCGCCCACCCGCGCGGAGACGACGTGCGCGGCCGCGGAGGCGTCATGGGCGGCCGCGTGGCCAGGAAGAGGGCAGGGGGCACGTAGGCCCCCCGCCACTCCACATCACTACGGCGTGGGGGCCGCCACGGTCTGGCCGCCCGCGGGAGCCGGCTGGCCCTCGATCGGAGCGGCAGCAGTAGCCGCGGCCGCCGCCTTCTCGGCCGCCAGCTTCTCGGCCTCCGCCTCGGCGCGCTTCTTCGTCTCGGCCTCGGCGATCTTGCCCATCGCCGCCAGGCCGTTGTCGAAGTCCTTCCCGACCATCACGTCCATGTTCACGAACAGCGAGAAGGCCTTGCCCATGAAGTTGTTGGTCCCGTCCATCTTCCACGTCACCGACACGCCCTCGGCCGCCGGGGCGAAGGTGAAGGTGGTCGGGCTGGTGGACTCGAACGGCCGGATGAACTCCAGCTTGATGCGGACGAACTCGTTGACCTTGCTCTCCTCGATGGTCATCCGGCCCTCGCCGACCTGGTCATTGCCAGACCAGCCGTACTTCGCGCCCACGCCCGTGGCCGCGCCCTCGAAGGTGGTCTTCTGGTTCGGGTCCATCTTGTCCCAGGGCGACCACTCGCCCCAGCGGTGGAAGTCGTTCACCAGCGCGAAGGTGATGTCCGGCGACGCCTTGAACGTCGCGGTGCGCTGCACGGAATAGGTGGACGGCTGCATGGCGATGACGCCGCACAGCGCCAGGATGACGACGGCGGCACCAAGGAGGATCTTCTTGAGCATGGAGGCTGCTTTCCTGTCAGGTGAGAAGGCGGCCGGGTCATAGGGGAAGGCGCTGACCGCTCGCAAGAGTCCGCCGGTGTGGACTCCCTGGGCGCCGCCTCGGCCCCGGCCGTGCGGAGGACCCTACCGGAAACGTCAGACTCCGGTGTAGAATGGACGGAGCAAGGGATGCGAGGCGCGGCCTCGCGCGTTCTGACCACAGAGGTAGGGGGGCGGAGATGGGGAAGGGGAAGAAGCCGGCCACGTACGAGGACATCGAGGCGCTGCCGGTCGGATGGGTCGGGGAGATCCTGGGTGACGAGCTGGTTGCTTCGCCTCGACCCGCCATGCCCCATGCGCGGGTGGCCTGGGCTCTCAGTGTCTTGCTGGGTCCTGTCTCCGATCTGGGACAGCAGGGGCCGGGCGGTGGTGGGTGGTGGATCCTCCACGAGCCGGAGCTCCACCTCGGGAGAGATGTGCTGGTGCCGGATCTCGCGGGGTGGCGTCGCGATCGGTTGCCCGTGCCGCCCTTCATGGAGGCGCCCTACTCGACGGTGGCTCCGGATTGGGTGTGTGAGGTGCTCTCGCCCTCGACTGAGCACGTCGACAGGAAACGCAAGCTGCCGCTCTACCACCGCGAGGGCGTGAGCCATGTCTGGCTCATCGATCCGTCTGCTCGCAGTCTGGAGATCTACCGGCGGCAGGAGAGAGACTGGCTGCACGTTGTCCGGCACAGCGGTGAGGGCGTGGTGCTTGCCGAGCCGTTTGATGCGCTCCCGTTGACGCTGGGCTCGCTGTGGTGGCCACGGGCCGGCACGGCACGGGCCCCGATACCCTCACCCTAGCCCTCTCCCAAAGGGAGAGGGGACATCGCACGGCTTCGTCTGGTTGACGCTGAGCGTGCTTCCCTCAGCGCACCACGATGGGCAGTCCGAAGGGCTCCGTCTTCGAGCGCCGCCTCGGGGCCCCCATGTCCGGCATCACCCGGGCCACGTCCGCTGCCATCAGCCGCTTCAACGCCCGGTATGCCGCCAGCTCGCCCATGGCCGTGTTCCGCAGTACCTCGCGCACGCTCCGGCTGCCCCGCAGCTTCGTGTACAGGTACAGGTCGTCCGCCGTCAGCGACGGCGGGGGGGGGCGCGGCAACGGCTCGAAGAACAGCCGCCCGTCCAACGCCAGCACCTCGTCCGCCAGCGCCACCGTCAGCCGCACCTCCGCCTCCCGGTACAGCGCGTGCGCTTCCGGCACCGGCGCACGCTCGAGCACCTGCGCCGCCACCGCCACCGCCTCCTCGTACCGGCCCCCGTCCACCAGCCCTCGCGCCAGCTCCAGCAGATCCGCCAGCTCCGTCGCCTCGCCCACCCGCGGGCCCCTCGGCTTGCGCGGCGTCAGCGCCCCGCGCCGGTACAGCCGCAGCACCCAGCGCGCCCCGTGCAGCGGACCCTCCGGCGACGCCGCCAGCAGCTCGCTCAGCGTCGCCCCCTTCTCGGCCAGCTGCAGCAGTTGCTCCTCCGCCGCCGACACCGTCTCCACCGCGAACTCCCGGTACACCCCGAACGGCGTGTCCGGCCCCGGGAAGAGATCCCAGAACACCTTCCACTCCAGCAGCCGCGCCAGCGCGTCCCGGTGCAGCTCCTTCAACCCCAGCTGCAGCTCCACCGCCCGCCCCAGCGGCGGCAGCCCCTGGCGGAACTCCACCTCTCCGGACTCCCACCCGTAGCAGTCGAACAGCGCCTCGCGCGCCTTGTGCTCCATCGCCTCCGCCAGCCGCCGCCTCGCCACCAGGCCCCGCTCCACCACGTACGTGCCGAAGGGCACCCCCGCCGCCTCCGCCTCCGAGAAGGCCTCCGCCGCCCTCGCCGCGTCCAGGATCCTCAGCCGCGCCAGCACCTGTCCCAGGTGCTCCGTCGCCTCGCTGGAGCTCTCTCCCACCAGGTAGCCGCGCTGGAAGAAGAAGTGCCGGCGCACCGCTCCCCGCTCCACCCGAAGCATCCCGTCCATCGCGGGCTCCTCGAAGAACGCGGGCATCAACAGCTGCAGCCGGTAGCTGGCCAGATTCCCCTTGAACCGATCCATGTCGACGGCTTCCTTCCTGCTCGGGAGGGCACCCTAACGAAGCCCTCCCACCTCCGCAACCCTCTGATTTCACAGTCCTTTTTCTCGGCTGCCGAGAAGTTCCCAGTAGTCGGTCTGCTCGGGGAGCGGGCGGCCGGGTTCGTTCCGTGCAACGGGCTTGCAGGAAAGTTGCAGGGTGGCCCTGGGTGTGCGAACCAGGGCTGTCACCCCTTTCGTGTATAGGCGTGGGAGTCATGCGGATCCTCTCGGGAGTTCAGTCCTCGGGCCGGTTGCACATCGGCAACTACTACGGCGCGCTCCGGCAGTTCGTGCACCTGCAGGAGGAGGGCGAGGGCTACTACTTCATCGCCAACTACCACTCGCTCACCACCGTCCGGGACGCGAAGCTGGCCGACGAGCTCACGCGCGAGGCCGCCATGGCCTACCTCTCGCTCGGGTTGGATCCGAAGAAGGCCGTCCTCTTCCGCCAGAGCGATGTGCGCGAGGTCCTCGAGCTCTACTGGATCCTCGGCACCGTGGTGCCGATGGCCAACCTGGAGCGCGCCCACAGCTACAAGGACAAGATCGACCGGGGCATCAGCCCGGACTTCGGGCTCTTCGCCTACCCGGTGCTGATGGCCGCCGACATCCTGCTCTACAGCGCGGACGTCGTGCCGGTGGGCAAGGATCAGATCCAGCACATCGAGTTCGCCCGCGACTGGGCGGTGAAGTTCAACATGACGTACGTGCCGGGCTACGACCCGCAGGACCCCGAGGGCAAGGAGAAGGGGCATGCCCCCGGCATCCTCAAGCTGCCCGCGGCCCGGGTGCAGGAGAGCACCGCCACGGTGCCGGGTGTGGACGGACAGAAGATGTCCAAGTCCTACGGCAACACCATCGAGCTCTTCGGAGAAGAGAAGGAGATCAAGAAGCGCATCATGGGCATCAAGACGGACTCCACGCCCGTCGAGGCTCCCAAGCCCACCGAGAACGCGCCCCTGTACGATCTGCTCAAGCTGATGCTGCCCGAGCAGCGCTTCCAGGAGGTGGATGCCACCTGGCGCGCGGGTGGCAAGGGCTACGGCGACTACAAGAAGCTGCTCCTCGAGGCCTACCACGAGACCTTCGGTCCGGCGCGCAAGCGGTACGAGGAGTTCAAGCGCGATCCCGCCGAGCTCGAGCGCATCCTCCAGGATGGCGCCAACCGGGCCCGTGCCGAGGCCTCCCAGCTCATGCAGCGGGTGCGCCGCGCCGTCGGCGTTCCCTGAGCGCGTGAAGGACGTCTGGTGAGCGCAGGCCGTCGCAGCGCCCCTCCCACCGAGGAGACCCTCGAGGCAGACGTGCCCCGCAGTCCGGGCGACGCGTTCCGCGTTGCCTTGCCCAATTTCGAGGGACCGCTCGACCTCCTGCTCCACCTCATCAAGGAGCACCGGCTCGACATCTTCGACATCCCCCTGGCGCTCATCACCGAGAAGTACCTCGAGCACCTGGAGCGGATGCGGGAGATCAACCTCGACATCGCCGGCGAGTTCCTGGTGATGGCCGCTACCCTGGCGCACCTCAAGAGCCGCATGCTTCTGCCGCGCCAGGACACCGCCGAGCAGGCGGCGGACGCGGTGGCGGAGTTGCAACAGGAGGACGCGGGCGATCCGCGCGCCGAGCTGGTGCGCCGCCTGCTCGAGTACCAGAAGTACAAGGACGCCGCCGAGCAGCTGGCCAAGCAGGACATCCTGGATCGCGACGTCTTCCCGCGCCGCGTGCCCGTGGAGGCCGTGCCCATCCCCGAGGAGGAGGTGGGCCTGCAGGAGTTCTCCGTCCTCAAGCTGATCGAGTCGCTCGACCGGGTGCTGGAGCGCCTGGCTCCCAAGCTGCAGCACGAGGTGGTGCGCGAGAAGGTGAGCATCTCCGAGGCCATCCTGCGCATCGCCGAGCGCCTGAAGGCCCAGGGAGCGTGTACCTTCGAGAGCCTGTTCGATGAGCATCGTACGCGTCAGGAGCTGGTGATCACCTTCCTGGCCATCCTGGAGATGGTGAAGCGGCGGTTGCTCAAGGTGAGCCAGGAAGCCCCCCTGGCGGACATCATGCTCACGCCCAACGGGGATGCCCTGGATCGGCTGGTCCCCACGGAGGTGGATGAGAGTGAGTACCGGTAACAACGGCCCCGAGGACACGGGAGGCAAGCCCCCGCGCTCCTCCGGCGGCCCCAGCCCCTTCACCGAGGAAGAGATCGCCGCTGTCACCGGCCCTGGTGACGAGGACGAGCTGGAGGACTCCGAGGTCGCCACCATCGAGGCCGACGAGGTCCCGGATCTCCAGTCGTCCTTCGAGAAGCTCGTCCTCAAGAGCCGCCACCTCTCCCCGGAGCGCATCCGCACCGTGCTGGAGAGCGTGCTCTTCGTCGCCGAGAAGCCCTTGGACCTGGATCAGCTCTACGAGGCCACGGGCATCGAGCGCGAGAAGATCGTCGAGGCGCTCAACCAGATCTCCGGCGTCCACCGCGACGGCATCAGCGGGATCGTCCTGTACGAGGTGTCCGGCGGCTGGCAGTTCCGCACGGATCCGCACTCGGGCGAGTACGTGCGGCGCTACCTGCGCGTGAAGCCCCAGCGCCTCACCCGCGCCGCCGTGGAGACGCTGGCCATCATCGCCTACCGCCAGCCCGTCACCCGCCCGGAGATCGAGGACATCCGCGGCGTGGACTGCGGCGCCGTCATCAAGGCGCTGCTGGATCGCAAGCTCATCAAGATCCTCGGCAAGAAGGAGGAGGTGGGCCGGCCCATGCTGTACGGGACGACCCGCGAGTTCCTCGAGTTCTTCGCCCTCAAGGACCTGTCCGCCCTGCCCACGCTGCGCGAGTTCCACGAGCTGACGCAGGAGCACCAGGAGATCGTGGAGAAGGAGCGGCCGGCGGCCCCGAGTGCCAGTGGCACCGTGGAGCTGCTGGCGGATCCGGACTTCCAGAAGCGCATGGACAAGAGCGTGGCGGCGTCGGAAGCCGCGCTCGAGGAGCTGGAGCAGGCCATGGACGCCGCGGAGAAGACGCAGAAGGCCGCCTCCAGCCTCCTGAACCCCACCCCTCCACCCGCCGAGGGTGATAAGGGGCCAGCAGAGCCCGCTTGACGGGTGGTCGAAGAAGTGGAAGGTGGCGGAAATGGCGTCTGAACGTTTGCAGAAGTACCTGGCCCGCGCGGGCGTGGCCTCTCGTAGACACGCGGAGGACCTCATCACCGAGGGCCGCGTGACGGTGAACAACCAGAAGGTGACCGAGCTGGGCTCCAAGGTGGAGCCGGGGGATTTGGTGACGGTGGACGGCAAGCTCGTCACGCCGCCCGAGGAGTCCACCTACTACCTGCTCTACAAGCCCGTGGGCGTCGTGACGACGCTGTCGGATCCGCAGGGCCGTCCCACCGTGGCCAACTACATCGAGGAGACCGGCAAGCGGCTCTTCCCGGTGGGCCGGCTGGACTATGACGCCGAAGGGGCACTGCTCGTCACGGACGACGGGGCGCTGGCGCACAAGCTGACGCACCCGAGCTTCCAGGTGCCGCGCACGTACCTGGCGAAGGTGAAGGGCGTGCCGGACGCGGCCACGCTGGACAAGCTGCGCAGCGGCGTACGGCTGGAGGACGGCATGGCCACGCCGCTGAGCGTGGACGTCTTCGAGCAGGCCGAGCGCAACACCTGGCTGAAGCTGGTGGTGGCCGAGGGCCGCCCGCACCTCATCAAGCGCCTGTGCGCCGCGGTGGGTGCCCCGGTGGTCCGCCTGTACCGGCCCTCCTACGCGGGCATCACCGTCGAGGGCCTGCGCCCCGGTGAGATGAAGCCGCTGTCGGAGAACCAGGTGCGCATGCTGCAGGAAGTGGCCGACGGGAAGGCCACGCCGCCCGAGCGCGAGCTCCGGCTGCCGCCGAGGCGCCATGGGCGCTCGGCCCCGGGATTCGAGACGGCGGACATGGATGACGATGATTTTGGTGACGAGGCGCCTCCCGCGCCGGCCCGGAAGCGTGCGGCGGCGAAGCCCGCGCCGCGCGGGGCCGCCCGGACGGAGCGTCCCGAGCGCAAGGGCATGAAGGCGGAGCGTCCGGCACGGGCGGCCGCGGGTGCTCCCGAGCGCAAGACGTTCGCCCCGCGGGGCGAGGGTGGCTCCCGGCCGGCCTTCCGTAGCGCGGCGGGTGGCCGTGCCGAGCGTCGCGGGACGTGGACGCCTGGCGAGGACGAGCTGGAGGAGAGCGCGAGCACCGGTCCGGATCGCGATGAGCCGGCGCCCCGGGGCGAGCGGAGTGCTCGTCCGGAGCGCAAGTCCTTCGGCGCTGGGGCGGGTGGCCGTCCCGCGCGCAAGCCCTTCGGCGCGGGTGCTGGTGACCGTCCCGCGCGCAAGCCCTTCGGCGCGGGTGCTGGTGACCGTCCCGCGCGCAAGCCCTTCGGCGCTGGGGCGGGTGGCCGTCCGGAGCGCAAGTCCTTCGGGGCGGGCGCGGGTGACCGTCCGGCGCGCAAGCCTTTCGGCGCGGGCGCGGGTGACCGTCCCGAGCGCAAGCCCTTCGGCGCGGGTGATCGTCCGGCGCGCAAGCCCTTCGGGGCGGGCGCGGGTGGCCGTCCCGAGCGCAAGGAGTGGGCGCCTCGGGGTGAGGAGCGTGGCGAGCGCGGTGCTCGTCCGGAGCGCAAGTCCTTCGGTGCGGGCGCGGGTGGCCGCCCTGCACGCAAGGAGTGGGCGCCTCGGGGTGAGGAGCGTGGCGAGCGCGGTGCTCGTCCGGAGCGCAAGTCCTTCGGTGCGGGCGCGGGTGACCGCCCTGCACGCAAGGAGTGGTCGCCTCGGGGTGGCGAGGAGCGCAGTGCTCGTCCCGCGCGCAAGCCCTTCGGGGCGGATGCGGGTGACCGTCCCGCGCGCAAGCCCTTCGGTGCTGGCGCGGGTGGCCGTCCGGAGCGCCGCGAGTGGGCACCTCGGGGTGGCGAGGAGCGTGGCGAGCGTGGTGCTCGTCCCGCCCGCGGGTCCTTCGGCTCGGAGCCGAGCGCCGAGCGCCGGGTTCCCTCGCGGGGTCCCCGTCCGGAGCGCCGTGAGTGGGCGCCTCGGGGCGAGGAGCGTGGCGAGCGTGGTGCTCGTCCCTCGCGCGAGTCCTTCGGTTCGGATCCGAGCGCCGAGCGCCGGGTCCCCGCGCGTGGTCCCCGTCCGGAGCGCCGTGAGTGGGCGCCCCGGGGCGAGGAGCGCGGCGAGCGTCCCGCGCGCAAGCCCTTCGGCGCGGGCGCTGGTGGCCCCGCGCGCCGCGGTGCGGCACGTCCGGGAGGCGAGGAGACTGGCGAGGGCTCGCGTCCCTTCACCAACTGGCGCGCGAAGAAGCAGGGCCCCACGTCCGAGTGGACCCCCCGGCCTCCTCGTGGCGCCGGTGGCCCTCGCGGCGCTGGTGGCCCTCGTGGCGCCGGTGGGCCTCGGGGTGCTGGGGCGCCCAGGGGGCGAGGGGGCCCTCGCAAGGGCCGCTGAGTCGTGGGCGGTCGCGCGCACCGCTGATATAACCGCCGGCGTCTCACGCTTTCCCTCCCCGGAGAACGATGCGAACCGGCGCGCGCCCCCTTTTTGTCGTCCTGTCTCTTCTCGTCACCGCCGGGTGCAGTGGTAGCCGCGATCAGCTTCTCGCCGATCTGCAGAGCCCTCGCCCGGAGGTGCGGGCCCTCGCCGTGAAGAAGCTGGCCGAGGACGCCCGTCCCGACGACCTGGCCCTCTTCACCCGCGCCGCCAAGGACATGGCCTCCATCGTCCGCGGTGAGGCCGCCTCCGCGCTTGGCAAGAGCCAGGATCCCCGCGTGGTGGATCTGCTCGGCGAGCTGCTCGAGGACTCCGACGTGGATGTCCAGGGCCAGGCGGCCATGGCGCTGGCGCAGGTGAAGAACGACAAGGCCAAGGCTTACCTCACCCTGCAGTACGGCCGCCGCGGCCGCCAGACGCGCCAGGTCATCGTCCAGGCCCTCAAGCAGGCCAATGTGCCGGGCGCCATGGCCGAGGTCGTCGCCGCCGAGTCCAAGGCCATCTGGGAGCGCAACCTGCTGGCCCTCAACGAGGGCTCGCTGCCCGAGCGCGTGGGCGCCGCCGAGGAGCTGGGCAAGAGCGGCCGTCCCGATGCCTTCAACCGGCTGATGCCCCTGGTGCGCGGCAGCCAGGTCATCCTCGCCGCCGCCGCGGTGCGCGGCCTGGGGGACCTGGGTGACAAGCGCGCCGTGCCCGCCATCCTTCCCCTGCTGGACGAGAGCTTCCCCGAGCTGCGCGAGTCCGCCATCACGGCCCTCACGCGGCTGCAGGAGCCCCAGGCCATTCCCCGGCTGCAGGCCGTGGCGGTGGAGAAGAGCTCCGTGAGCCCCCTGGCCATCGACGCCCTGCTCGCCATGCCGCGCCAGCCTCAGACCGATGCCGCGCTGTGCGCCATCGCGCTCGATGCCGAGACCAGTGAGGCCGTCCCCGTCGCCCGGGCCATGCGCGAGCGCGGCGGCTGCCCCATGGAGCCCATCGTCGAGCGCCTGTCGCGCGCCTCCACCGCCGCTGGCGGGCTGCAGGTGGTGATCGGCCTCGGCCCCGCGGCCAAGGATCTGCTTCCCAAGGTGCTGCCCTACGTCACCCAGGGCGATGCCACGTTGCGCGCGCTCGCCGTGGACGCGGCCGCCGCCATCGGGGAGACCTCCGCGGCTCCCGTGCTGCAGAAGGCGTTCGAGCAGGAGCTCGCGGCCGCGCAGGCGCTCCGCCAGGACTGGGTCACCCAGCCGCTCCCCGAGCGCTACGGGCCGGGGTTCGATCCCTCCCAGCAGCAGCAGCAGCGCGGCGGGGACAGGCAGAAGGGCGAGAAGCACTCCAGCCTCATGGCCCGTGTGAAGGCGCTCAACGCGGCCAAGGCGCGAGACATGGGCCGGCCCGTGGTGCAGCAGCGCGCGCCCGCCGAGCTGTTCGATGACGTGGACTCGGCCCGGCTCGAGCCGCTGGCCGGGCTGCTGCGCGCGCTCGGGTCCGTGAAGGCGCCCGGGGCGCTGGAGCTGCTCAAGAGCTTCGCCGGGGACTCCAGCGTGACGGTGCGCACCGCCGCCCTGGTGGGCCTGACGCGCCTGGGGCCCGAGGGCGTGGCGCTCGCCAAGAATGGCCTGTTCGAGGCGGACCGGTATCTGGTGAAGGCCCTGGCCCAGGCGCTCGCCGAGGAGGGCGAGGCCGGCCGCTCCGCGCTGGTGGAGCTGCTGCCGCAGGTCAGCGGCGAGAAGCTGGTGGTGCTCGACGCCCTGGTGAAGACGGGCGCGCCGGCCTCCGCGGTGGGTGAACTCCAGAAGGCCGTCTCCGAGGGAGGCCCCGAGCTGGTGCTGGCCGCCACGCTGCTGGGCCGGCTGAAGGCGAAGGAGGCGGTGCCCACGCTGGTCAAGGCGCTGCAGGATCCCTCGGGCGTGGGCCGGCGCGAGCTGCTCACGGCGCTGGGGGAGATCGGCGACACCACGGCGGCCGAGCTGGTGGCGCGCGACCTGTACCACGACCTGCCGGAGATCCGGGCCGCGGCGGCCGGTGCCCTCACGAAGATGGGCACCGGTGCCCAGGCCGACGCACTGGACGCGCTCAAGAGTGACTATTACCGTCGGGTCCGAGAGGCAGCGGTGACGGCGTTGGCCAAGACGACGACCGCGGCCGAGGGGGCACGCTGACATGGAGCCACGGCAGCTCAGGGACAAAGCCAACGAAGCCCTCACCAAGGGCCGCTTTGTCCGGGCCGCCGAGCTCTTCGAGGAATACTGTCAGCTGGATCCGAAGGACTACCAGGCGCGCGTGCGGCTGGGAGATGCCTGGGTGAAGGTGGGCAACAGCGCCCGCGCCATCTCCGCCTACCAGGCCGCCGCCGAGGGTTTCGCCCGCGAGGGGTTCCTCCCGCGCGCCATCGCCGCCAGCAAGCTCATCCTGGAGTTGGATGCGTCGCACCAGGGCGTGCAGCAGATGCTGGCCAACCTCTATGCCCGCCGGGGCGGAGGGGGCGGCGCGGCTCGCGCGGTGACGCCGCCGCCAGTGGCGTCTCCAGTGGTGAAGCAGGCCGCGCTCTACATCGAGCTGCCGCCGGACATCGACGACGCCCTGGCCGAGGACGAGGCCGCCCCGGAGCCCGAGCCCAAGGCCGCCTCGTCCTTGTCGGGCATCGAGGTGGAGCTGGACCTCGAGGAGGCGGGTGCCGAGCCTCCCGCCGCTGCCGCGCCGGACATCGAAGTCGAGCTGGATCTCAGCGACGCGGAGAAGGGGAGCACGGAGGCCGCGTCCACCCAGGCCCCCGTGGCCAAGTCCGCGCCTCCGGGCCTGCGCCGCCGTTCGAGCGACGTCCGGCCCGCGGTGACGGAGCAGCCCCCCGCGCCTTCCGCCCCCGAGCCTCCGCCCCAGCCCCTCCGGGTGGCGGCGGTGCGGCCCGCCTCCCCGCGCCTCGAGCGCTTCACGCCGCAGGAGGGCGTGGACTTCCAGCCCCCGGTGCCGGGCAGCACGCCCTTCACGGAGCTCGCCGTCCAGGCGGACTCGCTGCTGCACGCGGTGGAGCTGGCGGCGCTCGCGGGCGCGGAGCAGCAGCCCTCGGAGGCCGCTTCGGCCGCGCCCGCGGTGGACGCGCCGGGCACGCCGGAGGCCGAGGAGCCCGTCGCCGAGGCGGCCCCCCAGGACGAGGCGCTGCCGAAGATTCCGCTCTTCTCGGACCTGCCGCGCGACGCCTTCATCGCCCTGTTCGAGCGCTGCCCGCTGCGCCGCTTCCCCGAGGGCGGGCGCATCATCGAGCAGGGCACCAAGGGCGATGCCTTCTATGTCATCTGCGCGGGCCGCGTGCGCATCGTGCGCCAGGCCGGCGCCGAGCTGCGCGAGCTGGCCCAGCTGGGCGAGGGTGCCTTCTTCGGCGAGATGGCGCTGCTGTCGGGCGCGCCGCGCTCGGCCTCGGTGGTGAGCGCCTCCGAGGACACGCAGGTGCTGGAGATCTCCGCGCCGGTGCTCGCGGGCCTCTCCCGGAGCTACCCCCAGGTGGCCAAGGCCCTGAGGCGCTTCTGCCGGCAGCGGCTGCTGTCGGACGTGGTGAACACCTCGGCGATCTTCCAGCCCTTCGGCCGCAAGGACCGGCGCGAGCTGGTGGAGCGCTTCCGGGCCCGCGAGGTGCGCCGCGGCGACACCATCATCCACGAGGGCCACCCGGTGGACGGCCTCTACGTGGTGCTCTCCGGCGAGGTGGCCGTCTCCAAGGGCGAACAGTCCCTGGCCCGGCTGCGCGAGGGCGAGCTGTTCGGCGAGATGTCCCTGCTGCAGAAGACGCCCGCCAGTGCCACCGTGACGGCCGCGCGCAACACCTCGCTGCTGCGCCTGCCTCGTGAGGACTTCGACACCCTCATCCTCACCCATCCGCAGATCCTCGCCCTCGTCTCCGAGCTCACCGAGTCCCGCCAGCGCAGCAACGAGGCCCTCCTCGGAGGGCATACGAAGGTCACCGGGGAGACGCTGGAGCCCCACGAGGAGCTGCTGCTGTTCTGAAGCCTGCTCCCCCTGGGAGTGAGTGTCCTCCGATTGACGCTCCGCGTTGGGTGGAAGCGGAAAAATGCTGTATGTGTGGGGAATGGGGCGGATCTCATTCCTCGCATTGCTGGTGCTTCTGACTGGGGGTTGTGCTTCGCAGCGGCTCGCGGGCTCGGACCTGGATCGGGTGTCACGGCCCGCGTTCATCTCCCGGATCGAGCTCGAGGCGGGCCCGCATAGCGTCGTGTTCCAGAAGGACGACGCCTACAAGGGCAAGCTGAAGAAGCTGGAGCCGAAGGAGGCGGATCGCCGGCTGCAGGCGAAGCTGACCTCGGCGGTGAGCCGCTTCGAGGTCTCCGAGCGCCTGCGCGTGAACACGTTCCGGCAGCTCCCCGAGGAGCGGCCGTGGGTGCACGCGTTGGATCCGGCGCGGGTGGCGACGATGCTGGAGAGCTTCCTGGTGGAGGAGGTGCCGGCGAACGCCCCGGACTACGACTTGCTGACGCGGCTGGGGGCGGACTCGGTGGTGGAGTTCGTCATCCAGGACTACGGCATGCGCAGCGTGAAGGGACACGCGGGCGCGTACATGCGGGGCTATGCGCGCATGTTCAAGATCAACGGCCGCGCGGAGATCTGGCGCCGCCCCTTCGAGGTGGACCGGGTGACCGAGGGCGCCGAGCACCTGGATCCCTTCAAGGTGGGGAAGGATCCCGCGCTGTTCCGCCAGGAGCTGACGGGGATGCTGGACGTGGTCGCCGCGCAGTTCGCCGAGGAGCTGCGCCCGCCGGATCGCAAGCCGGGCGGGGCGTTGCCCGCGGACGCCGAGCAGTCCGGCTCGGACAGCATCCACAACACGGGCCGCGAGCTGCCGGCACCTCCGAAGCCCGCCGAGCCCGAGCTGGCTCCCGGCGAGCTGCCGGATCCGGACGCCTGATCCCTTTCAATTAGGTCCACGCAGGAGTGCCCCTGGGAACATGTACTGACCGGTGGCACTGTCCCCTCGCCCTCCGGGAGAGGGACAGGGTGAGGGTATCGGGAGAACCCGGGTTCAACCCTCTGTCCACACCGAGGGCCACTGGTTGAAGAACGGGCTCGGATACCCTCACCCCGACCCTCTCCCGAGGGGAGAGGGAGCAGCAATCCCTTTGGTCACTTCACTGAAGCGGATGAACCGTCAGAAGAACGCGTGCTCCGCGAGGAGCACCGCGAGCCCCAGCACGAAGCTGATGAGCGTGATGGGGAGGCCCACGCGCAGGTAGCCAAGGAAGCTCAGCTCGGCCTTGCCGCGCGCGGCCTCGAAGACGATGAGGTTGGCCACGCTGCCCACCAGCGTGAGGTTGCCGGCCAGGGTGGAGCCGAGCGCCAGCACGTGCCAGCCCAGCACGGGATCATGCAGCGTGGGCACCCAGGCGCGCGCCAGCATGACGAAGGGCACGTTGCTGAAGAGGTTGGAGGCCACGAGCGTGAGCCCGGCGAAGCCGAGCGTCTCGCGCCAGGGCGGCCCGGACATGAAGGGCGAGAAGATGCGGTAGATGTCATCCGCCCAGCCGGCCTTGTTGACGCCGTAGACGACCACGAAGAGGCAGGCGAAGAAGAGCAGCAGGACGTAGTCCACGCGCTCGATGGCCTGGCGGGGCGGAGCGCGGCGCGAGAGCGTCATCACCACCGCGGCGCCGGCCAGGGCGCTCCAGCTCATGGGCAGGCCGATGAAGAAGGCGGCCACCACGCCCACGAGCGTGACGAGCGTGAGCCCGAGCAGCGGCCGGTCCACGGCGGGCGGAGGCGGGTGCGTGTCGAAGCGCTCGTGCGAGAGCTCCTTGCGGAAGACGAAGAGGAGCCCCGCGACGACCACGCCGGTGGAGAGCACGGCCGGCAGCGCCATGTACGCGACGAACTGCGCATAGGGCAGCCCCGAGGCGCCCTGGATGAGCATGTTCTGGGGGTTGCCGGTGAAGGTGGCCACCGAGCCCGCGTTGGAGGCCATGCACACGGCCAGCAGGTAGGGGATGGGAGGCAGGCGCGCGTCCTCGACGACCACCAGCACCAGCGGGGTGAGCATCAGGCAGATGGTGTCGTTGACGAGGAAGGCGGACAGGAAGGCGCTGGTGCAGGCCACGGCCACGAGCAGCAACCGGGGTGTATGGGCCTTGCGCAGCGCCCAGGCGCCGGCCGCGCGGAAGAAGGCGGCCTGCGAGAGGTAGTCCGCGATCAGCATCATCCCCAGCAGGAGCACGAGCGTGTCCATGTCCACGGCGTGCCGGGCGGGGTCGGAGCTGTAGTTGAAGACCTCGGAGGGGGCGACGACACCGGCCACCACCATGAGGACGGCGCCCACGAGCGCGCCTCCGGGGCGATCCAGCTTGGGGAAGGGGAGGCGGATGCCGGCGATGAAGACGTAGGTGAACAGGAAGATCGCGAGGGCCAAGGCGGGCGGACAGTAACCGAAAGCCTTCTGCTAGGCTGCGCCGGACTTTCTCGGAGGGGGAAGGGGCATGGCAGGCACCGACCGCCACGACGGACCGGTGGAGATCGACGGGAGCGAGGGCGAGGGGGGAGGGCAGATCCTCCGCTCGGCGCTGTCGCTGTCGCTCATCACCGGGAGGCCCTTCCACATGAAGAACGTGAGGGCCAATCGCCAGCCGCCGGGGTTGAGGCCGCAGCACCTCGCCTGCGTGCGGGGCGCGGAAGCCATCAGCGGCGGCCAGAGCGAGGGCGCGGCGGTGGGCGCCTCGGAGCTGCGCTTCGAGCCAGGGCCGGTGCACCCGGGCGACTACCTACTGGAGGTGGGGACGGCGGGCAGCACGCCGCTGCTCTTCCAGTGCCTTTTCTACCCATTGGCGCTGGCGGGAGGCGGCTCGCTCACCCTGCGCGGCGGGACGCATCTGCCGCACAGCCCCAGCTACCATTACGTGGTGGGCGTGTGGCTGCCGGTGGTGAAGGCGTACGGGATGAATGCCTCGCTGCGCCTGGTGCACGCGGGCTTCTATCCCCAGGGGGCCGGAGAGTTCATCGCCGAGGTGGAGCCGGTGCGCGATCCGCCGAGCCGGGTGGAGCTGCCGGCGCGTGGGACGCTGCGGGACATCGCGGTGGGCTCGTTCGTGGGAGGGCTGCCCTTTGGCATCGCGGAGCGGCAGTCGAAGGAGGCGGTGGCGGCGCTGCGCGAGCGGGGCCTCTACAGCCACGCGGAGAACCGCCCGCTGCCGGTGACGCACTCGGTGGGCACGGTGACGTTCATCCTGGCGCAGTTCGAGCACACGATCGCCGGCTTCACGGCGCTGGGGAAGCGGGGGCGTCCGGCGGAGGACGTGGGACGCGAGGCGGCGGAAGAGGTGGCGCGCTTCATGGAGAGCGGGGGCGCGCTGGACGAGCACCTCGGGGATCAGATCCTCCTGCCCGCGGCGCTGCTGGCGGCGGGCAAGCTGGGCCCTTCTTCTCCGGGGACGACGCGCTACACGACGGCGCGGGTGACGGAGCACCTCACCACGCACGCGTGGCTCATCGAGCACTTCCTGCCGGTGCGGGTGACGGTGGAGCCAGGAGGCGCGGTCGAGGTCGCTCCGGCCCCGCCGCCAGTCACCTCGTCATGAGCTGCAGCTACTCGTCCAGCATGAGCGGCGCATCCGCGCGCATCCGCAGGACGATCTCCTCCTTGCGTGCGACGCCGCGGGGATCGGGCCAGGACTCGACCACGACGACCGCGTCACGGAGGACCTGCTTCACCACGCCGTACCTGCCCACCTTGCTGCCCCGGTAGACCGAGTAACCTTTTCCCCTCGGGCTCTCGAGCACGGCCACGGGACTGCCCATTCCCGACACGATGCCCGTCAGCTTGAGCTCATCGAGGCTGTAGCGGCAGAGCGGCTCGTCGCAGTTCAGCGGAGGCGGTGGAGCGGGAGGCCGCTCGAAGTCGACGCGGAAGGGATCCCGCTTGCTCGCGGGCACATAGGTGTACGAGGAGCGGGCATCGGCCAACGCCGTGACGGTGGGGGCGGGAGCCTGCGCGGCTGCGACGGGGCGCGGTACAGCGGGCCGGGGTGGAGGCTCGGGCGCTCGCTGGGCGCAGCCGGACAACAGGATTCCGAAGGACAGGGCGGCGAGGGACGGCTTCATGAAGCACCTCCTGAGAGCGCGCCTCGAATGATGCCTGTTTCCCGGGGCAAAGTCGCATGGCCCGAGGGATGGGGCTGTCCACGACTGGCCAGTCCTCCAGGGCTCTACAGACAGACCATCCCTTTGCACCACGATTAGGGATTGCAGTGGAGTGAAGCTGGCCGGGAGCGCGGACGGCAATCCGGCTCCGCCGCGAGCACCCCGGCCCCCGTGGCGGGCCCCACTCCTCCGTGAGACAGTCCCTCCCGATGAGCGCTGCCCTCGACGTCGTCCTGGAAGCCGGAAACATCACCGACACGCGTGCGGACGTGGTGCTGCTCAAGCACGCCCAGAGCTTCTACGGCGCGGATCGGGCCGTGGCCCTGCTGCTCGAACACGCGGGCATCCCGATGGATCGCTTCTCGGTGCCCATCGGAGATCATGTCTTCATCGAGACGCGGGGCGCCATCGGCGCGCCCCTGGCGCTCTTCCTCGGGACCGTGAAGCTGGGGAAGTTCGGCTACCACGAGATCCGCCAGTTCGCGGCCCGGGCGCTCAAGGCGCTCGAGTCGCGCCCGGGCCTCCGCCACATCGCCTGCACGGTGCATGGCCCCAACTACGGCCTGGATGAGGACGAGGCGGCGCTCGCGCTCGTCGGAGGCCTCGTCGAGGCCTTCATGCGGGGCGCCGGGCCGGAGGGGCTGGAGCGCATCACCGTGGTGGAGCTGGAGCAGCGGCGCGCGGAGCGGCTGCGCAAGGCGCTGGAGAGGGGGCTCGGGAAGAGCCCGGGGGTGGAGCCCCTGCCGAGCGGTTGGGGCTTCCGCGTCAAGCGCACGAGCCAGCACGTGCAGGCGCCGCCGATGGCCACGGCCGGTGCGCAGTCACTGGCCAAGCCCCACGCCTTCGTCGCCATGCCCTTCGCTCCGGAGATGGAGGACGTCTACCACTACGGCATCCTGGGCCCCGTGAAGGGCGCGGGGCTGCTGTGCGAGCGCGTGGATCAGGCCGTGTTCGAGGGCGCCATCATCCAGCGGATCAAAGAGCGCATCGACACGGCGAAGGTCGTCATCGCGGACCTCTCCATGGCCAACCCGAACGTGTACCTGGAGGTCGGCTACGCGTGGGGCAAGGGACGGCCGACGATCCTGCTCGTCCGCGACCTCAAGGAGCTCAAGTTCGACGTCGCGGCCTACCGCTGCCTCGTGTACCGCAACATCCGCGATCTGGAGACCCAGCTGTCGCGCGAGCTGCAGCACCTGGGCTGAGCACGCCAGGTGCGCCTACGTCGCTTCCGGCTCGGGGGACTTCGGCCGGAAGAGGGGGCACCTGAGCACCGGCTGGGGCGCGTACTTCTGCGGCAGCAGCGGGCAGAGGATGAACGTGGACGTCTTTGTCCGCACGTACTTCGGCGGTGCCGCGCAGCGGTGGCAGAGGCTCGTCGGGAAGGGCAGGGGGGACGGCGGAGTCTCATCCATGTCCCCTCTACCCAGGCCCGGACGGCGAGCGGATGTCAAGCGCGCCCGTGCCCTCCCTCAGGGCATGCTGGCGTTGAGACAGGCGGGCTGCCCACCGGTGAGGAAGTAGTTGTTCGTCCGCAGCACCAGGTGCCCGCTGTCCG